>JAKEFM010000116.1 GCA_022616055.1 Planctomycetota bacterium
AGAGGAGGCTCCCCCCGGATGGGGAGAGCCGGGCGACGAAGGCATCCCAATAGGGGAGGGAGCTGTTGATGCTCGTGTCGTAGGCCCCTGCCGTCGTGGGAAAGTCCGACGCTCTCGTCCGCCCCGCCACGGTGGCGGCCCCGGACGGTTCGAGCGCGAGGGAGTAGGCGACGTCGAGGTCGAAGCCGCCGAGGAAGGTCGAGTAGACGAGGCTCCCCCCCGAGGGAGAAAGTCGGGTGACGTAGGCGTCGTAGAGGAAGAGGAGGGTCGTGTCGTACGCGCCGGGTGTCGTGGGGAAGTTCAACGACACGGTCTGGCCCGCCACGGTCGCCGATCCGGATGCGTCGATCGCGACGGCAAAGGCGTCGTCGTTGCTCGAGCCGCCGAGGAAGGTCGAATAGAGGAGCCCCGGGTCGATGACGAGCGGGAGGGTCGGGTCGCGCCCGGGCGCCTCGAAACCGAATCGATCCGGCCCGACAATCCGGAACCGCGCCTCGATCGGCCTCCGCTCTCCGCCGGGGAGCGCGTGCCACGAGGCGGGCGGACTCTGTCGGATCGGACCGAGCGCCGTCTTCATCGTCAGGGCGCCGTCCGGCTCGAGGCCGAGCCCTTCCGTCCCCTCGCAGCGAAAGACGACCCGACCGAGGTCGGCGTCGGGCGAGAGGAGGAGGTCATACTCGAGCCTCCCCATCTCCTCCCTCCATCGGAGGTCGATGCCCTCTCCGATGCCCCGGTAGAGGACGCTCGCGTACCCCGGCACGTCGGTCCTCCATCCCGCCGGGTCGTTCCCGAGGAAGAAGTTGTGGCTCCCCGGCTGCCTCCCCTCGCCCTCGAGCGTCGCGGGCGCGCCCCTCCGTTCGAGGGCGAGGCGAACGACGACGCCCCTCGTGGCCCCGTCCTCCTCCGGACGCACGACCTGGAAGACGATCCCCTCCTCCTCGAACCGGGCGACCATTCCTCCCCTTCGCGCGACAAACCTCGCGGGGGTGGCCCACTGACCTTGGTTCTCGACGAAGGCGAAGGGGAGCCTCGGGAGGGTCTCGGCACCGTTGGCGCAAACGCCCGCCGACCCCGGTTCTCCCGCGGATGCGGCCCCTCCGACCAACGCGCTGAGAGCTACGACCCACGTAGGTCGCCACGGAAGGCGTTGCTCGCTCACGGGGCGCTCCTTTCGCCTCCGGGCCCGCGCGGCCGCGCCTCCTCCCGGGCGGCCGGGACCCGCGAGACGGGACGATCCTAACATCCGGTTCCGAATTCGGCCCGGGTCGACGAATCGGGTGGCGCCCCCCCCGTAGCCTTTCCCCGGCCGGGCCGCTAGAGAAGACCGGTCTCGAGCCCGGCGGGAGTCCCCGCCCTCCCGTCCCGACCGCCGCATTGCCCGATCCCCCCCCGAAGAAGCCGACCGGAGGCCCCCGGAAGAAGCTCGGCGAGATCCTCGTCGAGATGGGGGCCGTCACCACATCGCAGGTCGAGGCGGCCCTGGCGCATCAGCGGGGGAAGGCGGTCCGGATCGGGGAGGCGTTGGTCGCGCTCGGATCGACCGACGACACCGCCGTGGCACGGGCCCTGGCGAAGCAGGCGGGCCTGCCGTTCGTCGACCTCGCGAAGGGGAAGATCGGGAAGGCGGTCCTCGACCGCGTGCCCGGGGAGATGGCGCGGGAGTACGGGGCGCTGCCGGTCCTCGAGAGGAACGGCCGGCTGACGGTGGCGATCGACGACCCGCTCAAGGTCCACCTCGTCGACAACCTCCGGTTCGTCGTCGGGGCCGAGATCGACTGCGCGGTGGCGGCCCCGTCGGCGCTCAAGAAGGCCCTCGCCGCGGCCTACGGAAAGGAGGAGGGGGCGGCGGCGCCCGGAGCGGCACCGAGCGCGGCGCAGGAGGAGGCGGAGGACGCCCCGATCATCCGGCTCGTCCGGAAGATGGTCGAGGAGGCGCTCGAGGCGCGGGCGAGCGACATCCACGTCGAGCCGTTCTCCGACCGGCTGCGGGTGCGGTACCGGATCGACGGCGTGCTGCGGGAGGTCGCGGAGCATCCCTCCACGCTCCAGCCTCCGCTGCTGTCGCGCCTGAAGATCATGGCCTCGATGGACATCGCGGAGAAGCGCCGCCCGCAGGACGGCCGGATCGGGATGCGCATCTTGGGGAAGGAGATCGACATCCGCGCCTCCGTCCTTCCGGGGAACCACGGCGAGACCTTCGTCATGCGGCTCCTCGACCGGGAGGCGAGCCTGCTCACCCTCGCGGACCTCGGCCTGCACCCCGACGACGAGACGCGGCTGCGGAAGATCCTGAAGCGGCCGAACGGCCTCGTCCTCGTCACGGGTCCGACCGGCTCGGGGAAGACGACGACGCTCTACGCGGCGCTCTCCTTCCTCAATCGCCCCGACGTCAAGATCCTGACGGCGGAGGACCCGGTCGAGTACCACATCCAGGGGATCAACCAGACGCAGGTGAAGCCGAAGATCGGCCTCACCTTCGCCCGGATCCTCCGGGCGATGCTGCGGCAGGCCCCGAACGTGATCCTGGTGGGGGAGATCCGGGACAAGGAGACGGCCGAGGTCGCCATCCAGGCGGCGTTGACGGGCCACCTCGTCTTCTCGACCCTCCACACGAACGACGCGATCTCGGCGATCACGCGGCTGATCGACATGGGGGTCCCGCCCTTCCTGGTCGCGGCGGGGCTCCAGGCGATCCTCGCGCAGCGGCTCGTGCGCCTGCTGTGCGAGAAGTGCGCGCAGCCGGTCGCGCCCTCGGCGTCCCTCGCGCGCATCCTCGGCGTGCCGCCGGCGGCCCTCGAGGGGAGGAACCTCCGCCGGGAGAAGGGGTGCGGGGCGTGCGGCGGGACCGGATACTTCCGGCGCAAAGGGCTCTTCGAGATGCTCGAGGTCGACGCCGGTCTCAAGGAAGGGATCTACGCCGGGGAGGCTCTCGGGCGCCTGCGCGACCGCGCCCGCGCGGCCGGTCGCTACACGACCCTCTACGAGGACGGCGTGCGGAAGGTCCTCGACGGGACCCTCACCGCGGAGGAACTGCTTCGGGTGACGCGCGCGGGCGAGGCGACCGACGGGACCCCGGGAGGGGCGTGACGTGCCGAAGATCCGCCAGCTTCTCGACAGGACGCTCGAACGGGGCGCCTCCGACCTCCACGTCGAGGCGGGCAACCCTCCGATCCTCCGGGTGCACGGCCGACTCGCCCCCGACGGGACGCAGGTCCTCAAGCCCGAGGAGACGGAGGGCCTCGTCAAGGAACTGTGCTCCGACCGGCACTGGAAGGAGCTCGGGGAAGTCGGCGGGGCCGACTTCGCCGTCTCCTTCGACGAGCGCGCCCGATTCCGCGTGAGCGTCTTCCGGGAGCGGGGCCACTTCGGCGCGAGCCTGCGCGTGCTCCCCTCGAGATTCTTCTCCTTCGAGGAGATCGGCCTCCCGGGGACGATCCGGGAGTTCCTCTCGCGCCCGCGCGGGCTCGTGCTCGTGACCGGGCCGACCGGCTCGGGGAAGACGACGACGCTCGCGACGATGATCGACTGGATCAACCAGAACGACGACCGCCACATCGTCACGATCGAGGACCCGATCGAGTACTACCACGGCTCGAAGAAGTCGCTCGTCACGCAGCGGGAGGTGGGGAACGACGTCCCCACCTTCGCCGAGGCGATGCGCCGCGTGCTCCGCATGGACCCCGACGTGATCCTCCTCGGGGAGATGCGCGACCTCGCCACGATCTCCGCGGCGATCACCGCCGCGGAGACGGGCCACCTCGTCTTCGGGACCCTCCACACGACGGGCGCGGCGCGGACGGTCGACCGGATCGTCGACGTCTACCCCCCCGACCAGCAGGAGCAGATCCGGACGATGCTCTCCGTCTCCCTCCTCGCCGTGATCTCCCAGGTGCTCCTCCCGCGGGCGGACGGCGCCGGCCGGGTCGCCGTCTTCGAGGTCATGGTGATGACCCCGGCGATCGAGAACCACATCCGGAAGAACGAGAGCTTCAAGATCCTCTCGGCGATCCAGACGGGCAAGCGCCTCGGGATGTCCCTCCTCGACGACCACCTCTTCGACCTCGGCAAGCGCGGGGTGATCTCGCGCGAGGAGGCCCTCGCCTTCGCGACGCTGCCGAACGACCTCGCCGCGCGCCTCGGGGCGCCCCTCCCCGCGTGAGCGGGGGGAGGAAGCTCCTCGGCCGGATCCTGCGCGAGCGCGGGGTCGTGAAGGAGGGCCAGATCCAGGAGGCCCTCGAGGTCCAGCGGAAGGAGGGGCGCCCGATCGGCGCGATCCTCGTCTCCCTCGGCCACTGCACGGAGAAGGACGTCGCCGCGGCGCTCGCGATCCAGTCGGGGATGGAGGTGGTCGACGCCGCGGCGCTCGCCCCCTCCCCGGAGCTCCTCGCGAGGATCGATCCCTCGACCGCCTCCGTCTTCGGGATCCTCCCGGTCAAGGAGGACCGCAACGAGCTCGTCGTCGCCGTCCTCGACCCGAGGAACGGCGCGGTCCTCGACGACCTGCGCTTCCTCGTCGGCAAGCCGGTCCGCGCGGTCCTCGCCGAGGAGAAGGCCCTCAAGGCGGCCGTGGAGCGGGCCTACGGCGGGAAGGGGGGGAAGAGCGTCGCCGACGCGGTCGCCGCGGCCGGCGGGGGGGAGAAGATCTCCGGCGACGCCCAGGCCCTCGCCCACGCCGCCCCCGTCGTGCGCCTCCTCAACGCGATCCTCCACCAGGCGATCCGGGACCGCGCCTCGGACGTCCACCTGGAGCCCTTCGACGGGGAGTTCCGCATCCGCTACCGCGTCGACGGCGTCCTCTACCCGATCGAGAGCCCCCCGCCCCACCTCGCCCCGGCCCTCACCTCCCGCGTCAAGGTGCTCGCCAACCTCGACATCGCGGAGTCGCGCCTGCCGCAGGACGGGCGGATCGAGCTCTCGATCGACGGCCGCTCCGTCGACCTGCGCGTCTCGACCCTCCCGACGATGTTCGGGGAATCCTGCGTCATGCGGGTCCTCGACCGCGGGGCGGTGCGCCTCGAGCTCGCGGGGCTCGGGCTGCGCGCGGACGAGGAGGCGGCCGTGCGGGCGCTCCTGGACCTCCCCCACGGGATCGTCCTCGTCACCGGGCCGACCGGCTCGGGGAAGACGACGACCCTCTACGGGATGCTCGCGGCCGCGAACGACCCGACGCTGAAGATCATCACGACGGAGGACCCCGTCGAGTACGACCTCCCCGGGATCGTCCAGATCCCGATCCAGGAGGACATCGGGGTCTCCTACGCGGCCGTGCTCCGCACGATCCTGCGCCAGGACCCCGACGTCATCCTCGTCGGGGAGATCCGCGACCGGGAGACCGCCCAGGTCTCGATCGAAGCCTCCCTCACGGGCCACCTCGTCTTCTCGACCCTGCACACGAACGACGCCCCGGCGGCGGTCACCCGGATGGTCGACATCGGGGTCGAGCCCTTCCTCCTCGGCGCGACCCTCGAGGCGGTCGTCGCCCAGCGCCTCGTGCGCCGGATCTGCACGTCCTGCCGGACCCCCCTCGAGCCCGATCCGCGGCTCCTGCGGGACCTCGGCCTCCCCGCCGAGGTCCTCGCCGGGGCGAAGTTCGCGTACGGGAAGGGGTGCGACGCCTGCTTCCACACCGGATTCCGCGGCCGCACGGCGATCTTCGAGATCCTGCGGATGAGCGATCGGGTGCGGAACCTCGTCCTCGAGGGGGCCTCCCACGATCGGCTCCTCGAGGCGGCGCGGGCGGACGGGATGCGGCCGCTGCGGGACTCCGGGCTCCTCCTCGTCGCCGAGGGGGAGACGACGATCGAGGAGATCCTCCGGGAGACGACGGCGATCGACTAGGAGCGCTTCCAGAGCCCATGCCCGCCAAGATCCAGCGACAGGTGGCCGCCCCGCCCCGGCCGGCCGGGAAGGCCGCGACGGCGACCGCGCCGGCCGCGAGCCTCCGGGGCCGCGCCGTCGGGACCCGCGTCCTCGTCCAGTTCACGACCCAGTTCTCGACCCTGCTCGAGGCGGGGGTCCCCGTGCTCCGGGCCCTGCAGATCCTCGAGGCGCGGCTCGAGTCGGGGGCGTTCCGCAAGGTCCTCGCGGCCGTCGCCGAGGACGTCGCGGGGGGGACGCCGCTCTCCGAGGCGCTCGGCAAGCACCCGCGGGTCTTCGACCGGCTCTTCACGAACATGGTCCGCGCGGGGGAGGCGGGAGGGGTCCTCGACACGATCCTCAAGCGCCTCGCCGAGTACCTCGAGCGGATGCAGTCGATCCGCGACCGCACGAAGTCGGCCCTCCTCTACCCCTGCGTCGTCCTCGGGATCGCGACCCTCGTCCTCACGATCGTCTTCCTCGTCGTCATCCCGAAGTTCGAGGAGATCTTCCAGACCCTCGACACGGAGCTGCCGGGCCCGACCAAGTTCCTCGTCGACTTCAGCCGCTTCGTGATCAAGGACGGCTGGATGGTCGGGATCGGCCTCGTCGCGGTCGCCGTCGGGCTGCGCGTCGCCTACGTCCGGGCCTACGGGTTCCGCCGCTTCCTCCACGGGAGGGTGCTGCGGCTCCCCCTCGTCGGGCGCCTCGTCGCGCGGGCGGTCGTCGCGCGTTTCAGCCGGACCTTCGGGACGCTCCTGTCGAGCGGCGTCCCGCACCTCGAGGCCCTCGGGATCGTCAAGGGCTCGACCGGGAACGAGGTCGTCGCCGAGGCGATCGAGCACGTCCGGGAGCGCGTCCGGGAGGGGGAGGGGCTCGCGACCCCGATGGGGGCGACCGGGGTCTTCGACGAGCTCGTCGTCAACATGGTCGACGTCGGGGAGCAGACCGGGGAGCTCGACCGGATGTGCCTCAAGGTCGCCGACGCCTACGACGTCGAGGTGAGCCGCAGCCTCGAGGGGCTCTTCAAGGTCCTCGAGCCCCTCCTCCTCGTCGGGATGGCCGTCGTCGTCGGGTTCATCGTGATCTCCCTCTTCCTCCCGCTCCTCTCGATCCTCGAGAAGCTCGGCCAGTAGTGCGGCTGCGCGCGAAGGTCTTCGCCGGCCTCGCGGCGACGAACCTCGTCGTGTTCGGCGTCCTCGCCGCCTTCGTCGCCCGCGCGACGGCGCTCGAGGGGCGGCGGCAGGAGGCCTTCCGCCGGGAGGTCGTCGAGAACCTCCAGACCCTCGCGCGGACCCTTCCCGAGACGCTCCGGGTCCCGGCGGGGGAGGAGGGTCGCACGGTCACGGAGATCCTCCGGTGGCCCGGCTGGCGGCTCATGAAGGACGCCGTGATCCTCAACCGCTACGTGGAGGCGGGGGAGACGACGATCCCGATCGCGATCCACATCAATCCCCTCGGGGCGCGCCACCGCTCCCCCGACTTCGACGTCGAGGTGGCGACGGCCCGGATCCGCGAGGCGAAGGAGAGGGGAGGCCTCGTCGAGGGGCGGGAGGGGATCGCCCTCCCCATCGTCTCCCGGGACGGGGGGTCCGGGGACATCTGGGGCGGGGGCTACTTCCTCCCGAGGCTCCCCGACACCCCGGCGAGCGGGCTCACCGTCGGCGGCCTCGCCCTCGGCCTGTTCGCGAGTCTCGCCTTCGGGACGGCGCTCGTCTTCCTCGGCCTCTCCCGGTGGGTCCTCCGCCCCGTGGTCTCCCTCGCCGCGGCGAGCCGGCGGATCGCCCGGGGGGAGGACGCGCTCGTCCCCGCCCCCCCTCCCCGCAGCGACGAGGTCGCCGGCCTCGTCCGGGACGTGGGCGCGATGGTCGAGACGATCCGCGGCCACCGGGCGACCCTCGAGCGCGAGGTCCGGGAGGCGAGCGCCCGGGCCGCGAAGGCCGAGCGCGACCTCCTCCTCGCCCAGCGCCTCGCCGCCACGGGGACGCTCGCGGCGGGGATCGCCCACGAGATCAACAACCCCCTCGGGGGGATGCTGAACGCCGCGCGGGCGCTGCGCGAGGGGAAGGCGGAGCGGCGGGAGGCTTACCTCGACCTCCTCCTCGAGGGGCTCGACCGCATCCGCGGGATCGTCGGGCGCCTCCTCGAGATGACGCCCCACGGCGGGGAGCCCGAGCGCGTCGAGCTCGCGCGCCCCCTCGAGACGGCGCTCGCCTTCGTCGCCCACCGGTTCGCCAAGTCGGGGATCGAGGTCGCGCGGCGCGTGGAGGAGGGGGCGGCCGTCCGGGGGGACGCGCGCGCGCTCGGGCAGGTGTTCCTGAACCTCCTCCTCAACTCGGCCGACGCGCTCGAGGCGCGCCCCGCGGGGGAGCGGAGGATCGAGGTCGCGATCCGCCGGGAGGGGAGCGCCGTCGTCGCGACCGTGGCCGACGACGGCCCGGGGATGGATCCCGCGAAGGTCCCTCGCGTCTTCGACCTCTTCTTCACGACGAAGCCGAAGGGGACGGGGCTCGGCCTCCCGATGGTCTACGCGGTCGTCCGGGACCACGGGGGGACGATCGAGATCGGCAATCGGCCGCGGGGGGGATTCGAGGTGACGATGCGGTTCCCCGCCCATGCCGCTCCCTCCTCGGCCGCCCCTTCCCGGGGCGCGCCGCTCGGGTAGACTCTGGGCTTTCCCCGGCCCCCGCCGGGCCCCCTCCCCGCGTGCCCACCCGAATCGGCTTCCTCGCGCTCGCCGCCAGCGCCGCCGCGGTCCCGTTCCTCCTCCCCGCCGCCCGGCCCGCGACTCCGCGCCAGGAGCCCGGGACGCCGCCGGTCCCCACGGATCCCCCGGGTCTCCCCCTCCTCCCGACGACGGTCTCGACCGCGGACTCGAACGGCGACATGATCGCCGTCACCGGCGTCGACCGGATGGGGGAGTCGATCCTCTACCTCGTCGACACGAAGCGGCGCCAGCTCGCCGTCTACCAGGCCTCGGGCGGGAGCCGCTCCTCGAGGGGGGTGCGCCTCCTCGGGGCCCGGCGGATCGACCTCGACCTCTGGCTCTACGGGTACAACGACGAGTCGGAGTACTCCTACCGAGAACTCGAGCGACTGTTCCGAAAGCGCGAAGGGGCCTCCCCCCCGACCTCCGGCCTCGACGTCGGGGACGGGGCGGCCGTCCCCCGCTGACCCACCAGGAGAAAGACACCGTGGCCGAAGAGTTCTACTCGTTCGAGCGTGCCCTCCGGGAGCTGCAGATGCGCGAGGAGGAGCTGAAGCGCCTCGTCTCGGCGGGGGAGATCCGGGCGGTCCGCGACGGCGACCTCGTGAAGCTCCGCCGGGAGGACATCGAGCGGATGCGCACCCGCCGCGGCGGGGAGGTCGTCGACCTCGGGGAGGAGATCCCGATCGTCTCCGAGGAGGACCCGGGGATGGCGACCGCCCAGATCTCGGAGGCGGACACCCTCCTCGAGGAGGAGCCCGCGGTCGCCGAGGCGATCGAGCTCCCGGTCGAGGAGGCCGCCCCCGCCGTCGCCGCCCCCCGCGCGCGCGCCCGCGCCCCCGTGCCCGTGGAGACCGCCTCCGAGGGGATGGGGATGCGCCTGTGCCTCGTCGTGACGAGCGTGCTCCTCGTCCTCGCGGGCTTCGTCGCCCATGGCGCCGCCAACGTCCAGGCGACGGGGATCGCGGGCGGGATCGCGAACTTCGTCAAGGGAATGATGCAGCCGTAGGAGCCGCCGGGGCCCGAGAAGAGAAGGAGATCCATGCGCCCGAACGTTCCGACGTGCGCCGGCGCGGCGCTCGCCCTCGTCCTCGTCCTCTCCCCCGGGTGCGCGACGCGCACGCAGTACGAGAAGGAGCGGAACGCGACCCGGCACTGGGAGGAGATCGCCCGGAACATGGAGGCGAACCAGCACCAGCTCGAGAGCGAGAACCGGGCGCTGCGCAGCCGGATCTCGGAGCTCGAGCTCGCCTCCGTCGGGGCGACCGGCTTCCGGGAGGCCGCCGCGATCCGCGAGGAGTACGAGAAGCGGCTGAAGGAGCTCGAGGCGCGCCTCACGGGCCTCCCCGGCGTCGAGCGGGGGGACATCGAGTACCTGACCGGCCCCGAGGGACCCGTGCTCCGGATCAAGGACTCGGTCCTCTTCGACTCGGGGAGCGAGGAGGTGAAGTCGAGCGCGGGAGCGATCCTCTCCCGGATCGCCGAGGAGATCGGGGCGAAGTCCCCGAAGGGGATCCGCGTCGAGGGGCACACGGACAACGACCCGGTCGTCCGGACGAAGGCGAAGTACCCGCTCGGGAACCTCCAGCTCTCCGCGGCGCGGGCGCTGCGCGTCGCCGACGCCCTCACGAAGGGCGGGGCGGCGAGCGCCGACAAGGTCTCCGTCGCCGGGTTCGGCGAATGGCGTCCGATCGCGGAGAACACGACGGCGGAGGGGAAGAAGCGGAACCGGCGCGTGGAGATCGTCCTCGTCGAACGCTAGGCGCCTTCCCACCCGGGTGCGCGAGCGCGGGAGCGCGGCCGCCCTCGGCGCGCTCCTCGCCGCCGGTCTCGCCGGGTGCCGCGAGGACGGGGCCCCCCTCGCCCCGGAGGTCCTCGATCCCCTCTCGCGGGTGGCCCTCCTCCCCTCGGGACCGCTGGCGCCTCCCTCGGGCGGCACCGCGCGAGGGGGGCGCATCGAGCGCCCCTTCGTGATCGACCGCTTCGAGGCCACGAACGGCGAGTACGCCGCCTTCCTCGCCGCGACCGGACACGCGAGGGGGAACCCCCCGCGGCACTGGCTCGGCGCGTCCTCCCCCCCTCCCGGCCGCGAGGACCACCCCGTCGTCTGGGTCGACCGAGCGGACGCCGAGGCCTTCGCCGCCTGGCGGGGCATGCGCCTGCCGACCGCCCGGGAGTGGGAGAGGGCGGCGAGGGGGGGGACCGGCTACCGGTACCCGTGGGGGAACGACTGGTTCCGGCTGCGGGCGAACACGATCGAGTTCGAGCTGTTCGACACGACCCGGGTCGGCACCTTCGAGAGCGGGAGGTCCCCGGAGGGGTGCTACGACCTCGAGGGGAACGTCTGGGAGTGGACGTCCGAGCCGGAGGGGCTCCTCAAGGGGGGCTCCTTCTGGAGCCGCGGCCGCGCGGAGGTCCGGGTCGTCGAGGAGCTGCGCTACGACCCCGGCGTGCGGGGCGACGACTTCGGCTTGCGGTGCGCGGCCGACGCGGAGACGTACCTGGCGAGGACGCTGCCGGCCGCCGCGGGCGCCGGCCCCGAGGGGAGGGCCGCGCTGCGGCGGATCGCCGCGCGGTGGGGTCCCGAGTCCGCGCCGGTCCTGCGGGGCCTCGCCGAGACGGGAAGCGTGCCCGCGTCGATCGCCCTGGAGATGGCCGACGCCGCGGAGGCGGGCCGCCCCCGGTGAAGGCGCCGGGGCTCGCCGCGCTGCGGGAGAGGCTCGAGCGCCACGGCTTCCGTCCGTCGAGGTTCCGCGGCCAGTCCTTCCTCGCCGACGGGAACCTGGCGGACGCGATCGTCCGCGACGCGCGCCTCCGGACCGGAGAGAACGTCCTCGAGGTCGGCTCCGGACCGGGCGCCCTCACCTCACGGCTCGCCCGCCCGGGCCGGCGCGTCCTCGCCGTGGAGATCGAGCCCGCGCTCGCCGAGGCTTGCCAGGAGGCGATCGGTCCGGGCCGCGGCGTCGAGGTCCTCCGGGCCGACGTCCTCGCGGGGAAGCGGCGCCTCGCGGCGGCGGTCGAGGACCGGCTCCAGGGCCTCCGCCCCTACGTCCTCGTCTCCAACCTCCCCTATGCCGTGGCCGGCCCCGTCCTCGTCGAGCTGGCGAGCGCGACCTCCCCCCCGGAGCGGATGATCGTGATGGTGCAGGAGGAGGTGGCCCTCCGCATCGCGGCCCGGCCCGGCTCCCCTTCCTACGGCCCCCTCTCCGCGGCCCTCGGCGCCGGCTGGTCGGCGGAGATCCTCCGGCGGGTGCCCCCCGAGGTCTTCTGGCCGAGGCCGTCGGTGCGCTCGGCCGTCGTCCGCCTGGTCCCGGGGGATGCGCGCCCCTCCCCGGAGGAGTACCGGCGGCTCCTCGGCGGGATCCACCTCCTCTTCCGCTGGCCCAGGAAGGCGCTGCGCGCCGTCCTGCGGGAGGCCGGCGCCCCCGACCCGACCGGCCTCCTCGCGAGGCTGTCCCTCGATCCGGGGAAGCGCCTGGGGGAGCTCCGGGAGGAGGAGCTCCGGAGGCTCGCGCTCGCCCTCGCCCCGGGGGACCCCGCGGGGGAATCGAAGTCTCGCGCGAGGCGGCCCTTCCGCTCGCCTTGATCGCGCCTGCGCCCGGGGTATGATTCTTCGCTTTCCCGAGTCCCCGTCCGGGGAACCCGACCCCGGACTGCCCATCCACGCCCGTTAGCGGGGAGAAGTCCCACCCCCGCGAGAGCCGGTGTCCCCGATTCCGTCCCCTCGCCCTGCGGGCGACGATGTCGTCGTCCGCGTCAAGGCTGCGACCGACCTCGTCGCGCTCGTCGAGGCTCACGTCCCTCTCCGCCGTCGCGGCCGGCACTTCGAGGGCCTCTGCCCCTTCCACGAGGAGCGGACTCCATCGTTCAAGGTCCACCCCGAGGAGCAGTTCTTCAAGTGCTTCGGCTGCGGGAAGGGGGGGGACTGCTACTCCTTCATCGAGGAGATCGAGAGGGTCAGCTTCCGCGAGGCCCTCGAGCTCCTCGCGGAGCGCGCCGGGATCCCGCTGCGCTCGGGTCCGATCGGATCCTCCCGGGACGACCGGACGGGGATCCGGGAAGCCCTCCGGTTCGCCCTCGACCGGTTCCGGTCGAACCTCGCCTCCCCGCGGGGGAGGGAGGCACGCGCCTACCTCGAGGGGCGCGGGATCGCCCCGGCGAGCGCCGAGGAGTTCGGTCTCGGGTACGCCGCCCCCGGGTGGGACGACCTCCTCGGCGCGGCGCGAGGGAAGGGGCTCCCGCCCGAGGCGCTGGAGGCGGCGGGGCTCGTCGTCCGGAACGAGGAGGGGAGGCTCTACGACCGGTTCCGGGACCGCCTGATCTTCCCGATCCTCGACGGCCTCGAGCGCCCGGTCGGATTCGGCGGCCGGGTCCTCCGGGACGCCGAGGGTCCGAAGTACCTGAACTCCCCCGAGTCCCCGCTCTTCGGCAAGGGGAGGCTCCTCTACGGCCTCGAGCGGGCGCGAAAGTTCCTCTCCCCGACCGGCGGGGGCGGAGGGAGGGGGGGAGCCGGGGGAGCGCCGGAGGGGAAGCCCCTCGCCGTCGTCGAGGGGTACACGGACGTCCTCCTCCCGCACCAGGAAGGGGTGCGCAACGTCGTCGCGACCCTGGGCACGGCCCTCACCCCGGACCATGCGCGGCTCCTGCGGCGGTACGCGGAGACCGTGGTCCTCGTCTTCGACAGCGACGAGGCCGGGGCGCGCGCCTCCGAGCGCGGCGTCGAGGTCCTGCTCGCCGAGGACCTCGACGTGCGCGTGGCGGTCGTCCCCGAGGGGAAGGACCCCTGCGACTTCGTCCGGGCCCGGGGAGGGGCGGCCTTCGCCGACCTCCTCGCCGGGGCGGTGGACTTCTTCGACCACGCCCTCGCGCGCATCGAGGCGCGGGAGGACCTGTCGACCAGCCCCGGCCGCGTCCGGGCGGCCGACCTCCTCCTCGGCCTCGTCTCCCGCGTCTCCTCCCCGGTCCGCCGGGGGGAGTACTTGAAGCGGATCGCGTCGCGGCTACTCCTAGCCGAGTCGGATCTCGGGCGACGGCTCGGGGACCTCCTCGAGCGCGCTCCGAGGCCGATCGCGCGGTCCGGTCGACCCGAACCCCCCCCGGCGGAGCCTCCCCGCGGCGCGCAGGCGCGCGCGGAGGAGGACTCCCTCCACTGCTGCGTGCAGGATCCGGGGGCGTTCGCGGCGGTGCGGGCGCTCGTCGCGGCCGACGACTTCATGGATCCCTGGAACGCGGAGATCTTCCGAGCGATGGCGGCCCTCGAGGAGCGCGGGGAGGAGATCGAGGCGGGCCCACTCCTCCTCGGGCTCGCCGGTCACCCGGCGCGATCCCGGGTGGCGGGCTGGCTCGCCGCTCCCCCCTTCGACCTCGGCCGGCTCCCCGAAGTCCTGCACGGCTCCCTCGAGTACCTGAGGCGCGCGCGCGCGAGCCGGGAGGCGGAGCGGTTCGCGGAACTGTTCCGGCGCGCGCGCATCGCATCGGACCCCGTCGCGGAGAAGGGCGCCCTCGAGGCGCTCCACGCTCGCCTGCGGGAGGCAAAGACGATTGGACGCTGACCGGCACGAACCGAGCGTGAAGCTCCTCCTCGAGGAGGGGAAGCGCAAGGGGTACCTCACTTACGGGGAGATGAACCGCATCCTCGCCGAGGAGTTCATCTCCCCCGACCGGATCGACCAGGTCCTCACCATCCTCGACGAGAACGGGATCGACCTCGTCGACGAGGCGGAGGCCCCCGAGGCCTCGGAGGAGGACTCCCCCGCGGAGTTCGCCTCGGGCGCCGAGGAGGAGGAGGAGCCGGTCGCCGACTTCCAGGACGAGGACCCCTACTCGACCGGGCCGACGGAGAAGATCGACGACCCGGTGCGGATGTACCTCACGCAGATGGGGGAGATCCCCCTCCTCACCCGCGAGGAGGAGATCTCCCTCGCCCGGCGGATCGAGGTCTCCCGCAAGCAGTTCCGGAAGAAGGTCCTCGGGTCGGGCTTCGCGATCGGGGAGGCGGCCCGCATCTTCGAGGAGGTCGCCTCCGGCGAGCTCGCCTTCGACCGGACGCTCAAGGTGAACCCGGCCGGCACCCAGCCGGGGCTCCCCGGGATGGAGGAGGAGCTCGGCAAGCAGGACCTCTCGAGCCGGCTCCCCGAGAACCTCGGGACGCTGCGGCGGCTCTACGAGGCGGCCCGCGAGGACATGACGCGCCTCCTCGACGAGGACCTCGCGGAGGCGGATCGCTTCGAGCTCCTGCGCCGGATCCAGAGCCGCCGCCGCAAGTGCACGATCCTGATCGAGGAGCTGCACCTGCAGGTGAAGAAGGTGCGGCCGATGATCGACCTCCTCCAGCAGAAGCTCGCCGAGATGCGCGGGATCGAGCGCAAGCTCGCGAGCGCGAACGGCCCCAAGCGGGGGACCCTCGCCTGGAAGGAGTGGAGGGGGAGGGTCGACGGGATGCAGGAGCTCGCCCTCGAGTCGACGGCGAAGCTCGAGCGCCGGCTCGACCAGGTCTCCCGCGCCTACGCCGACTACGAGGACGCCAAGCGCAAGCTCTCCTCGGGGAACCTGCGGCTTGTCGTCTCGATCGCGAAGAAGTACCGGAACCGCGGCCTCTCCTTCCTCGACCTCATCCAGGAGGGGAACACGGGCCTCATGAAGGCGGTCGAGAAGTACGAGTACCGCCGGGGCTACAAGTTCTCGACCTACGCGACCTGGTGGATCCGCCAGGCGATCACCCGCTCGATCGCGGACCAGGCCCGGACGATCCGGATCCCGGTCCACATGATCGAGACGATGAGCAAGCTCCGGAACGTCCAGAAGCGCCTCCTCCAGCTGAAGGGGCGCGAGCCCTCGATCGAGGAGGTCGCCGAGATGGCCTCCGTCTCCGTCGACGAGGCGAAGCGGGTGATGAAGATCGCGAAGCAGCCGATCTCGCTCGACCGCCCGATCGGGGACTCGGAGGACTCCTACTTCGGGGACTTCATCGAGGACGAGAAGGCGGAGAACCCGGTCTCCTCCGCGACGCACGAGATGCTGCGGGAGCGGATCGAGGAGGTCCTCGGGACCCTCACCTTCCGCGAGCGGGAGATCATCAAGCTCCGCTACGGGATCGGCGACGGGCTCACCTACACGCTCGAGGAGGTGGGCCGGATCTTCCGGGTGACGCGCGAGCGCGTCCGCCAGATCGAGGCGAAGGCGGTCCGCAAGCTCCAGCACCCCGTCCGCGCCCGCAAGCTCTACGGCTTCGCCGACGGGAGCCTCGCCCGATGAGGGGGCTCCCTTCGAGCGCCCTCCGCGCCTTCCGAGGGCCGTCCCGCCACGGGACGGCCTTTTTCCTTTCCGCGGGAAGCCGCCGGGAGAGGAGGGGACCGTGATCCATCCCACCGTCCGGGGGCTGCGCGAGATCCAGGAACTCGACCTCGAGCTGCGCGGCCTCCGGGGGGAGCGGGACGCCCTCCCCCGGGAGGTCGCCCGCCGGGAGGCCGAGGTCACGAAGCTGCGCAAGGAGATCGAGGGCCTCCGCGAGGGCCACCTCCGCGCCCTCGTGCGCGTGAAGGAACTCGAGAACGACACGCGCGAGCGCCGCGAGCGGATCGCCAAGCTCGAGATCCAGTCGAACATGGTGAGGCACACGGCGGAGCTCCTCGCCCTCCAGCACCAGGTCTCGACGCTGCGGGAGGAGATCTCCCGCCTCGAGGACGAGGGGATCGCCCTCCTCGACCGGATCGAGGAGATCGGGGCGGGGGAGCGGCGCACGAAGGAGCGCCTCGCCGAGGAGGAGGGGATCTTCTCCACCTTCCGCGAGGCGGCCCGGGTCGACCTCGCCGCCTGCGAGGCGAGGCTCCGGGAGCGGGAGGAGCGCCGCGCGCAGGCGGCGGCCGGCGTCGACGCGGACCTCCTCGCCCTCTACGAGCGGGTCCTCGGCGCGCGGGACGGACAGGCGATCGCCGGCGTCGAGGCGCAGATCTGCCAGGGGTGCTTCGTCGAGATCACCCCGAACGACTTCGTCCGGCTCGTCCGCGGGAAGGAGATCGTCTTCTGCCGCCACTGCCAGCGGATCCTCTTCCTCGTCGAGGAGGCCCAGCCCGGCCCCGCTCCGGCCTGACCGGCCCGCGGGGGCTCCCTTGGCGGAGATCCATCGGATCGTCCTCGGCACCGCCGGCCACATCGACCACGGGAAGTCGACCCTCGTCGAGAAGCTGACCGGGGTGAACCCCGACCGCCTCCCCGAGGAGAAGGAGCGGGGGATGACGATCGACCTCGGCTTCGCTCCCCTCTCCCTCTCCGACGGCACGCGCGTCGGGATCGTCGACGTCCCCGGCCACGAGCGGTTCATCAAGAACATGGTGGCGGGGGCGACGGGGCTCGACGCCGTCCTCCTCGTCGTCGCGGCCGACGACGGCGTCATGCCGCAGACCCGGGAGCACCTCGAGATCATGGAGCTCCTCGGCCTGCGCCGCGGGATGGTCGTCGTCACGAAGGTCGACCTCGCGGAGCGCGACCTCCTCCCCCTCGTCCTCGAGGACGTCCGCGCCCTCGTGGCGGGGACGTTCCTCGAGGGCGCCCCCCTCTTCCCGATCTCCTCGACCACGGGCGAGGGGTGGCCCCCCTTCCGCGAGGCCCTCGAGCGCTTCCTCCGCGAGACCCCCCCCCGCTCCGCCGAGGGGGTCTTCCGGATGCCGATCCAGCGCGTCTTCAGCGCCCGCGGCCACGGCACGGTCGTCACCGGCATCCCCGTCAGCGGCCGGATCCGCCTCGGCGACCGGGTCGAGATCCTCCCCGGCGCCCTCACGGGCCGCCTCCGAGGCATCCAGGCCTACCGCGAGAACGTCGAGGAGGCGCGCGCCGGCCACTCGAGCGCGCTCAACCTCTCCGACCTCGATTACCGGGAGGTCCGCCGCGGGATGACCGCCGCGGTCCCCGGCTTCTTCAGGCCCGCCTCGATGGTCGAGGCCAAGTTCCGCTACCTCCCGCGCAACCGCCGCCCGCTCCTCGACCGGACCGAGGTGCGCTTCCACGCCGGCACGGCGGAGACGATCGGCGTCGCCGTCCTCCTCGACCGGGAGGTCCAGAATCCCGGCGAGGAGGGGTTCGTCCAGTTCCGGCTGGAGGAGCCGGTCGTCGTCGCGCCCGGCGACCGCTTCATCGCGCGCCTCGCCTCCCCGCTCGTCACGATCGCGGGCGGCGTCGTCCTCGCCGAGTCCGAGCGCCGCCTGAAGCGCTTCAAGGGCTTCGTCCTCGAGGACCTCGCCAAGAAGGAGGAGACCCTGGGGGACGCCTCCGGCCGCCTCGAGCAGGCCCTTCGCCGCGCGGGGGCCCGCGCCCAGAAGTCAGGCGACCTCGCCCGCGAGGCCGTGATGCCGATCCCCGAGGCGTCCGCCGCCCTCGCCTCCTTCGCTTCGGAGGGGAAGGCCCGACGCCTCCGGGGCGACCTCTGGATCCACGGCGAAGGTTGGACGGAAGCGATCGCCAAGGCGAACAAGGCGATCGACGCGGCCTTCGAGCGCGCCCCACACCGCTCCGTCGTCGAGCACCTCGCCGTCCGCGAGGGCTCCCGACTCGAGCCCGACGTCCTCGACGCCGTCCTCGAGGATCTCTCCACCAAGGGGGAGATCTCCCTGGATCCGCGCTCCCGGATCCGGCGCGCCGGTCGGGCCCCACGGCTCACTCCCGAGGCGGCCCGGCTCCGCGGGCCCTCCCTCGAGGCCCTCCAGGAAGGGCGCTTCTCCCCGCCCACCGTCGAGGAGCTGGCGGCGAGGCTCTCCACGAAGGCCCCGTCCCTCCGCGAGGCCCTCGAGTCGCTCGCCGACGAGGGGGGCGCGGCCGGCGTCTCCCCGGAGATCTACTTCTCCGCCTCCGCGATCGAGGAGGTGAAGCGCGAGGTCGCCGCCAACATCTCCTCCCACGGCGAGCTCGACATCCCGGCGCTGCGCGACCGCATCGGGACGACGCGGAAGTACCTCATCCCGCTCCTCGAGCACCTCGACGACGAGGGGTTCACGGTTCGCCAGGGGGCGCGGAGGATCCTCCGCGCGGGCGGGGGCGCCGCCCGGTAGACGGGGGAGGCAGTCCTCGCCCTTCGTCGCCGGGGGCGACGGCGGCGAGGGCAAGGCCCGCTCTAGGCGCGAGGGCGCACGTCCCCGTCATCGGGCTCTCCGGGGAAACCCCGGAGGGAGAGGTCCTCTCGGCCTGCCGCGAACCCGACGCTTCCGTCGAGCCCTGGTCGGGGGGAGTGCTCACCCTTGGCATCGATCCTGGGCGAACCGCGGCGCGGCGCCAGCCGCGGCCCGAGGCGAGCGGTCTCCTCCCCTGCCCCGGCGGGATCCCTCCTCCTCGGCCGGCGGGTCCTCGCTGGCCTCTCCGGGTCCGATATGATCGACCCGGTCTCGGACATGAGTTCTCTCCTGCCATGCGGGCACGCGCGTTCTGGAAGACGGTGGCGGCCGACGGCACGGGATTCCTCGACCGCCTGATCGCCCTCCTCGCCGGCCGGGGCATTCGCTACTGCGTGGTAGGTGGCCAGGGCGTGAACGCCTACGTCGAGCCCCTCGTGAGCCTCGACCTCGACTTGGTCGTCGCCGCGGACCAGCAGGAGGAGGTCGAGAAGATCCTCCTCCAGGCCTTCAAGGTCGAGCGGTTTCCCCACAGCCTCAACGTCTCCGAGGCGGGGTCCGAGCTCCGGGTCCAGATCCAGACCGACCCCCGTTACGCACCGTTCGTGGGGAGGTCCGCGGTCCGGTCCGTCCTCGGCGTCCAGATCCCTGTCGCGCGCCTGGAGGATGTGCTCCAGGGGAAGGTCTGGGCCGCCATGGACCCCACCCGTCGGAGGAGCAAGCGGCAGAAGGACCTGGCCGACATCGCGAGGATCCTCGACGCGCGTCCCGAACTGAGGGATCGCGTCCCCTCCGAGATCCTCTCCAGGCTGATCTAGGTTCGCGGCGAGCCCCCCTCCCACGGCGGATTCCCGGGCAGCGCCAGCTGCACGCACCGGCGCAGGTTGCAGCGCTCGTGGTCGGTCGCTTTCTCCGGGAGGCCGCTGCTCGAGTCCACGGAGCGGTCGGGGTCGATTCGGAGGTTCGGGCTCGGCTCCCCCGCGCGGGGAAACGAATGCAGCCCCTGAGGCTCGGAACCGCAGTCCGCAAGGAGGCTTCCGGGGGTTTCGGCTACCGCGGACCGGGCGGCTCGTTCGACGGGCGCGTCGGGGTTCCGCGTCCTGGAGGGCCGGGTCGCGTCGCCGGCCGCGTGGTCGGTTCCTCCGGCTCGAACCGCGCCCCCTTGGCGACTCCGTCGTCCCCCGCCGGATCGAGTCCGACGAGGCCGCCGAAGAAGTCGGCGATCTCTCCCAGATTGACGTAGACCCCGATGTTCACGAGGGCCGCCAGGACCTCCCCTCCGATCCTCGCCCTCGAGAGGGGAGGAGGGCGCTCGTCCTTGAACTGGACGAGGAGGAGGTTGCCTTCGGCGATGGGGGGTCCTCCCTCCCCCAGCATGTCGGCGCCGACCACTCCGAGATGGAAGAACACCCCTCCCCCGACCATGGTCCTGCGACCGTAGAACTCGTAGCCGCCCGCCGCGCCGATCCCCGCTCCCGCCCCGGCGTAGTCCGACACCTCGGCCTTCGCGCCCGCGCCGAGGCCGAGGCCGAACTTCGGGTCGACGACGTCGGAGAGGTCGAGCGCGCGGTCGCGGAGGTACCGCCCGGCGTCCGCGCAGCCAAGGAGCGTCAGGCACGCGGCGCTCAGGAAGGGGGCGGACGCGGAGGTCCTCTTCGGGCACACCGGTGCGCCATCGAAGCGAAGAGACCGGCGAAGGCAAGCCCGCCGGGGGCGCTCCGGTCGGCGAGGAGTCGGTCTCGGCGTCCTTGCCGCGGGCGGACCGTACTCCGAATCGGGACGCGGCGCGAGGAACGGCCGGTTCGCGATCCGGGCTGCGAGGAGGGTGGAGGGGAGGATCGTTCCGAGGTGAGGCGGCCTCCCTCGATCACCTCTCCCCCCGCGCGTCTCCGAATCCCCGCCCTACAATCCGGGTCCTCCCGTCCGGGGCGGCCCCCGCGTCGCGACGGGATAGGAGATCCGGCGATGCGCAGCTCCGGGCGGCTCCTCTCGGTTCTCGCGGCGGCGGGAGGGCTCGCGGTCCTCCTCCTCTCCCGAGGCGCGCGGGACGCGTCGGGGGAGCGGCGGGCGGAGATCCTCGAGGAGGAGACCCCCGAGGCCGAAGCGCCCGCACCTTCGGAGGCTCCGCCTCTCCCCCCCGGGCGCGGCGAGGTCGTCGCCGGGAAGGTGAGGGGGCGGCTCGTCGTCCGGGATGGCAGCCCCCACGTGGAGGTCGCGCTCGTCCGTGTCATCGATCCCGGCGGCGAGGCGAGATCCTCCGCGACGAGTTCGAGGGGAGCGTTCGAGGTCGCCGTCCCCCTCGACGTTCGGGTTTTCCGATTCGAGGTGGAGGCCGACTTCGCGGCCTACGCGAAGGAGGAGTGGTTCGCGCCGGGGACGGAGGAGGTCCGGAGGGGAGTGACGCTCGTCATCGAGCCGGCCGGAACGATCGAAGGGACCCTCCGCCATCCTCTGGGCGCCCCGGCCGCGGGGCGCGTCGCGGTCGTCTCCGTCCGCAACCCCCTCGGATTCACGAAACGCCAGGTGCCGGCGGAACGCGGGAGGTTCGTCGCGAGGGGGCTCAGGCCCGGGAAGTACGCCGCGGTCGCGCAGGCGCCGGGCTTCGGACTCTCGGTCCCGACGGAGATCGAGGTCCGGGCCGGGCAGGTCTCGGACCTCGACCTCGTCCTGGGGAGCGAGTCGTTCCTCGCAGGCCGGATCGTCGACCCGGATGGGAAGGGGGTCCCGGGAGCGCAGGCCGTCGCCTACGCGCAGTCGAGACTCTCCGACTCCGATCCGACCTGGACCCTCAATCCGTTCCGGGCGACAGCGGACTCGGAAGGGAGGTTCCGTCTCGGCGCGCTCCGCCCGGGCGAGTGGGACGTGCGCGCGGAGAAGCCGGGCATGCGCTTCCGCGAGCCTGCGAACCTGATCGTGGGCGTCCCGGCCGGCGCCGGGGCCGAGGACGTCGTCCTCGTCCTCGAGCCCGGCCGCTTCCTCGCGGGGCGCGTCGTCGACCCGGACGGCGCCGGTCTTCCGGGCGCGAAGGTCACCGCCGAGGGGGACCACCTATCCCAGGGGGCGAGGATCGCGGTCCGGGTGGGCCGGTACGGACTGCGAGTCCAACAGTCGGGAACCAGCGACGAAAACGGCACCTTCCGGTTGACCGGGCTCCCGGAGTTCCCCTCCGAGGTCGAGGCCACGCTCGCCGGACACGGGACGGTGCGGCTGCAGGAGGTCCCCGTTGACACGGAAGGCCTCGAGATCGTCCTCCCCGGCCCGACCGGGGTCGCGGGCGTCGTGAGGGACGCGGCGACCGGAGCGCCGGTCGCGCGCTTCACCGTCGAGATCTTGATGGAGCACATCGGCCGGTATTCCCGGAGCGTCGGGAACTCCTTCCCCTTCGCGGCGTCCGACGGATCCTTCGAGATCTCCCACCTCCTGGAGGCGTCCTGGGACTTCCTCTTCGCGGCGGAGGGGTACGTGCCGGTCAGGCTGGACCGGATCGAGGTCAGGGCAGGGGAAGTGCGCCGAGACCTCGTCGTGCCCCTGCGCGCCGCGGGCGCGATCCGGGGGACGGTCGTGTACCGCGACTCCGGCGCCCCGGTGTCCGGCGCCACGGTCTACGCTCCGGCGACCGGGGAAGGTGGCTCGGCCGAGCCGCGAGCGGAGACGGACGAGGAGGGGAGGTTCGAGCTCGGAGGGATCCCCGCCGGCCCGACTCAGGTCTGGGTCACCCGCTTCTGGTCCCTCTTCGAAAAGGCCGGACCCTTCGAGGTTCCCCCCCAGGGCGTTCTAGAGGGAGTCACGATTGTCCTCCCCCGCGGAGGGACCATCGAGGGGCATGCGAGCCGACCCGACGCCCCGACGTACGAAGGAGGCATGCTGGACCTGCGCCCGGCAGGGGATGGATCCAGGGGTCGCACGGAGTGGATCGGACCGGGCGGGATGTTCCGCGTCGAGGGACTCCCCGCCGGGAGGTGGGCCGTCGTGGCGAAGCGGCTGGCGCGGGATCAGGAAGACGTGGACGCCGCCGAGCGGGGAGCCCTCCGGGCCATCGTCCTCGTCGAAGAGGGGATGACGACGCAAGTCGAGTTCGAGACCGGCCGGCCGCCGGGGTGCCGCCTCGCTGTCCGAGTCGCGCGGGGCGCAGAAGGCGTCGTGGGGGCGCGCGTCGCGATCGCGGGCTCGCGCGCCGCCGCCGCGGAACGGTGGTCGCTCTTCGACGGACGGATGCAGGCGGAGACCTCGGAGTCGGGCGTGGTCGTCTTCGAGGGGGTTCCCCCGGGCCCCGCCACGATCTACGTAGGGGCGGGGTCGGCGAACCTCGAGCGGGGCATCGACCTCCCCCCGTCGGGCGAACATCGGCTCGAGATCGAGCTTCCATCCGGCGAGATCCGTGGGCGTGCCTTCCGCGCCGAGGACCGCGCGGGGGTCCGGGGAATGCGCGTGCGAGTCGAGCCTGCCTCGGATCGGGGGTGCGGAGCCTGGGGAAACGCCGCGGCGGAGGCATTCACGGACGCCGGGGGTCGTTTCCACCTCCGCGACCTCCCGGCAGGGTCCTACTGGGTCCTGGCGGGGGGCGAGCCAGGTCAGCCCCGCTTGCCGATGCAGCGCCGGGAGGACGAGTCCTCCGCGGCGCCGGTCGGGCCGATCGAGCTGGGGGAGGAGGAGAGCGTCTCGGTCGAGATCCCCGTCGTCCGGGCCGCCGAGGCGACCGTCACGGTCGTCGACCCTGAGGGCCGTCCGGTCGAGGGAGCCTGGGTGCAGGTGCGATCCCTCGCCGGGGGACCGTTGCGGTGGCGTTGGGCGGGCGCAGGAGGTTTGACCGACGCCCGCGGAATGGCGCAAGTCGCCCGTCTGGCGCCCGGCCGCCACTTCGCGGCGGCCGCCGTCCACGGGCACGCGGAGTGCTTCTCGGAGACGAAGGAGGTGCGGAGCGGAGGGGAGAATCGGTTCCAAGTCGTCCTGGAGCGCGGCACGCGCGTGCGGATCGCGTTCGTCGGGGAGGATGGCGGAGCGCTCCCGGCGGTCTCGGCCTTCCTCCGCGACCGGGAGGGTCGGGAAACCCTCGCGGGGCCGGCCCCCGCAGGTCACGGTCCGGCGGAGGAGCGTGGCAAGTCGATCGCGCACCTCCCTCGTGGCGACTACATCGTAGTCGTCGGCGAGAGCGCCCTCTCGATCCGGGTCGGAGAAGCGAGCCCGCAGGACGTCGTGATGCCCCTCGGTCGCGAAGCGAAGCGATGACGTTTCCTTCCGCTCTCCTTCCGAACGACGCCGTCGCCTCGGGGACGAGCGGACGACCGTGAACCGTGGGATGAGGATCCCAGTGGTGGGGCTCCTCGGAGCCGGCCTGGCATTGGGGGTCTGGCTCGTCGTTCCGGGCGATCGTGCGGAAAGAGAGCCCCCGGGCGCGCCTTCCGACCCGGCTGTGGTCCACGCGCAGGGACAAGACGGCCCGGACCCGGCGACAACGACACGCGCGGTGCCGGCCGACGACCGCATCCGAACGCCGGCTGCCACGCCCGAACGTCCCTCTCGGGTGAACCTCCGGGGCCGAGTGGAAGACGATCGCGGCTCCCCCCTTCCCGGCGCGGAGGTCGAGGGGGAAGGAGCGAAGGCGGTCGCGGGAGAGGATGGAAGGTTCCATCTCGAGAACGTGCCGTCGGGGGAGGCGGTCCTGCGCGCATCGCATCCGGCCCACTTCCCTGCGGAGATCCGGTGGACTCCGTCTGCGGGTTCGAGCTCGGCCGAGGAGGTCGTCCTGCGTCTGGACCGGCGACTCACCCTCGCCGGGATCGTCCTCGACGGGCAGGACCGGCCCGTGGAGGACACCCAACTCTTCGCCCCCCCTCCGAAGAGCCGGGAGGGGCGGCGAACCCTCGATCCCGCCCTTCGGACGAAGTCGGGGCCGGCAGGGCGGTTCGGTTTCTTCCCTCTCCGCCCCGGCCTCTACGAATTGAGCGGACTGGGGCCCAAGGGATCGATCGAGCATGCGGTGGTCGAGCTCGTGGAGGATCGGATGGACGTCGTCTTGCGGACGCGGATGGGGGAGACAGGGATCGCGGGCGTCCTGCGCGACTGCGCGTCAGGTGAGCCGCTCCCTGCGGCGAGTGGCATGTTCCTCACCCGGACGCGGGCCGGCGAAGGCGGGAGGGCGGCGGGGGGGCCGGGAACGGACGGACGGTTCGGCATCCGAATGTGGACCTCGGACTCGTCCCGCCGACTCGTCACGAGGCTCGTGACTGGGTTCGCAAGTCCAGACTACGAACCCCGCATTCTCCAAATCGAGGCGGAGCGCGAGGACCTGGATCGCCTGGAGGTCTGCCTGAACCGTCGCAGGCCCGGGAAGGGGGTGATCGAGGGCAAGGTCTCCTTCGACGACGGCGTTCCCTGCGAGGGGGAGTTCGAGGTTCACCTCTGGAGTCCGGACGCCTTGTTCGGAGAAGCGGGAGTGCCCAGGGTAGGAATCGACCGCTCGTCGCGAGTGCGGGATCCGGAGGGGAGCTTCGAAATCCCGGACCTCGAGGCCGGGGACTGGCTCGTCCAGGTCGATGTCCCCGAGCAGGGATTCCTCCGGTACGAGCTGGAGAAGGTCGTCTCCGTGGACCCGGATCGGAGGTCGGGGGTCCAGTGGACCCTGCCGCGCGGGGGCGACGTCCGCGTCCAGGCGATCGGGACGGGGGGGGCGGCGGAGCGATTCCACGCATACCTCGAGAACGAGGTCCGCGAGATCCATGCGTTCGCGAGCACGGGGGTCGCCGAGTTCAAGAACGTCCCCCCCGGCCGCTACGGCGTGCGAGTCGTCGCCCTCGACGCGACCGTAGGGGAGGAACCGGTCGTCGTGGAGCGCTCGCGGGAGCGCACTGTCGTCGTCCCGCTCGGCCCAAGTCGATCGGGGACGCGATGACGACGAAGGGTTCGGGCTCGGGCGATCCGGCCTGGAGGGTGCAGCGCACCGGGCCCGCCCGCCACCTGCGCGAGCCCGCGACTTCGAGGTCGGCGCGGACGACCGGCAGGAGACCGCGATGAGGTTTGAGCGCGACCGCGCCGAGGGGTAGGGATGCGGCGCGGTGCATGGGGCGCGCTCGCACTCGTGGGCTGTCTCCTCCTCCTCTGGACGGTCCTGGGGAACCGGGACCCTGGGCCGAAGCCAGCCGAGCGACCGACGCCGGAGGAAACGGTGTCCGTCCCGGTCGACCCGCCCCCTTCGCTCGAAGCGCCCGCTCGTCGCGTCGCGGAGACGAAGCCTCCGGACCCGGAGCCCGAAGGGCCGACGTCTGCCCCCGATTCGATCGGGCCCCAGCCTCCCAAGGCTGCGCTCGGGACGCTCGACGTCCTCGTCTTCGACTCCGCGGGGAGCCCCGTCTCCGGTGCGCTCGTGGAGGCTTGGCCCTTCGATGGGGGAACGGTCGGATTGCCGAGCACACCGCCTGCGCTGTCCCTCCTCACCGACGGGTTGGGTCGGTGCACGGTCACCCTCGGGTCGCGGTCGGCGAAGCTCGTCGCCTCGAAGCCTGCGGTCGGGTCGTCGGGGATCCTCCTCGTATCGGGGAACCAGGAGGAGATAAGGGTCGAGCTCCAGCCCCTCTCCGCGATCCGCGGCACGATCCTTCGCGCAGACGGAACTGCGGCCGAGGGAGCCAGGGTCGTCGCTCGTCCCGCGGGGATCACGGTCGCGGCGGGGCCTCCGAGGACCTTCCGCACACCGGCCGTCGCGACGGCCGGCGCGAGCGGCGAATTCGAGGTGGAGGCCGACGCCGGGGGTCCCTTCCGCGTGCATGCGGAGAACGGCGAGGAGAAGACGGAAGTCGTGCGGGTCTGGACGAAGCCAGGCTCGGTCCATGAGCTGACCCTCCGATTCCCGGGCGCCTTCTCGATCTCCGGCTCGCTCCTCGACCCCGACGGGAAACCCGTCGCGGGCGGGACTGTCCGCGCTTTCGAGAGGCGGGAAGATCCTCTTGGGGGACTGCCGTTCCGTCCAGCGGAGGCGAACGCGAAGACGGGCCCGGACGGAGGGTTCGTCCTCCGCCTCGTCCGGCCAGGGGAGTACATGGTCGCCGGCTCCGCGGAGGGGTTCGCGAGCAGCGCGGCATCGAAGGTCGTCCTCGACGAGGCGGGCCCCTCCGCGAGCCTCGCGCTGTCCCTCTACCCGCCTTCCGCGATCGCCGGCCATGCCCGCTGGGCGGACGGGCGGCCAGTCGCTGGGAGGCCGATCTGGGCCTCCCCGGACCTGGGATCCGCCCCGGCCCACGAGCGTCCCCATCCTGAGGAAGTGTTCGGACGGGCGTCGGGAGAGACCGAGGAGGATGGCTCCTACCGGCTCGCGCCGCTTCACCCGCTCGGCTCGTACACCGTGAGCATCGCTCCCGATCCCGACCGGCGCGACAGCCTCGTCAGCAAGAGCGGCATGAGACCCGGAGGCGCCGAGGTCGAGATCGTCGTGACGGAGGAGGAAGTCCGCGGCGCCGTGTTGACCGGCGTCGTCGAGTCCGGGGCGACGGGGGAGCCGTTGCGCAGCTACCGCCTGCGGCTCGGCACGCAGGAGAGCGAGGACTCCTGGTCGAGCGACGGGACCGACCGAAGGATCGAGGACCCCGACGGGCGCTTCCGGATCGAGGGACTCCGGCCGGGTCGTCGCTACGCGATCGAGGTGGAGGCCGACGGCCACGCGACGATCTGCGTCGAACCGTGGGTGATGGGTCCGGAGGGGAAGGAACTCCGTCTGCGCCTTCCGAGGCCGGGGAGCGTGGAAGTTAGGGTGGTAGACGCATCGGGCCGGGCGGTCGCCTACGCGAGCGTGTCCGCTCGGTTCCTGATGTCGCGACCCGGAATGAGGGGCGCCGGGATCCGGTCCCGGCGGACGGACGAATCGGGACTCGCGAGGATCGACGGCCTCACGCCCGGACGGAACAAGGTCCACGCGTGGCTCGGCGAACGGCGCGCAGAAACCGAGGCCGACGTTCCCCCTGGAGCGACGGCGATCGTCGAGATTCGTCTGGGGCCGTGAGCGCGCCCCGGCCGATGGTCCCCCGCCTCGGCTCGTTGGGCAGAGCGTCGCCTTGCTGGAGTCGCGTCCCGACGGGCCATGGCCGCGTCACCCCTGACGCCCGAGGCTCCGGTAGATCCCGAGGAACTCCCGAGGGTGGAGAATCCGAGCGTGGTGGAAGGCCTCGAGTCTCCGCAGGGGACGGTCCCCCGTGACGATCACATGCGCGCGCGCGCTCCTCGCGCACTCGAGGATCCGGTTGTCCGCATAGTCCTCGAGGACGTGAATCCGCTCCGAGGGGGAGACCGACCGCGCGAAGGCTCGGATCGCCCGGAGCAGGCGGGCAACCCTCGGGCGTGGCCAGCGGAACTTGTGCAGGAAGACTCCCTCGACCTCGCGAAGGATCGGAGGGGAGAGGAACACCGCGATCTCGCCGCGAATGGCGAGCCGCACGACGTCGAGCGGCACTCCCCCGAAGGCGAACGCGGAGACGTAGACGTTCGTGTCGAGGACGACCCGGAGCACTACCTCCCCCGGCGGTACTCCTCGATCAGCCGCTGGATGTCGGAGCGGCGCAACCCGAGTCGGCGCGCCCGCCGCGCCCCGTAGCGCGCCAGCTCGCGCACCTCGCTCTCCAAGAGGTAGCGGCGGACGGCCTCGCGGAAGAGCGCGCTCTTCGTCCGCCCTTCCTTCTTCGCCCGGCGCTCGATCTGCCGCAGGAGCGTCGGAGGGAAGGAGAGGGAGACGATCTCGGTGGTTCGCATCTCGACTTCGCCAGTTAATACTCGGTATTACCCACCATGCACCGACGCCCGAGGAGGCGCAAGGGGAGGATCCGCCGTCCGCGCTTCCCGGGGCCGGTCGTTCGAAGGAAGGGTCGCCGGAGGCCCATCGGGCGGAGCCTCCCTCCGCGACCGGGAGACGTCCTGCTCGGGAGCGTAGGCCGCGACCGCCTCCCGCCGGGACTGGACAAAGGGCTGGGTGAACGGCGCGTGGAGACCGAGGTCGACCCCCCAGGGGAGCGACGGGGGCGGTCGAGGTCCGCCTTGGGCCGTGAGCGCGGGGAATGCCAGGGCCGCGGATCCCCGCCCCCCGTGAAGGGAGGCCTGCTCCGCGCGAACTCGCCCTCGAGGTCGAGGCCGGAACTCCTCGGCCGGAAGCACGGCCGATCCGGGCTCTTTCCGACTTCGAAGGCTGCGCCTACACTCGGTCCCTCGGGCGTTCGGGAGCGGGAGGCGGCATGAGAGTCGGCCTCATCCTCGCTTGCATCGCAGGGGCGACCACCGGCGCTTCCCTCTCGTCCGCCCAGGTCGTGATCAACGAGATCCGGATCGACCAGTCCGGAACGGACGTCGACGAGTTCTTCGAGTTGGCGGGCCCGCCCGGGACGAGCCTCGCGGGTCTCACGTATCTCGTCATCGGCGACGGCGCCGCCGGCAGCGGCGTGGTCGAGCAGGTCACCCCCCTGACCGGCAGCGTCATCCCACCGAGCGGGTTCTTCGTCGCCGCGGAGTCGACGTTCACGCTCGGCACGGCCGAACTGACGACGTCGCTCAACTTCGAGAACACGGACAACGTGACCCACTTCCTCGTGTCCGGCTTCACGGGCGACCTCGACGACGACCTCGACACGAACGGCGACGGAGTCCTCGACTCGACGCCGTGGACGGCGATCCTCGACCGGGTCGCGGTCATCGAGGAGCCGAACCCTCCCTCGAACACCGAGTATCACTACGGCCCGCCGACGATCGGGCCGGACCTCGGGTCCGTGCCCGGAGGCGTCTTCCGCTATCCGAACACGGCGGCGGCGCTGTCGAGCTGGAACATCGCCGCCGTCGACGACCCCGCCCTGACGGACACGCCGGGGGCGCCGAACCTGGGAGGGGAGATCCCCGTCCTCCTCGGAGGGATGCAGTCCCTCGTCCTCAACGCCGGTCCCGCGTACGCCGGCGACTTCTACTTCGTGGCGACGAACTTCACCGGGACGGCTCCCGGCACGTCGATCGGAGGGATCGTGGTCCCCCTCAACTTCGACGACCTCCTCCAGATCTCCCTCGAGGTCCCGAACAGCGGGGTCTTCACGAACAATCTGGGGATCCTGGACGCGGGAGGGCGGGCCTTCACCGCGCTGGACGTCCCCCCCATTCCCGCCTACCTCGCGGGGCTTGGCCTGAACAGCGCGGCCCTGATCGTCGACTCGGTCACGCTGGTTCCCACCCTGGCGACCAACCCGGTCCCGCTCGCCCTCCCGTAGCCCGGAGCACCGAGGGCGCCGGGAGCGAGGTCCGGGCGCGGAGACCGGGGCGGGGACCCTCCCGGGCGTCTCCCTCGAGGTCGAGGCCGAGGACTCCCGAGTCGGAAGGACGGCCGCGCCGGGCCCTTTCCGACTTCGAAGGACGGGTCTAGACTCCCGCTTCCGGGCGGCCGGGAGTGGGAGGCGACATGAGAGCTGCCCCCGTCCTCGCGTTCGCCCTTCTCGCGACCCTCGGCGCTTCCAGCCTGTCCGCGCAGGTCGTGATCAGCGAGATCCGGATCGACCAGGCCGGAAACGACGACGACGAGTTCTTCGAGCTGGCCGGTCCGCCGGGGACGAGCCTGGCGGGTCTGACGTACCTCGTCCTCGGCGACGGCACCGTCGGGAGCGGCGTGATCGAGGAGATCACGACCCTGACGGGCAACGTCATCCCCCCGAGCGGCTTCTTCGTCGCGGCGGAGTCGACGTTCACCCTCGGCACCGCCGACCTGACGACGTCGCTCAACTTCGAGAACGAGGACAACGTGACGCACCTCCTCGTGTCCGGCTTCACGGGCGCGCTCAACGCCGACCTCGACACGAACGACGACGGGGTGCTCGACTCGACCCCGTGGACGGCGGTCCTCGACCGGGTCGCGGTCATCGAGGAGGAGAATCCCCCGTCCAGCACCGAGGTCCACTACGGACCTCCAGTGATCGGACCGGACCTGGGGTTCGTTCCCTCTGGCGTCTACCGCTACCCGGACGGAGCGGCGGCGCTGTCGAGCTGGAACATCGGCGACTTCGACGACCCCGGGCTGACCGACACGCCCGGGGCGCCGAACCTGGGGGGCGAGGTCCTCGTCGACTTCGGGGGGATGCAGACCCTCGTCGTCGACGTCGGCCCCGCCTACGCCGGGGATCTCTACCTCGTGGCGACGAACTACACGGGGACGGTTCCGGGCGTCACGGTCGCGGGCATCCCGATCCCCCTCAACTTCGACAGCCTCCTCGAGATCTCCCTCGAGACCGCGAACGGGGCGATCTTCGTCAACAACGTGGGGACGCTGGACGCGGACGGCCGGGGCTTCGCCGCCCTGAACGTCCCGGTCCTCCCGGACTCCCTCGCGGGGCTGGGCCTCAACAGCGCGGCGGTGATCGTCGACCCGACCACGCTCATCCCGACCCTCGCGACCAACCCGGTTCCTCTGGACCTCATCCTCTAGGCAGGGGGGACGAATGCCGGCCCGGCCCCGGCGGACCCGGGGCGAAACCCCGACGGATCAACGCCTTGGGGGAGGGGGGAGGACCCTCCACAAGCCGCCGCCCTCCGCCGGCCGAAAAGGGAGGCGGAGAATCGGGGCGTCGGTGTTCCTGCGCGGGGGAGTTCACCCCCGCGGGCGCTCCGGGACGGGGAAAGGAGAATGGGAAAGATCCTCGCGGCGATCCTCGCCCTCTCGGCGGCCGCCCCCGCCTCGTTCGCGCAGGGTTCCGACCCGCTCGAACAGGCCCTTGCCACGGCGGTCGCCACCTACACGAGCTCGCCGCCCGCGCTCCCCCTGCCGGCGGCGACCCCGTTCAACGCGGGGGTGGCCCGGCTGGACCTGGTCCTCGACCTCTACTTCCCCTCCCCCACGCCGGCGGAGCTCGCCCCCGTCTTCAAGGGGATCCTCGCGGGGGCGAAGAAGATCCTCGCGGCCGACCGGAAGGCGGGGGGGGGCGTGGTGGCCCTCTGGCCGATCGATCAGTTGGTCGCGGCGTGCGCGAACAGGGCGCAGGCTCGACTCGACCAGTACGGGAACGAGTACGGGACCTCCTCGCCGGCCTACCTCGCCGCGAGCCTCGCCTTCGCGCGGGCGGACGAGTTCGAGAACTCCGGGGACCGGGTCCGGGCCCTCAAGTTCCTGGCGAAGGTCCTGAAGCTCGTGCGCGCCGCGGGGGTCGTCGACCCGGAGAACCCTCCGCCCGGCCCGACCCCGATCCTCGGGATCACCTACCCCATCCTCTTCCTCGACGGGCCGCGCAACGGGACTCCCCCCGGCCCGCCCTCGATGGGGATCGGGTCGGTCGAGTTCCCCGAGATCGAGTCGTTCGCGCCGTACGGGGCGCTGCGGACGCGGGAGACGCGCCTCAAGATGATCCACCCCGACGGCACGCTCGAGACGCTCTTCGGGTGGGGGAACGGGGCGGTGCTCCATCCCTCCGTCTCCTTCGACGGCACGAAGATCTACTTCGCCTACAACCCCGACATCGGGTGGGACGAGGCGCGGTTCGACGTCTACCGGATGGACTGGACGCTCCCGGGCCGGCCGACGACGAACCTGACGGCGGACTACACCGAGTTCGGCCTCTTCGACCTCGGGGTCGGCCCGAACGGCCTCGCGCCGGTGAACCTCTCCCCCCCCGCGAACCTCGCCACGGGGGTCGTGCGCCGGCCGGCGAAGCTGGGATTCTGGAACCCCTTCGAGGTCCTCGACCCCCAGGGCCGCGTGAAGCTGATGGCGGTCTCCTCCTACGGGGGGGAGCGGCAGTCGAAGGTCGGGCAGCTCGTCGGGGACCTCGTCGTGATGGACCTCGACGGCTCGAAGCTGCGCTCCTTCCTCCACGTCCCGGGCGGGGCGTACTTCGCCTTCCAGGCGCCGAACGGGCGGATCTACTGGGGCGAGTGGGCGCAGGAGTGGACGCGCAATCCGGCGAACAACTTCTTCCTCGCGCTGTGCGAGCAGGACGGGACGAACCACCAGCAGTTCGACCGCTTCCACGTCGGCTTCTTCGACATCGCCGCGCCGATCCGGAACTCCTCCTCCCCCTCGACGAACGGCGTCGACATCGTCGGGGGGATCTACTACGCGGGGAACAACCTCGGGTGGGGCGCGCTCCAGGCCGTCCCCGACCGCCTCGACGGCATCGAGTTCTCGACGAACGACGCCGTCGGGGACCCGGTGCTCCACGCGCCGATCGTGCGCCTGGGCCGGCGCTTCGTGACGGCCGGGCCCCAGAGCCAGGACCCCGACGGCCCGCAGCCGATGAAGTTCCGCGACCCCTCCCCCGCCGAGGGGGAGCAGATGCTCCTCGCCTACACGCCGGGCCCCGCCTCGATGAAGATGCCCGCGGGGAGCCCCCCGAACTGGGAGCGCTGGGACGCCGGGATCTACCTCGCCCCGCAGGGGGCGGCCGCGACGATCACCTCCCCGTCGCAGCTCGTCCGGGTCTACGACAACCCCTCGACCAACTCCTTCATGCCGAGGCAGGTCGCCCCCTACTCGGCCCTCTACGGCGTCCCGCTCCCCGCCCTCCAGCCGGACGCCAACCGCAACGACGGGGCCGGCGGCCTGCCGAAGGGATCCCCCTACGCGATCGCGAGGGGCTCGACCCTGATCGGCGAGACGGCGACCGCGCCCAACCCGTACGCGCTCCCGCACCTCCTCTTCTGGAACGGACAGCCGCAGCCCAACCTCTGGAACTGGTTCTACACGTTCTTCGACGGGGAGTGGCCGCTCCCGAAGCGCTTCCAGGGGTACGAGAACGGGGCGTACGTCGACGCCGACGTCGCCTACGTCCGCGTCCTCGCGCGCAAGCGCATCCCGGCGGCCTCCCCCTTCCTCTACACCGGGGTGGGACCCGGGGACCTGAACACGACCTTCTCGGCGGCCTGGACGATCCTCGGGGAGTTCGACGTCCGCGCGGGGAAGAGCAACCCCGCCGACTCCTCCTACAAGGTGAAGGTGCCGGGGGACACCCCCCTGATGTTCCAGGCCCTCGACAAGCTCGGGATGGCGATCACGAGCGAGACCTTCGCGCGCGAGGTGAAGCCCGGATCCGTGATGACGTGCAAGGCCTGCCACGCGCGCGGGATCCCCGGGATCGACTTCGCCTCCACGGAGGCGGCCGCCCCCTCCTTCCCCCTCTTCGACGCGGTCGCGGACCACCGGATCGCCGTCCCGAACTTCCAGGGGGGCTCCTCGAGCGCGACGCCGCTCGTCACCGCCTCGCCGCAGACCTGGTGGTTCGAGGACGTGAAGCCCCTCTTCGCGAACTGCGTCGGCTGCCACAACGCCGATCTCCCCGGCGGGGCGGCGGCGCTCCTCGACCTGCGCGACCAGGTCGTGGGCGGCAAGACCCTCTACGACCGGCTCGCCCGCGACTACCACCCGATCACCTCCTTCCCCGAGGGGTACGACCCCGTCTACACGGGGGCGTGGCGGCAGCCGAACGTGAGCCGGTTCGTGAAGGCGGGCAGCGCCCGGGAGTCGCTCCTCCTCTGGAAGCTCGTCGGACCCCTCGTCGGCAACGCGAGCAAGCGCCTCGACGGCCGGCAGAACTCCGACTTCCCGACCGAGGAGCCCCCCGGAACCTTCTCGCTCGGGCCTCCGCCGAACCACTTGGTCGACGTCGACAACCGCGACGCGGGCTGCACGGCCCACACCTTCGTCCAGAGCGGGGCGATCTCGAACGCCATGGTGGCGAAGCTCGCGCGCTGGATCGACCTCGGCTGCCCGAGGAAGACGCTCCCGGCGAACTATCCGACCTACAAGGCCCCCGACCTCGACTGGGAGCCCCCCTCGGTCGGGCTCTACGCCGACCTCGCGACGAGCCCCGCGACGATCCACCTCGGGGCGTGGGACGGCACGGGGGTCGACCCCGCCACGGCTTGGTTCGGGATCGACCCGACGGGTCCGCTCGCTCCGCTCTCCACGTTCGTCCCGTCCCTCTCGGCGGCCGCCCTCGAGGCGGGCGTCTCCTTCCCGAGCCCGGTGCCGCTCGGGCCGGGCACCACGGTCTTCCTCGTCGTGAAGGACTGGGCGGGGAACGTCCGGCGGGCGGTCTATCAGCCGTAGCCTACGGCCGGAGGACGTTGAGCTCGCACGGGTCGAGCTCGAGCGAGAGACGGCGGACCACGTCCGCCCCCCGGTAGACCACCAGGACGCGAGCCGCGTCGCACACCGCGAGGACGGCGCTCGAGCCGTCCACGAGTCTCGCGCGGGTCCTCGTGATCCGCGACTCGCCCATGAAGAGTTCCAATCGCTGCTCGTTCCCGGC
>JAKEFM010000117.1 GCA_022616055.1 Planctomycetota bacterium
ATCCGTGAATCCCGTGGGGTCGGGTCCCCTCGCACCGGAGGCGGGAGATGTCCTCCGCCAAGGGGATGCGCTCGGCCTCGTCGTCGGAATCCTCCCGCCGGTCGGGGGGTGCCCGTTATCGGGTGTCGGGGCTCGCCTCCTGGTCGAGCCCTTGTCGCCGGAATCGATCGGACTTGCGACTGGCGCTTTGGGGACGACTCTCGGTGCGGGGGACGCCGCCTCCGTGCAGTGGTTCGTCGCGTTCGATCCTTCGGCGGGCGTCCCCCCCGCCGGCGGCGTCGATCCGTCTGCGGTGGTCCGCGTCCGGTTCAGCGAGCCGATCGATCCCGCGACGCTCGTTCCCAACGACAACTTCGGGGTGACGAACCTGAATCCCTCTCAGGAAGGCTTCGAGGCGCTCGTCCCGCGCGACTTCGCGGTCGGGGACGTCTTCCTTTCCGAGGGGGGGGTCGCGCTCGCCTTCGTCCCGGTGGTCCCGTTCCCTCACGTCGAGGGGGCGGCAGAGGAGATGTTCTTCTGGATCCGCACCGGCCTGACCGGACCCCGGGACCTCGCGGGGAACCCTCTGGCCGGGGCCACCCTCACGATCCCCTTCTCGTTCGCGCCCGGCGCGGCCTCCACGGAAACCGCGGGCTTCGCGCTGCGGTTCGGCGCGATCAACGAGACCGACTTCAGTCTCGCCGGTCCGGATCCGGAGGGGAAACCGGAGATCGCGGGCCAGCTCGTCCTCGGATCGGGGGAGATCCGCGGCCGGCCCGTCGAACGATTCTCGAAGGTGGTGAGCCCGGGGAACCCCTTCGTCGGCGCGGGACCCGCGTTCGCGCTCCCCGTACTCACGCCCCTGACCTCGTATGGCAGTCGCCTCCAGACCGTCTGGAGACACTGCGACCTCGGCCTCTCCTCCATCGACACCACGGAGATGAACCTCGATCTCGAGGGGCTCGCATGGGCACCCGCCCAGACTTCGCAGGGGGGGACCGCGTACCCCGGCTCGCCGGGAGACATCGTCGTCCCGGGCGTCCCCAGCGTGGTCGCGGACACCCTTCCCCGACTCCGGATCCGCCTGTCGCATTCGTACTACTTCCCCGACGAGTCCCTCGATCTCGCCTCTCTCTTCCCCGAGTACCCGACATCGGGACTGAATGCGACGGAGTTCTACCCGACCGCTCCCCCCTCGGCCGGGAATCCCCTCGGGGAGAAGGGGAATCCCTTCGGGTTCTGGCACTGGGACCCGGAGATGAGCGGCGGCGCGGGCGGAGTCCGATCCGATCCCCCGGTCGATGTCTACGACGGCCCTTACGCGATCAATCCGCTGAGCGCCATCGTCGTCCCCGGGAACGGGACCACGATCGTCCCGTTCCCGCCATTCGCGCCGACCTACACCTGGAGGGACACGGGATTCCCCTTCGCGCTCAAGGGGGGACCGAACGGCGTGGGGGTCGAGCCGATGTCGTGGGTGACGGTCTTCGGGGAGCCGCGACCCGCGGTCTATCCGGCAGGACAGATCCCTTCGGTCGCGCTTCCCCTGCTGATCGAGTTCCGCTCGTATCCGGGAACCGCACTCAACCTGAACGGCCTCCAGGTCTCGCTGCCGGGCTTCATCGGGACTGGATACAACGGCCAGGGGCTCCTCCCCAACTTCCGCGTCTTCACCACGGGGGGGTTCAACACCGCCGGCGTGCTCGTCACCAGGAATCCGGATGGGAACATCCCCCTGGGGGGGTTCAATCCGCTCAGCTTTTTGGTTCCGGGGCAGCCCACCCCGCCGGCGGGCAAGCAGATCTACTGGGGCCGCGCGGACTTCGTCGTCCGGGTCTCGAGGGCCTTCACGCACTGGTTCGACCTCGGGCCGATGGAGACCCCCGGCGCGCCCTTCTTCGCTCCCGCAGTCGTCGGCCCGACGGCCCAGGAGGATGGGGCGTCGACGACCGTCGAGTTCCGGGGGGCGTCGGCGGTCGCCGGATCCTGCGCGACTGTGCCGCCCACCTGCGACGAGCTGCGGGACGCCTCGAAGGCGAACGTCTACGGCGTCTATTTGGCCACCCCGGGGTCGCAGGCTCCGACGACGCGTCTGACGGGGGTCGCTCCCCCCTTCACGCCCAACAATCCCGCCCTCTCCGAGTGGACCTCCGACCTCACCCGGCTGAACGGCAAGCGCTACCTCCAGATGCGCTTCACTTTCACGAGTGACATCCAGACGAGCGCGGTCGGGAGACTATCTGCCCTCGGGGTGGGGTTCGTCAGGTGAGCCTGGGTCCGACGGGGATTCCGGCGGACTGCCCAGTACCATGGATCATCGACTCGCCGGATCACCGGCGAAGCTGGCGCTCGAGCGATCCCGCCGACAGGCGGGAGAGGCGTCGGAGAGGTGCCGAACCGGCCGCCGGAAAACCGCCTCTCCAGGCCTCGCCGCACGATCGGGAGGCGATCCGGAAGGATCCCTGCACGAGCCGGAAAACGCCCTTCCGAAGTCCCTTTCTCGTAAGCCATTCCGAGATGGCCATTCTCGATGAGAGGAAGGGCCATATGGCCCTTCCTCTCGAGGAGAACCGCCATCCGGCGGCTCGGCCCGTGATGGATCCTCATCCCGGATCGAGACGCGGCGCCGGAACGGGGGAAGACCGGCGGGCTCTCGGGAGCCCGCCGGCCCGTCGACCGATGCTCTACGCGAGCGGAACGAGGCGCCCGAGGAACCGCCCGAGGCGCGCGACCTGCTCCTCGTTCTGGAGCCGCAGGATCACCCGGTAGGGGTACGCCGGGTCGTCCGTCCTCGAGAGGCGGGCGTACGCCCGAACCCTCTCGGGGAACGGGTCGAACTCCGAGCCCTCGGCCGGCGCCGTCGCAGACGCCGCGGCCCCGCCTCCCCCGGCGACCGAGGCGATCGCGCCGCCGCGGAGGCCCTTCACCGAAGCCCGCCGGATGACCTCGGCCCGAGCGGCCGGGTCCTTCACCTTGGCGAGCGAGAGGGCGTGCACGAAGCCGAGCCTCCCGCCCCGGAACGCCTCGCGGACGTCGGGCGGCGCAGCGAGGAGGTCGGTCAGCCGCCGGATCTGGGTCCTGCTCAGGCGCAGCATCGAGGCGATCTCGTCCGTCGTCTTCCCGAACTCGTCGCGCAGCTTCACGACCGCCATCGCCTTCTCCGTCGAGTCGAGGGTCTTGCGCGCCAGGTTCTCGGCGAAGGAGACCCGGAGCGCCTCGTCGTCGCTCGTCCCGTCCGGCAGGACCGACACCTTCACCGGGTAGGCCGAGGGGGCGATCCCCTTCGTCCGGGAGAGGAAGGTGAGCGCCGCGTGGCGGCGGAAGCCGCTCACGAGCTCGAAGAGGTCAGCCTTCTTCCGGACCGTCAGGGGGTGGAGGAGCCCCTGCGCCTCGATCGAGGCGGCGAG
>JAKEFM010000118.1 GCA_022616055.1 Planctomycetota bacterium
AGCGTCACCTCCTTCCACCACTGCGGCACGTCCGTGCGGGTGATCAGCTTCCCCTTCTCGAGGATCGGCTGCGTCTCCGCCCAGGATCGGTAGATCCTCGCCGCGTCGTACCAGTCCCCGTTGAAGACGCCCATGGCGATCGGGTAGGGGGCGACGAAGGTCGTCCCGACGCCCGTCGCGGCGGAGTCCTCCGCGTAGGTCGCGCTCTGCACCTCGTAGCGGTTCCCGTAGCCGTAGAGGTTCGTGAACTTCGCGAAGGTCGCCCCCCCGTCGTGGGTCGCGTAGTACACGCCGTGCCCGTCCGCCGTGTAGTAGGGGAAGAGCTGGAAGGGGAGCCAGTTCGTGGCGGGGAGCCCCGCGTTGGGCGTGCCCGTCGGATTGGGCGCCAGGGTCAAGTGCGGGTTGCGGAGGAGCCGGCCCGTCGCCGGGACGACGAGGTAGGTGTCCTGCGGCTCCTGCGCGAAGCCGTGGAGGAGGCTCGTGTAGAAGAGGGCCCAGTCGGGGAGGTGGTTCTCGACCTCCAGGGTCCAGCGACTGATCGGGTCCCCCGCGGTGAGGGCGATCCGGAGCGTCACGTTGAACCAGTTCGTCGGATCGGAGGCGACGGGACGGCAGTCGTTCCACGTGATGGAAAGCGTCGTCGTCGGCCCCGAGACGACGGTCCCGCGGCTGGCCGGCCCCACGCAGGAGGAGGGGTAGACCTTGGCGAGCACGGGCCACACCCCCGTTCCCTGCGGGATCGGGAGCTGCCGCAGGCCGACCTCCCAGAACCGGTTCCAGGGGGTGTCGTTCTGGAAGTTGTGGAGCCCGCCCGCGAGCTTCACGAGCCGGACGAACTCGATCCGGTTCTGGGTCTGGGAGAACTCGAGACGCAGGAGCCCGTTCGAGATGGCGAAGGGGCTCGGCGTGAGCGACTTCGGGGACGCGGCGAGGACGACCGTCGGGCCCGGCCCGAGGGGACCCGGAGCCGGGGCCGGAGCCTGCGCCGGGACGAGGGAGGCGATCGCCGAGAGAGCGCCGATCGCCGCGAACGCGAACCGTCTCGGGTCACGCATGGGCGCGGAGGGCGAGGGGTCCCAAGAGGGCGTGCGGAACCCGGGAGCCTCCCGGCCGGCGCCCGCGCGCTGGACGCGAACCACGGGGCCGGGGGGGCTCCGGAACGGCCCCGTCCTATCCGTCCGGAGGGCCCGAGGCAAGGGCGACGCCGGCCCCCCGCCCGCGATACCCTCTCCCCCCCCACCGCGCTCCGGACAGGAAGAGGAAGCATGCCGACCGGGAGGCTCACCCTCGAGGAGCTCGCCCCCCTCGTCGAGAACGGGGAGATCGAGACCGTCCTCGCCGTCTTCCCCGACTGGTACGGGAGGCTCGTCGGCAAGCGGGCGACCGGGCGGTTCTTCCTCGACTCGATCGCCGGCCACGGCCTGCACGCGTGCGACTACCTCCTCGCCTGCGACATGGAGATGGACCCGGTGCCGGGGTACGCCTTCGCCTCGTGGGAGGCGGGCTACGGGGACGTGAAGGCGACCCCGGACCTCTCGACGCTGCGGCGCGCGGCGTGGCTTCCCAAGACCGCCCTCGTCCTCTGCGACCTGTCGAAGGAGCCCGGCGACCGGCCCGTCGAGGTCGCCCCGCGTCGCATCCTCGCCCGCCAGATGGAGCGGGCGCGCGGGCTCGACTTCCTGCCGCAGGGGGGCTCCGAGATCGAGGTCTACCTCTTCCGCGATTCCTACGACGCGGCCCGGGCGAAGGACTGGCACGACCTCGAGCCCTTCGGCTCCTACGTCGAGGACTACCACATCCTCCAGGGGACGAAGGAGGAGCCGCTCGTCGGGGCGATCGTGCGGGGGCTCGAGGGGAGCGCCGTCCCGGTCGAGTCGAGCAAGGGGGAGTGGGGCCCGGGGCAGCAGGAGATCAACCTCGAGTACTCCCCCCTCCTCGAGCAGGCCGACCGCAATGTCCTCTACAAGCACGCGGCGAAGGAGATCGCCCACTCCCTCGGCTTCTCCGTCACCTTCATGGCGAAGTGGAACGAGAGGCTTGCCGGGAGCAGCATGCACCAGCATGTGAGCCTCTGGGACCTCTCCGCGGACCGAAACCTCTTCGCCGGCGGCAAGGCGCTCGGTCCGGTCCACGGGAGCGAGCTCTTCCGCTGGTTCCTCGGAGGCTGGATGGCCCACGCCGCGGAGCTCTCCGCCTTTTACGCCCCAAACGTCAACTCCTACAAGCGCTACCAGGCCGGCTCCTTCGCCCCGACGGCGATCGCCTGGAGCCACGACAACCGCACGGCCGGCTTCCGCGTGGTCGGGGAGGGGAAGTCCCTGCGGATCGAGTGCCGGATCCCCGGCGCCGACGCCAACCCCTACCTCGCCTACGCGGCGAGCCTCGCGGCGGGCCTGAAGGGGATCGCGGAGAAGATCGAGCCTCCCCCGATCTTCCGCGGCGACGTCTACGCGGCGAAGGCCCTCCCCCAGGTCCCGAAGACGCTCCGGGAGGCGATCGCCTCGCTCGAGAAGAGCGCCTTCGCGCGGGAGGCCTTCGGCGAGGAGGTCCACGCCCACTACCTCCACTTCCTCCGCACCGAGCAGCGGAAGTTCGACGAGGTCGTCACCTGCTGGGAGCGCGCGCGCTTCTTCGAGAGGGGATGAACATGCCGGACGCGAAGCGTCGTCTCCTCTGGCACGGGATGTTCCTGTTCCTCCTCGGCCTCCTGACCGGCCTCGTCGAGCAGAAGTTCAGGAACGTCCGGATGGGGCTCGCGGCGCACTTGGAGGGGGTGATGAACGGCATCTTCCTCCTCGCGCTCGGCGCGATCTTCGGCGAGCTCAAGCTCTCGGCGCGCGCGTCCGCGGCGGCGTTCTGGACGGCTCTCGTCGGAACCTACGGGAACTGGGCGACGGTCACCCTGGCGGCGATCCTCGGCGCGTCGAGCCTCTCGCTGATCACGGGGGCCGGCCACCGAGCCCTCCCGTGGCAGGAGGGCCTCGTCACGGCCGGATTCCTCACGATCGGCGTCGCGATCATCGCCTGCTCGGTGATCGTCATGCGGGGGCTTCGCCGGCCCTCGGCGGCGTCGTGACGCGGCCCAAGCGCGCGTCCCTCCGCGGAGGGAACGGGAGGAGGCTCCAGGACAAGGTCGCCCTGATCACCGGGGCGGGTTCGGGGATCGGCCGGGAGACGGCCCTCCTCTTCGCCCGCGAAGGGGCCTCCGTCGTCGTGGCCGAGATGAACGAGGAGGCCGGCCGCAAGGTCGCCTCCGAGATCGAGCGCGCGGGGGGCGCCGCCCACTTCGTCCGCGCCGACGTCTCGAAGGCGGCGGACGCCCGCGCGATGGTCGAGGCGGCGGAGAAGGCCTTCGGGAACCTCCACGTCCTCTTCAACAACGCGGGGATCTTCCCCGACGCCGACGGCTCCGTGATCGAGACCGACGAGGAGACCTTCGACCTCGTGATCCGCGTCAACCTGAAGGGGGTTTTCCTCGGCTGCAAGTACGGCCTCCCCGCCCTCCTCCGCGCCGGAGGGGGGAGCGTCATCAACACCGCCTCCTTCGTCGCCCTCATGGGCTCGGCGACCTCGCAGGTCGCCTACACGGCGAGCAAGGGAGGGGTCCTCGCGATGACCCGGGAGATCGCCGTCGAGTTCGCCCGCAAGGGGATCCGGGCGAACGCGCTCTGCCCCGGCCCGGTCGAGACCCCCCTCCTCGCGAAGCTCTTCGCGGACCCCGCCCGCAAGCAGCGCCGCCTCGTCCACATCCCGATGGGGAGGCTCGCGAGGCCCGAGGAGGTCGCGCGCGCCGCGCTCTTCCTCGCCTCCGACGAGTCCTCCTACGTGAACGGGGCCGCGTTCACCGTCGACGGCGCGATCACGGCCGCGTACGTGACGCCCGAGTGAATCGGGGGGGCCCTCCGCGGGGGTCGACTACCTCGCCGTCAGCATGCGGCGTGAATCGACGGCGACATGGACATGCCGGGGGGAAGAGGAGCGGGTAGGCGGCGGCGGGCCCGCGCCACCGCGGAGGGACCCGTTTCTGGGTCCCTCGAGTCCAGAATCAAATAGAATCTGGACCCATGTTCCCCCGTTCGCTCCGCCCGCCCCGGACGAAGAGCTTCTTCCTCTTCGGGCCCCGCGGGACGGGGAAGACCGTCTGGGTGCGGGACCGCTTCCCCGGGGCTCTCTACCTCGACCTGCTGGAGTCGGAGCTCTACACCGAGCTCCTGGCCTCGCCCGGGCGCATCGATCGCAGGATTCCGGAGGGATTCCGAGGGTGGGTCGTCCTCGACGAAGTCCAGAGGGTCCCGGAGGTCCTCGATGAGGTCCACCGCCTCATCGAGCGCCGGGGCTTGCGATTCGCCCTCACCGGTTCGAGCGCCCGCAAGCTGTGGAGAAAGGGCGTGAACCTCCTCGCCGGCCGGGCGCTCACGCTCGGGATGCACCCCCTCACCTGCCGGGAGCTCGGCTCCGCGTTCCGCGTCCGGCACTCGCTCCGGTTCGGACAGCTCCCCGCGGCCTACGTCGAGGAGGACCCCGAGGGGTTCCTGCGCAGCTACGTCCGGACCTACCTCCGCGAGGAAGTCCTTCAGGAAGGCCTCACGCGCAACCTCGGCGCCTTCAGCCGATTCCTGGAGGCCGCGTCTCTATCGCAGGCCTCCCCCCTGAACGTGTCGGCGGTGGCGCGGGACTGCCACGTCGAGCGCAAGGTCGTCGAGGACTACTTCTCGATTCTCGAGGACCTCCTCCTCGCCGTCCGGGTCCCCGTCTTCGCGAAGAGGGCGCGCCGTCGGGTGGTGGCGCATCCGAAGTTCTACTTCTTCGATGCGGGCGTCTTCCGAGCGATCCGTCCGCGGGGGCCGCTCGACTCCCCGGAGGAGATCAACGGCGCGGCGCTCGAGACGCTCCGCTTCCAGGAGATCCGGGCTTGGAACGACTATCTCCGCCTGGACTACGGCCTCCACTACTGGAGGACGGCGACGGGGCTCGAGGTGGACTTCGTCCTCTATGGCGAGCGCGGGCTTCGCGCCTTCGAGGTCAAGCGCTCCTCGCGCCTGCGGTCAGAGGACTTCCGGGGCCTGGAGTCCTTCCGCCAGGATTTCCCCGTGGCGCGGTGCACGATGGTCTACGGCGGGACGCGCGCCTACCACGAGGGCGCCGTGCGGGTGTTACCCTTCGAGGTCTGCCTGCGCGAACTCCCGGATCTGCTCTGACCGGCCCGGTCGCCGGGAATCGCGGCCGCCCCCCTCGGGCCGCGAATGCGGATAGACTCCGGCCCGCGGTCGGTCGGGCTCGCCGGTCGAGGCGGGCCGGGATCCTCGGAGGCGAAGGCGATGGAAGCGGTCCAGGTCGAACGGCGCCGGGAGCGGGCGAGGCTCGGGCGGTTCCGGATCCGCAACGCCGGGGAGGAGCCGGTCCACTCGCGGTTCGAGGTCCTCTCCCCTTCCGGCGCCCGGTACGAAGTCGAGCTGCGGGACCCGACCTCGAGGGGCAACGGCTGCACCTGCCCCGACTACGAGTCGAACCTCCTCGGCACCTGCAAGCACATCGAGGCGGTCCTCTACCGGCTGCGCCGCACGCTCAAGGGTCCCGCTCGCTCCCTCCTGCGCGAGCCCTCTCCGCGCCCCCACGTGTTCCTCTACTACGGCGCCGAGGTCGAAGTGCGCATCCTGCGGCCGCCCCGAATGGAGGAGGGGCTCGCCAGCGCCCTCGGAGCCTTCTTCGACGAAGGGGGGAGGCTGCGCGGCGATCCCGCGCGGACCTTCCGCGCGCTCGAGGCGAGGATCGCGGAGGCGTCCCTTCCCGTCGCCGTCTCCGAGGACGCGAGGCGCTTCGTCGAGGGGCTGGAGGAGAGGAGGCGCGCGGCGAGGGAACGCGAGACCCTCGAGGTCGCGATCGGCTCCGGGCGCGAGAAGTTCGACTGGCTGCGGGCTCCCCTCTACCCGTACCAGGTCCGCGGGGCTCTCCACCTCGCCCTCGGAGGCCGCGCGATCCTCGGCGACGAGATGGGTCTCGGCAAGACCGTCCAGGCGATCGCCGCCTGCGAGTGGCTGCGCCGCACGAAGGGGATCGCCCGCGTCCTCGTCGTCTGCCCCGCCTCCCTGAAGCACCAGTGGGCGCGCGAGATCGGACGCTTTACCGACGCCGCGGTGACGGTGGTCGAGGGGGGGCGCGCGCGCCGGAAGGATCTCTACCGGACGGGGTCCTTCTTCACCGTCGTCAACTACGAGCTCGTCCGGCACGACGCCCGGATCCTCGCGGACCCCGCGATCCGGTTCGACCTCGTGATCCTCGACGAGGCGCAGCGGATCAAGAACTGGAGGGCGAAGACCTCGGACGCGGTGAAGCGCCTCCGCAGGAAGTCGCCCCGCGCGTTCGTCCTCACGGGAACCCCTCTCGAGAACAACCTCGACGAGATCTACTCCGTCCTCCAGTTCGTCGACCCGAGGGTCCTCGGGCCGCTCTGGGCCTTCAACGAGCGCTTCTACGCCTTCGACGCCGACGGCAAGGTGGTCGGCGTCCGCAACCTCGAGGAGATCCGCCGACGGATCGCCCCGGTCTTCCTCCGCCGGCGCAAGGAGGAGGTGGCGCTCGAACTGCCCGAGAAGGTCGAGAACACCTACTTCGTCGCAATGTCGCCCGAGCAGGACGACCTCTACCGGGAGCACGAGGAGGCGGTCGGGAGGCTCCTCGCCATCCTCAAGCGCCGGCCGCTCACCCCGAAGGAGAAGGACCTCCTCCTCAAGCACCTCCAGATGATGCGGATGGCGTGCGACACCCCCTTCATCCTCGATCGCCGCGTGAAGGTCGCCCCCAAGCTCGAGGAACTCGAGGCGATCCTCGAGGAGCTCGTCCTCCAGGGGGGACGCAAGGCCCTCGTCTTCAGCGAGTGGGAGCGGATGACCGCGCTCGCCGCCGAGCGCCTCGTCTCCCGCGGCATCGGCTTCGAGCGCCTGCACGGGAGCGTCCCGACGAACCGGCGCGGCGCGCTCCTCGACCGTTTCTCGGGCGACCCCTCCTGCCGGGTCCTCCTCTCGACCGACGCGGGGGGCCTCGGGCTCAATCTGCAGGCCGCGAGCGTCGTCGTCCACCTCGACCTCCCCTGGAACCCCGCACGCTACGACCAGCGCGTCGGGCGCGCGCTCCGGATCGGCCAGCGGGAGACGGTGCAGGTCGTGCGGCTGATCTCCCAGGGGACGATCGAAGAGCGGATGCTCGACACCCTGGCGCGGAAGAGGACTCTCTTCGAGTCGGTCGTCGGCGGGGAGGGCGCCCTCTCCGAGATCACCTTCCCCTCGAGGCGCGAGGCGCAGATCTCCCTCCTCTCGGGCCTCGTCGCGCCCGGGAAGAATGGGCCGACCCCCGATCCGGAGCCGGCGCGGGAGGCACCGAGGGGAGGGCCGAAGGAGGAGAAGCCCGTCCCCGAGCCGGTCCTCGTCCCGAAGGCGAAGCCCGCGGACGAATTCGAGCGGCTCCGCGAGAGGGTCGCCGCGGCGCTCCAGGGGAACCTCGAGTCGGTCGAGCGCGCTTCAAGCGGAGCACTCCTCGTTGTCGTCCGGGGCGACGCTGCTGCCGCCCGCGCCTCGCTCCTCCCGGCGATCGGTGCGACCCCCTTCGCCGTCCTCGACTCCGCTTCCTACGAGGCGCTTCGCCCCTCTCTCGCGACGCGAACCCAGCCGCGCGAGAAGAAGGAGGACGAGGCGGCCTCCCGTCGGGCGAGGCTCCTCGAGCGCGCCGAGGAGAAGCTCGAGGCCGCCCGCTGCCTCCTCGGGGGAGGGCTCGCGGCGGAGGCGGTCCTGCGCTCCGCCGAGGCGGCCGAGGAGGCCCTCCGCGCCGCGCTCGCGGAGGGAGGGGACCCGCCCCGCGGCCCCGCCCTCCTCGCCGCGGCGTACGAGGCGGCGCGTTCCGGGAGGCTCGCCCGGGAGAGCCTCGAGATCTGGGGGTTCGTCCGCGACATGAGGAGCCTCGTCGAGTCGGGCGGCCCCGCCTCGCCGGACCTGGCGCGGGAGGCGCTCGAGGCGGCCCAGTCCCTGCGCGAGGCGGCCGCGGCCGTTAGCCCTTTGCGTCGGGCGCCGGGCGCACGCGCGGGACCGGCTCGGTGAGTCCCCGCGGCGCGCGTCGAGCGAGCGGGCTACACGTAGCCGCGGATGAAGTCGAGGTAGCCCCGCTCCCCGCCGCTCGAGCGGTGGAGCTTGACGGACTTCCTCACCTTGTTCAGGCAGGCGAGGACCTCGGCGCGGGTCCAGTCCCGGAGGCTCAACTCCAGCCGGAGGCGGTCCTGGATCCGGGTCCGCATGGGGCCGAGCGCCTCCTCCTCGAGCCGCTCGATCAGGCCGTCGAGGACGCGGAGCACCTTCGCGTCCGTCGCGCCCGGGTGCTCACTGTCGAACTCGACGATTGCGATCTCGATCGACTGGAGGAGGGAGAGGTAGCGGTCGGGATCGACCTCGAGGACGGGTTCAGGGGCGTCCGCGGCGAAGAGGTCGGCGAGGGGACGGAGCGGCCGCTCGATCTCGTCGCCGTCGGGAGAATGCAGGCGCGCGAATAGGGTCCCCTCCCTCCGGACGAACGTCATCGTCAACCCCGGCGGCACGGGATCCTTGGGGAAGCCGAAGCGCTCGAACCAGGATCGGATGTCAGGATCCACGGATCGAATTCGAAGCGCGAGATCTCTCCGCGGTCCGGGTCCGGCCGACGCGCAGTCGTCGAAGGACGCGCTCGAGAAACTCCCCGATGACCTCTGTCCGATCCTGGTCGTCCACCTCGACCGCCGTCTCCCAAGCGAGGAGGAGGAGCCCACTCGCCTTCGGCCCATATCCGAGGGATTGGACCAACAAGGACTCGAGCCCCGCTCTCCGGAGGACCTCCCGCAGAGGAGGGGGAAGATCCTCCGAAGAAGACTCGTAGAGTCCCGACGGCAATTCCCCGGTCGGGAGCGTCCCGGGCAACTCGGGAGCGCCCCCTCCCTCCGGCCCTCGCGCGAGCGCCAAGCGGAGCGCCTTCCCCTCACGCAGGAAGAGGTAGCCCCAGTCGGCCGAGTGCATCTCGATCGCCGCATCGAGCAGGGGAGCGAGGGTCGCTTCAGCGGAAGCGGACGTCGCCTTCGTTCCGGGGTTCCTCATCCTCGCTCCTTCGAGGCGATCGCCACGAGGTCCTTCCACTCGGGGACATGCGTCGTGACGAACTCGGCCGGAAGGATCACCCCCGGAGGCTCCCGCCGCGCCGAACCCTGCGCCCGTTCCTTGCGCCAGTCGTAGATCGCGGAGGCGGCCGCGTCTTCCGGAAAGTCCTCCTCCCAACGCAGGACCTCGTGCTCCTTCTCGCCCCGGAGCCGGTAGAGGCCGAGCAAGATCCCTTTCAGGATCTCGAGTGCCTCGGCCTCGTGGCCCAGCTCGAGGCGCCGCTTCATGTCGTCGAGGAAGGGATCGACCGCCTCCTGGAGGACCTCGAACGCGGCTTCGGATGGCTCGACTTATCCCCACTCGTGCCTCCCCGCGCGCCCGCTCCAATCCTCCTCGTGGACGGAACGCACCGCCTCCCCGACCCCCTCGGCGACCGCCTCGAACGAGGTTTCCCCCAGGATCGACCAGGCGATGCGCTCGGCCTCCTCCCGCAGTTCGGGGCGCGCGGCGAGGAGGCGGCGGAGCACCTCGCGGGCCTCGTCGGTTCCAAGGGCTTCGAGCGCGCTCCGCTCCTTCGGCGACCGCGACGTCCCCTTCTTCATCGGATCCGCCCCCCTGCGATTCCTCACGGGTAGACGTTCCAAACCTCCAAGAGATGCCACTTCCTCCCAAACCTCCCGATGCGGCCCGAGATCGCCCAGCCCTCCCGAAGGCCCCCGCTCGCTTCCTCGGAGACCGGGATCGGGCCGATCCGGCGCACGCCGGTCCACGCCTGGACCCAGATCCGGCCGGGCTCGATGCGCCTCACGTCGAACCGATCCTCGATCTCCTCGGCCGCCTCCGACGTCCCCGGGGCGCCCCCGCACTCCTCGAGGATCCCGGCCAAGTCCCTCGCCTTCGGCAGGTCGCGCGCGGCTCGCTTCCCGCGCACGGCAGCGTAGGCCGCCTCCTCGAGGTCCGAATACCCCTTCTCGGCGAGGAAGCCCGCGAGCCTCCTCGTCACCGTCCCCGCCGCGCGGAGGAACTCCTTCCCGCAGATCACCTTCCTCGGGATGTAGTCGCCGAGGAACATCCCGACCTCGGGGAGGATCCGGTCGGGGCCGAAGACCAGGCAGAACGGCCGGTCCTCCTTCCCTTCCGGGGAGCGAAGTTGCGCGGCCTCCCTCGGGTCGAGCGAGGAGGGCCCGCAGCCGTCGAGGTAGCCCTCGAGGAGTCCGACGACGTCCTCGTATTTCGTGAAGGTCCTCGGCGAGAGCCGGGCGCGCTCGGATTCGAGAACATGCTTATCCAGTTTGCTCAGGAAGCCCCCACGGGTAGGGTGCGGCGTCGATGCCGAGGCCCAGCTTTCCGCAGACGCTCCGAGACTTCCACGAACGC
>JAKEFM010000119.1 GCA_022616055.1 Planctomycetota bacterium
TACTACGTCGAGTGGCACATGCGCCGCGCTCTCGCCCCCCTGCTCTTCGACGACGAGCACCCGCAGGAAGGCGAGGCCCGCCGCGCCTCGGTCGTCGCCCCGGCGCAACGTTCGAGCGGCGCCTTGGAGAAAGCGCTCACCAAGCGCACGAAGGAGGGCTTGACGGTCCACAGCTTCCAGAGCCTGCTTCGCGACCTCGCCACCGTGACGAAGAACCGCGTCCGACCCCGGGCGCTCGCGGCTGCCCCCTTCGAGGTGATCGCGACCCCCACCGCGCTGCAGCGGCGGGCCTTTGAACTCCTCGGCGTCGACTACCGAATGTAGTCAGTCGGCGCAACCCCGACGTGAATTCAACCGCCCAGCACGAGCAGGCTTCCGCTCTCCCGACCCTAGGAACTTCGGCCTAACCTCGCGCCTCCGGTCGGCCCCGGGGCCCGCGCCCGGGGCCGGCCCTCTCAATGGCGCCGCTCCGGGAAGGGCTTCGGCAGGACCTCGCGCTGGATCCGCCAGACGAGGTAGGTCCACATCCCGTTCGGGTACATCGTGCGGACGAACTTCACCCGGTCCTCGGCGTGGCCGCTCGCCTGGAGCGCGCGGTCGAGGAAGACGCGGTCGCCCGTCAGCTCGTGGAACCACGCGAAGGGCGTCCCCATGTAGAAGGTGTCCGCGCCGGACCCGACGGGAGGGACGAAGATCTCGTCGAGCTTGCCGGGCGGGCCGATGCGGAAGGCGGCGAAGGGTGCCCTGGCGTCCTTGTTCCACCCGGCCCCGACGGCGAGGCGGGCGCGCTTCTCGAAGATCCGGGCGATCCGCGCCGCGACCTCGTCCTTCGGGCCTCCGCGGAACATCTCGAGCGCGCACTTCGCCCCGTCCGCCATGATGCACCCCGACTCCCACGCCTGGTCCCAGTCGGCCTGCCCCCCGAAGATCTTCTCGTAGGCGGAATTCCGGATGAAGTTCCCCGTCTCCGGGGACTGGGCCTTCTCGAGGACCGCGTAGTAGCGCGCGACCGCCGCCTCGATCTCGCCACGCACCTCCGGATCGCGGGAGAGGTTGAAGGCCGCGGCGCGGATGTGGTCCATCCAGCCGTCGGCGCGCCCCCCGGCGATCCCCTTTCCCGGGAACTGCGCGACCAGCGCCTCGACGCCGGGGAGCCCCTTCCAGCGGATCGCGTTGTCCACCATCGCGAGGCTCACGATGTGGTCCCGGGCGATCGGGTCCCCAAGGAGGTAGAAGGCGGGCATCATGTGGAAGGCGCGCGCCCGGTGCTGGGTGTCGAAGGAGTCGTAGCCGCGCAGGACCGGCTCGTAGTCGGGCGCGAGGCCCCGCTCCCGCACGGCGGCGAGGTGCGCGTCGAAGGGAGGTCCGGGCGGCGGCGCGGGGTAGCCGCGCCAGAGGTGATTGCGGCCCGGATGCGGATCCGCGACGGGGCCCGGCTCCTTCCCCGGCGGCTCGTACCGCTTCCCGAGGAAGAAGGGATGCCTCGCCATCGTGAAGGGGCGACCGTCCTCGAAGAAGAGCGTGTGGTACTCCCGCTCCCACACGCGATCCATCAGGAGGAGGATCCGGTCCATCGACCGGCGGTGTCCCGTCGCGACCGTCTCGTGCTCGTAGACGTACGAGAGCCCTCCCCCGCCGGTGACCCCGCCGTAGGGGTCGTCGTAGGGGAAGGCCCAGCCGAGCCGGCCCCGGTGGAACCCTCGCCCCTTCCACCCCTCCTTCGCGACCGCGTCGAGCCCCTCGGCCTCCGCCGTCAGCCGGGCGCGGACCTCCGCCCGCATCTCCTCGGGAACCATCGGGAGCGGGTACTTGTTCGCGTCGTAGCGCGCGGTCTGCGGGTTCGACCAGGACCAGAGCGTTCCGCCGGGGACCGGCACGAAGACGGGCCGCTCGACGAGGAACCGCAGGGCCCGCTCGCGCGCGCCCCCCGCGGAGAGGGTGGTGCGGACCGTGAAGCAGGCCTGGTCGGGGACGAAGTGCATCTTGCCGCCGGGGAGGGGCGGCACGACCGGGAGGTGAGCCCGGCCCCCCTCGACGCGCTCCGGACCCGACGACCCGAACTCCTTCCTCCAGACGTCGAACCTCCACCCCTCGGGGGCGGAGACCTCGAGGTCCCGAAAGTAGAAGGGACCGAGCACGTCCTCCCGGACCGGTCCGTTGTGGAAGAGGAAGTCGACGAGGACGAAGTCCTCCTCCCCGAACAGCGTCACGTACGCGCGCACGCGCCACAGCGCCGGCAGCGGCGGCGAGGCCTCCCCACCGGGACCCGCGGGGCGCATCGTCGCGACGTAGATCCGCGTCTCGAGGAGGGGCCCCCGCCGGAAGACCTCGAGCGGCTCCTCCCCGAGCGGGATCGCCGCCGCATAGGCGTTTCCGAAGACGTCGGTCCCGCGGACGAGGAGGGGATCCTTCGCCGCGAGAAGACGGGCGACCTCGGGCCCCGTCGCGGGCCTCCCCTCGCCCCCGCCTCCCTCCGTCGCGAGGACCTCGAGGGTGAGGCTCGGGAACGGAGGGAGGTCGACGCGCGCGGCGAGCTCGACGATCTCGGGGCGCCCGAGGGCGCCTCCCGCCTCGGTCGGCGGGTAGGTCGTGAGGACGGTGACCTGGGTCGGGAGCGGGCGCCGACCGTAGGCGAGCGTGAGCGGAGGCGCCGAACCGGAGTAGGTCGGCGGGAGGGGGAGGTTCCCCCTCACGATCGCCCCCTTCATCGGCCGGCCCGAGACGTTCTCGAAGGAGACGCGGGCGAGCGGCCTCGCGACGGGCCGGGATTCCGCCTGGACCGGCGGAACCTGGGGAAAGAGGAGAAGGAGGCTTCCGATCACGGGACAGATAATAGATACGCCGCCATGACCGGACGCGCAGGATCCAGCGCCTCCTCCCCCGAACGGGCAGGCCTCCGACTCCCGGTCGCTCTGCTCTCTGCATCCGTCCTCTCCTGCGCGCGGGAACCGGCGGGAGGAATCCTGATTCCCGACGAGGCGCTCCAGGTCCTCCTCGTCCGGACCCCCTCGTGGACGGCGAGCGACGGGATTCTCCGCCGCTACGAGCGCGACTCTCCCGGCGGATCCTGGAGACGGGTCGGAGATCCACGACCCGTGACGGTCGGCCGCGCCGGCCTCGGGTGGGCCACCGACCGAGCCCGCCCCTCCTCCGGCCCGGAGAAGCGGGAGGGGGACGGGCGTTCCCCTGCGGGGATCTTCCCTCTCGGGGTCGCGTTCGGATCGGCCCCGCGCGAGGAGGCGCGCTGGATCCAGATCCCCTACCTTCCCCTCACGCCCGGCACCGAGTGCGTCGACGACCCCGCCTCGCCCCACTACAACTCGATCGTCGACCGCGCGAGCGCGTCGCGACCCGACTGGAAGTCCTCCGAGCGGATGCTCGAGGTCGGGGAGGCCTACCGTCTCGGGATCTTCGTCGGGCACAACGTCGCTCCCGCCCGCGCCGGACTCGGCTCCTGCATCTTCCTCCACCTATGGTCCGGGGCGCCCGCCCCGACGGCGGGGTGCACGGCGATGTCTCCGGATTCGATGGAGGAGATCCTCCGCTGGCTCGTTCCCCGCGCGGCCCCGGCGCTCGTCCAGCTTCCCGAACCAGAGATCGCGCGGCTGTGGCCAGTCCTGCCCGACTAGGAAGGCTTGTAGGGGGAAACACGTAGCGTTTGAGTCAGGTTTTCAGACTTCGAAGGTGGGACCGGTTACTCCGGAACAGGACTCGTCGGTCTGAGGCGGAGGCTCGTTAGTACTCCCTCCCGGAGCTTCGTTCCTCACCGCAATGGGACGAGCTCAGGGCCGCGGGGCCCCGAGAGAACTGACGGGGACGTCGAGGAGAGCGACGAGTTCCTCGGCTGAGCCCGTGTGGGGGGGGGCTCCCACCGCCCGTCGCGTCGGGAGCCGGAGAGCCCGTGCTCCCCCGGAGCCACAGGCGTCAGGCGGACCCGGAGGACCCATTCATTGCGGGTGCCCGGACCTGCATCCTCGGTACGGCAGAGGACTCACGCCCCCCGGGATCACCGACCGGCTACTGCGGGCAGCTCGGCAACCTTGGTGCCGGGCATCGTTCCGCCCTCCACCCGATCAGGCCCAAGTCGCGGTCGCCTCCGCAGAAACCTCGGCGAATCCAGACCGCGGCGGGTCAAGTCGGGGGCGTCGAGGCTAGCGCGTCCTTCTCACTCCGACTACGTGTCCAGCCTTGTCGGTTGCAAACACCCACATTCCAGCCACATTCTCAACCACGAAGCCCTCGGCTTCCCGATACGTACTTGACTTCGGATCCCCAATCGATGAGTCCCACTCAAAGTACACGCGGTCGACAAGGACACCAAGCACGTCGGGCGACGCGATCTCCAGGTCAGTAAGACTCAGGAGCTCTCCAAGATCCTTCACACTTCCAATTCGGACCAGCTCCTGCGACCCGCGGCGAGCGCCGATCTTGAACCAGCCACACGTCCTGGAGCGCGGTGACTCCGTCCATCCGTACCCGACCTTGAAGAACCGCACTGCTGCATCCGTGTGCAAGGCCGACGGAATCCGGATCTCCACAGGCTTGTCCACCTGACAGCCGGCGCCCGCCGCAGCTTCCTCTCCCCGCCGGTCGCCTATTTCCTTCTTCAACTGAGCCCGAAGCTCCGTTCGCAGCAAGTCCCACCGGTCCCTCCCCGGCCACTCCTGCGGCACGGTCTGGGCCACCGCCGACGTCTTGGCCGGCGCGGGAGCCGGCCCATCCTCTGCGTTTCTGCCGCCTCTCAAGCAACCACCGACGAGGGTACACGCCAGGACTACGCGAAAGGAAGCGCTCGTCATTACTGTCCGGGTGGAGATCCTAGCTCCCGGTTCGAGGTTTCCCAACGGGCGCGAGCCTTACGAAAGAAAGGTGAATCTCTCCCCTTGAGTCTCGCCGTGCGAGCCCAAGGGACTCGTCGGGGAGTTCAGCGTGCCGTCGCAGGATGGAGGGGCCCAAGGTCGAGGTCCGCACCTGGCTACGCCGCCGTGGGCGCTGTCTGGCCACCCCCGCGAGGAGGGTTGCGCGACCCTCCGTTCGGAGATCCTGAACGGTCATCTAGCCGGGGACCTTCCCGACGCGGCAGACGAGGCGGAGTCCGGGCGGGCCGGCGAGGAGATCGCGCACGGCCGATTCCCCACGGGAGTCGACGAGCACGAGGAGGGAGCCCGACCCTCGGATAGCCGCGGCGCCGAAGACGCCCCTCTCGGGGCCCAGGCGATCGGGCCGAAGGAGGCGTGTGGCTTCCCCCTCGGCGTCGGCGGGGAGGGCCTCGCGGAGCGCACTTCCCAGGACCCTCAGCCCCTCGGGGGTCGCCGTTCCTCCGAGGCGGCGAAGAGCCTCGAGAAAGGACGCGGCCTGCGTGCTGCCTGACCTTGAGTCCGGAGCACGCTCCTCCCGGAGGGGTGAGAGGTTCTTCGTGGCGAGGAGAAGGAAGGCGACCCCGTTCGGAAGCGGCACGGCCTCTCCCGCCTCCTCCCCGCGGACCGGGACGACGGAATCGGGTGGGGCGGATGTCGCGACGAGGCGGGAGGGGAAGTCCCCCTCTCCTCCCGCGATCAGTCTCTCGACGCGAAGCGCGAGGCGGGCGACCTCGCGGTCGGCGAGGTCGGCGCCGTAGGCGCGGAGGATCGCCTTCAGGGACGCGACCTCGAGCGCGGCGTCGAACCCGAGAGCCGGGTCCGCGGGGAGATCCCCCTCGACGTCGACCGTGGCCGCGCGATCGAAAACGGCTTTCCGCTCCCGCCCGAGAATGGCGATCCCTCCGAGGATGCGGGCGGCGAGGCCTCCGCCGGGAAGGCTCTGGAACCGCGCGCGCACCGAGGCGTACTCGGGGTGTCCTTCCGCCGGGAGGAGCGCGTCGAAGGGAACAGCGGTCTCCCCCTTCGGCTCTCCCGGAAGGAGCCATCGAGCGCGGAAGACCTCCTCGTCGACGGTCGCCACTTGCGCGCGGACGCGGAGCGGGAGCGGAAGGACGACGCGGAGGCCCGCCGGATCCCCTCCGGCGAAGAGATCGAGCTGACCCCGCGCCTCGGCAATCTCGTTCATCGAGACCGGCCGATCCCCACTCTAGGCCCGGGAGAGCCGCCCGGCACGAGACGGAACGCACGGCGCGCGGCCCGGCGTTGCCGAAGCCGCCGGATGGACAGGGGGGACGGGCGCGCCACAATGGCCCTCATGAAAAGGGTCAATGTGACCACGTTGCGGAATCGTCTGAGCCGGCTCCTCGACGCCGTCCGGAACGGGGAGAGCATCGAGATCCTCGACCGCCACCTCCCGATCGCACGGCTCGTCCCCCTGGGGCCGGGCTCACCGGGGAACGGCCGCCGGCTCCACCCCTGGCTCGAGCGATTGCGCCGCGCGGGGGTGGCCCGGATCGGCCCCATGCGCGGGGTCCCGGAGATCGCCCGCAAGCGCCCCCCCGGGCCCGCCAAGACCGGCGCCGTCGAGGCCCTTCTCGAGGAGCGGCGAGCGGGATGGTGAGGTTCTGGGAATCCTCCGCGGTCGTCCCCCTCGTGGTCCACGAGCCGACGAGCGGCCCCGTGGCCAAGCTCTATTCCTCCGACTCGGCCCAGATCGTCTGGTGTCTGACGGAGATCGAGGTCTGGTCCGCGGTGTGCCGCAAAAGGAGGGAGGCCGTGTTGAGCTCCCCCCACCTCCGCGAGGCGCGGCGGCGCCTCTCGAGGCTCACGGGCGACTGGACGGAGCTCGAGGACCTCGGCTCCGTCCGGAGCCGGGCCCGGCGGCTCCTCGAAACCCACCCCCTCCGGACGGCCGACGCCCTCCAGCTGGCGGCGGCCCTCGTGGCGGTGACCGACCGGCCCGAGGGCTTCGCGTTCGTCACCCTCGATGGCCGCCTCGCCGAGGCGGCCGAGCGGGAGGGGTTCGAGGTGATGGGAGCGACGACGGCGTAGGTCTCCTCGGCGCTTCTCGCCACATGCGCCCTCCCGCGCCGGTCGCCCCGCTACTCTCGGCCGCCCGAAGGTTTCACCGTCGGGTCCTCGATGCCGTCTCGCGCGCGCGACTCGACCCGGACCGGGCGGCGCGCGAAGGGGTGGCCGACCTCTCGTTCCAGATCGACGAGCTGGCGGATGGGGCCCTCGAGGCCCTCGGCCGAGAGGTCGGCGCCGTCTCCCCGACTCTCCTCGTCGCCGAGGGCCTCGGGGAGAGGAGCTTCGGGCGCGGGACGCCGCGCGTGCGGGTTCTCGTCGACCCCATCGACGGGAGCCGCGAGCGGACTCATCGGCTCGGCCCGGCCTGGGCGCTCGTCGGGTTCGCGAGAGAGCGCGCGGGAGCAGCGCGCGCCAAGGATCTCTTCCTCGGTTTCCAGGGGGAGATCCCGCTGCCCGGATCCCCGACGATCCGAGTGCTCGCGGCGAGACGCGGAGGAGGGGCTTGGGAGGAGATCCGCGACGCGGGGAACGGGAGGGTACGGTCGCGCCGGCGGTACCGGGCCGACGGGCGGGCCCGCCCCGGGGCGGGCTTCCACGTCTTCGCCGCCTTCGGCGCGGCCGACCGGACGCCGATCGCACGCGTGCAGGACCAGTTCCACGCGGGGCTCGTCCGCCGGTTCGGGACCGACTTTCGGGCGATCGGCGACTGGATGGCGGGGCCGACGGCGCGCCTCCTCCTCGACGCCACGGAGGGGAGGCTGCGGATGGCAGCGGACCTCCGCCCGTTGTTCCCCCGCTCGATCCGGGCGAGCGCGAAGCCCTACGACCTCGCCGCGCTCCTCGTTCCCCTCGAAGCGGGGGCAGAGGTCCTCGATCCGTCCGGGAGGCCCCTCGACTTTCCACTCGACCTCGAGGCGTCCGTCGCGTTCGTCGCCTACCCGAACGCCCGGGTCCGCCGGGGGCTCGAGCCGCTCCTCCGGGCGGCGCTCCGCTCCGTTCAGGCGAAGCGCTCCTCGCGCCAGGGGTCGGCCGCGTTGGAGTAGCCCCGGACCTCCCAGAAGCCGAGCCGGTCCTCGGAGAGGAAGTCGATCGTCCGGACCCACTTGACCGACTTCCATCCGTACCGCCGCGGGGCGACGAGCCGGAGCGGGCCGCCGTGCTCCGGGAGGAGGGGCTCGCCTCCCTGGCGGGTCGCGAGGAGGGCCTCGGCGCCCAGGGCGAGCGGGAGCGGCAGGGTGGCGTCGTAGCGCCCTCCGTCCGTGAACCGGACGAAGCGGGCCTCCGGCCGAAGTCCCGCGCGCTCGGCGATCTCGCGGAGCCGGATCCCCTCCCACTCCAGGTCGAGCCTCGTCCAGCCGGTCACGCAGTGGAAGTCGCCGACGAGACGCTCGGTCGGGAGCGAGGCGACCTCCTTCCAACCGAGACGGAGGGAGGAGTCGACCATTCCCCCGACGCGGAGATCCCACGTCTCCGGCTCGAAGGAGGGGACCTCCCCGACGTGCAGGATCGGCCAGCCCGAGGTCGGAGTCTGGCCCGGAGGGATGCGGGGGCGCGTCGAGATGGGAGCGTCCTCCCCCTCGGGGCGCGTAGGACGAGGCGAGGGGGACCACTAGAATAGCCGCCGGCTTGGAACCCTTCCCCGAAGCTCCCGCAAACCGCCGGGGCCCGTCACGTCCCGGAGCCGGGCGTGTCGATACGGGAGGTCCCCGGATGAAGCTCCCGCGACCGACCCGCCGAGGTGGCCCTTCATGAGCGCAACGCTATCCCTCCTCCTCGCGGCCTCCCTCCTCCTCCCCGCCGGGGAGGGGACGGCGTGGAAGGGGGAGCGCCCCTTCCCGCTCGCGAAGGTGAAGGCGGGGATGAAGGGGTACATGCGGACGGTGCTCCAGGGGACGACGATCGAGCGCTTCGACCTCGAGGTGATCGACGTCCTCCCGAGGTACCTCCCCCGCCAGGACGTCGTCCTCGTCCGCGTGGTCGGCAAGTCCTCCGTCACGGGCCAGGACATCGGGCACATCGGCATCCTCCACGGGATGTCGGGGAGCCCCGTCTACCTGCAGGACCCCGACGACGGGGAGTGGAAGTGCCTCGGGGCGCTCGCCTACGGCTTCTCGGGATTCCCGAAGGACCCGATCACCGGGATCACCCCCCTCGAGTCGATGCTTCGCGAGAGGGACCGCCCTCTCTCCCCCACCCCCGTGGCGGGAGGCTCGGCCCCTCCCTCCCCCTCCCCTCCGGGGAAGCCGGGCGGAGGGCTCGCCTCCGGGCTGCGCCCCCTCGCGACCCCCCTCTTCCTGTCGGGCTTCTCGCCTCGCGCGGCCGCGTTCCTCGCCGGGGAGCTCGAGCCCCACGGGCTGTCGGTCGTGCAGGGGGGAGGGGGCACCTACGACCCGGGGAGGAAGATCGAGATCGAGCCGGGGGGATCGATCGGCGTGCAGCTGATGCGCGGCGACCTCGACGCCACGGGGACCGGGACGGTGACCTGGCGCGACGGGGACTCGGTCCTCGCCTTCGGGCACCCGATGCTCCAGGGAGGGGAGTGGCCGATGCCGGTCACCTCGGCCTGGGTCCACACCGTCGTCGCCGACCTCAACTACGCCTACAAGATGTCCTCCCCCGTCGCCCAGGCGGGATCCCTCCTGCGGGACCAGCAGTCGGCGATCCTCTGCGAGCTCGGCCGCCCGACGCCGCTCGTCCCCTTCGACCTGCACGTCCGGAACTCCCGGACCGGGTGGAAGGAGGACTACTCCGTCGAGGTCGTCCGCCACCCGAGCTTCACGACCGGCCTCCTGATGAGCGCGCTCCTCTCCTGCGCGGAGTCGGCCGAGCCGGTGACGGGGTTCGCGACGGTCCGCTCGAAGATCCGGATCGAGCTCGCCGGGAGGCGGGACCCGATCGAGCTCGAGGACCTCGGCGTCCTCAACTCCAGCGTCGCCTCCCCCATGATGATGACGGCGGTCCCGCGGCTCCTGCAGAACCCGTTCGGGAAGGTCGAGATCCGGCGGGTCGAGGCCGACGTCGAGGTCGTCCCGGAGCGGCGCACGGCGGAGATCCAGGCCGCCTGGACCGACGTCAACGAGGTCGAGGCGGGGCGCGACGTCACCCTCTCCGTGGTGCTCCGCCCCTACGACCGCCCCGACGAGAAGGTGAACGTAACCTTCCGGCTGCCGGCGAACCTCCCCCCCGAGACCTACGAGATCGAGGTCGGCGCGGGACGGACGACCGAGCCCGACGCCCCCGAGCCGAAGAACGTCGAGGACCTCGTGCGGTGGCTCAAGTCGCAGTACCTCTCGAGCGACCTCGTCACGGTCGTCGAGCTCGGCACGATCGGGACGAAGCAGGAGGGCAAGAGCCTGCGCAAGCTCCCCTTCTCCGTGTTCGGGACGCTCCTCTCCTCGGCCTCCGCCGGGGTGACGATCGCCCCCGACACGCTCCGCGTGAAGACGCCGACCGGGTACGTCCTGGCGGGAAAGAAGAGCGTGAGGATCAAGGTGAAGAACACGGGAGGCGGACAGTGAGGCTCGCGGTCTTCGCGCTCGGGGCGCTCCTCCTCGGCCCCCTCGCCGGTCGGGCCGCCGCCGCCCCCTTCGTCGGAGGCACCACCGTCTGGCGCGTCCAGACGGAGGGCTCCTTCACGAAGGGGGAGCTCGAGGGGGTCGTCGTCTCCTCCTCCGGCGAGGTCGCCCTCGGGATGAAGCTGACGAAGCTCGCGACGGAGGAGATCGGCGTCTGGTCCTCCTGCGTGACCGCGGACGGCGCGGCCTACTTCGGGACGGGCAACCACGGGAAGATCCTCCGGCTCGAGGGGGAGGGGCTGAAGACCCTCCTCGAGGGGAAGGACCTCGTCGTCGCCTGCCTCGCCGTCGCCCCCGACGGGAAGGAGGTCTACGCCGGGACGATCCCCGAGGGGCGAGTCCTGAAGATCTCCCCGGATGGGACGGTCGCGGACCTCGCCACGCTCTCCACCCCCGACGTCGGCGTCTACGTCTGGTCGCTCGCCGTCGGCCCCGACGGCACGGTCTACGCCGGCACCGGGGAGGAGGGGAAGGTCTTCAAGATCGGCGCGGACGGGAAGGCGGAGGTCCTCTACGACTGCAAGGACGACCACGTCCTCTCCCTCGCCGTCGCCCCCGACGGCTCGCTCTACGCGGGGACGACCTTCGAGGGGATCCTCTACAGGATCGGCCCCGACGGGAAGGCGACGGTCACCGTCGACTTCGTCGAGAACGAGGTCCGCTCGCTCCACGTCGCCCCCCCCTACCTCTACCTCGGCGTGAACAAGAGCAAGAAGTTCAAGCCGAAGACCTTCGTCCAGAGACTCAAGCGCTCCGTCGAGAAGACCGGCGAGGGGGGACCGGAGGAGCGCTCCCCCTTCCAGGAACTCTTCGACGGGAGCGTCTACCGGCTCCACCTCGAGACGGGGGGGCTCGAGAAGCTCTACGAGTTCGCGAAGACCTACGTGATCGACGTGAAGGGGGACCGCGACGGGAACGCCCTCGTCGCGACGGGGGACGAGGGGCGCGTCTACCGCGTCCGGCCCGACGGGACCTACTTCACCCTGATCGACTTCAACGAGAACCAGGCGATGACCCTCACGGTCGCGAAGGGGGGGCTCGCCTTCCTCGGGACCGGGAACTCGGGCTCCGTCTACCGCGTCGACGGGGAGCGCGCGGGGCGCGGGGTCTACACCTCGGAGGTCCTCGACGCGAAGTTCCGCTCGCGCTGGGGCGTCCTCGAGTGGCTCGGGGAGGGCTCGATCGGCTGGCAGACCCGCAGCGGCAACACCCAGGTCCCCGACGACCTGTGGTCGGCCTGGTCCCCGGCCGCGGAGGGGCGCACCCTCGCGGTGCCGAGCCCCCCCGGCCGCTTCTTCCAGTTCCGGGCCGTCTTCGAGAAGGACCCCGCCGCCGTCCTGCGGTCCGTCCAGGTCGCCTACCTCGCCGAGAACCAGCGGCCGAAGGTCTCGGAGTTCACCGTGAACGCGGGCAACCTCGACGGCGCCTACCGGGGGGAGCCGCCCACCTCGCGCGAGATCGAGTTCGACTGGAAGGCGGAGGACACCGACGGCGACCCGCTCCTGTTCGACGTCTTCTGGCGGCGGGAGGACGGGGGAGCCTGGATCAAGGCGAACCGCGACGCGCCGATCGACAAGAAGAAGTGGAAGCTCGACGGCGCCGGCCTGCCGGACGGCTGGTACACCTTCAAGGTCGAGGCCTCCGACCGGGGGAACAACCCCTCCGACCGCGCCCTCAAGTACGAGAAGGTCTCCGAGCCGGTCCTCGTCGACAACCGCAAGCCCGAGGTGACCGCCCTCAAGGTCGAGGCGGGGGGGTCTTTCACGATCAGCGGCCTCGCGGAGGACTCCTTCAGCAGCGTCGCGCGCCTCGAGTACGCCCTCGACGGCGGCCTCTGGAAGGTCCTCGAGCCGCTCGACGCGCTCTGCGACCGTCCCCGGGAGGAGTTCCGCTTCCACATCGACGACCTGGGGGCCGGCACCCACAGCCTCGCGGTGCGGGCCTTCGACGCCCGCGGGAACGTGGGCGTCTCCGAGGTCACCTTCACCTCGAACAGGTAGGGCCCCCCCCGGGGGGGGCGTCCGGAGGCCCCGCTCAGGAGTCCCGGGGCCGCCGGGCGTGGACGACGGCGATCCAGTCCCGGCGCGGAGGCCCGGTCCGGCTCGCCAGCTCGAACTCGCTGCGGACCTCCGCGCCCTCGAACCCCGCCTTCCGGCACATGCCGAGGAGGGCCGTCGCGCTCGGGACCCACCAAGCGAGGACCGCCGGATCCGGGACGAAGCGGGCGTAGCTCGACTGCGGCTCGGTCCGATCCGTCGGGGAGGCGAGGATGAGGAGGCCGCCGGGTCTCAGGACCTCGCGCACGGCCTCGAGGGCGCCGAGCGGGTCGCGGACGTGGGGGAGGACGTTGCTGCACAGGACCAGGTCGAAGGGCCGCTCGACGAGGCGCGATAGATCCTCCATGCGCGCGAAGATCCTCTCGACGGGCGCGCCGAGGATCTCCCGCGCCACCTCGAACCCTCCCCGCACCTCGTGGTGGTCGATGCGCTCGAGGGCCTCCGGGCCGATCTCGGCGAGCCGTTTCGCGCGCCACCATCCGGGGAGGTCGTGCGCGGCGAATCCGGGCAGCTCGCTCGCGAGGACCCGGGCCCCCCGGGCGGCGAGGAGGAAGGAGAAGAAGCCGTTCGAGGCGCCGACGTCGAGCACGTCGAGGCCGGCGAGGTCCTCCGGGATCCCGTAGTCGCCCACGAAGGGGCGCATGTCGAATGTCCCCGGCGTGACGACCCCCTCGCCGAGCTCGATGCAGTGATACCAGGACTCGACGGAGCCGACCCTCCGCTCGATCTCCTCTCGTGTGAGTCCCTTTCCAGCGGGGGAGGGCATGGCCGGAGGATAACCGCGGGGCGTCGGATGTCTCCGGGACAGGCCCGCTTGCGCGGCCTGCCGGCACCGTTAGGATCGGAGGCCCCTGACGCTGTAGCTCCCTTCGCCCTCCCCCTCCCCTGCTCCCCGGAGGAACAACCGTGACCCACTCCCGACTTCGTCCTTTCCTCGTCCTCTCCCTCCTCGCGGCCCCCGTCGCTGCCCAGCCGAACGTCGTCCCGGGCCTCGACCTCGCGCTCGAGGCCACGATCGGCATCAACGACTACGTCCGGTCCGGCGTCTTCCCGAACGGGGCGAGCGCCTGGGGAGCCGGGACGACCTGCTGCAATCCGGGCACCGTCGGCGTCCCGTTCCAGGCCGCGATGGACCCGGACCACGGCTTCATCCACCTGATCGTCGCCCGGGAGTCCGGGGGACGGCTCGTCCAGATCTCCGACTGGTCCTACGTGAAGCACACCTTCGGCTCGTCGAACGACCCGAGCAGCTGCGGCTCCTGCTTCGGCGGGCCCTTCGCCGAGGTCGCCGTCGGCTGCAACGACACCTACTCGAACGGCCAGTTCGTCGACCATTACCTGCTCGGTCCTCCGGGCGAGGTGAACCCCTGGACGGGCATCTGGAATCCGGTCTGCTCCCACTTCGACAAGGGGGAGCCCCTCGCCCCGCTGGCCCAGCAGTGCGACGGCGTCCGCAGCCTCACGACGAGCCAGGCCTCGGCGCTGAACGCGGGCCTCAACCACCAGATGCGGGTCCACGACGTCGACCTCACCGTCGCCGGGGCGACCTACTGGTGGCAGGCGGGCTACCTCGTCCCCGGGGAGGCGGAGGCGAACCGCGGGAACAACATCGGGTCGCGGGGCTTCTCGGCGACCTGGAACGGCTCCTCCTACAGCGTCACCTCCCTCGGGACGCTCCTCTCCGGCTCGGTCCTCCAGCGCTGGACCGGCGCGAGCGTCTCCTCGAACACGAACGGCACCGACGACGGCCGCCTCTTCGTCGCCGTCAAGGTGACCGGCCCGACGAACGGCCTCTACCACTACGAGTACGCCGTCCACAACCGCGACAACAACCGGGGGACCGGGGCGTTCCGGATCCCGATCTGCCCGGGGGCCCAGGTGAGCAATCTCGGGTTCCACGACGTCGACCAGGACGCGGGGAACCCGTGGGCCGCCTCCGTGGTCGGGTCCGAGATCGTCTACTCGACGGCGGGCAACCCGCTGCGCTGGAACTCGATCTTCAACTTCTGGTTCGACTGCGACGCGGCCCCGGTCGGCTCCGCCGCCCTCGACCTCGACGCCTTCGATCCGGGCCCCGGCGCCGCCAGCGTCGCCGTCACGAGCACGGCCCCGCTCGGGCTCTACAACGTCAACCTCGGCCCGGGCTGCGGCAACCAGGCGGCCCCCTCCCTCTACGCCACGGGGACCCCGGCCCGCGCGACGCTCGGCAACGCGAGCTTCGGCCTCCAGAGCGGCGGGAACGCCTCCGGCGGGGCCGTCTTCCTCGTCGCGAGCGCGTTCGACGGCACCCAGGCGGTCGGCCCCGGATGCACCCTCCACATGGCCGGGGGATTCGGGACGGGCCTCCTCGTCCTCCCCCCCGTCACCGCGAACGCCAGCGGCCTCGCCTCCTTCCCCCTGCCGGTGCCGAACCAGCCCGCCATCGAGGGCGCGCACCTGAACTTCCAGGCCGTCGAGATCCAGGCGGGGGGCGCCCTGCTCGGGCAGTTCGACCTGAGCAGCGGCCTCCGCGTCCGGATCGGCAACGCGGTCAGCGACTGCCCGTAGCGCGGAAGGACCCCTCGCACCTCGCGCGGGACCGCGGGGTAGAATCCTTCGTCGCAACCCATCCTCCCCTGGAGGCGAGCTTGCCCTACGCCGACGTCTCCGCCCTGCGGAAAGCGCTCACCGGCGTCCTCGAGATCGACGGCTCCGTCACGGTCCGGAACCCGCTGCGCCTCCGCTCGGAGTCGATCGAGCCGCTCGTCCGGACGGCCGTCTTCTCCCCGGACGCCGGGACCCGCGAGGCCACGCGCTGGGTGATCTCGGAGGCCGCGCGCTCCCTCGGCGCCTGGTCCGCCTCGGTCCACGACCTCTACATGGCGCGCGGGCGCGGGGAGTGCGGCGGATTCACCGTCCCCGCGATCAACATCCGCGCCCTCGCCTACGACACGGCGCGCGCCGTGTTCCGCGCGGCGCTCCGCCACGAGGCGGGCGCCGTGATCTTCGAGATCGCCCGCTCCGAGATCGGCTACACGGACCAGCGCCCCGGCGAGTACGCCGCCTGCGTCCTCGCGGCCGCGATCAAGGAGGGGTGGCGCGGCCCCGTCTTCCTCCAGGGGGACCACTACCAGTTCAACGCGAAGAAGATGGCCTCCGACCCCGGGAAGGAGATCGCGGCGATCCAGGACCTCGTGCGCGAGTCGATCGAGGCGCGCTTCCTCCAGATCGACATCGACGCCTCGACCCTCGTCGACCTCTCGAAGAAGACGCTCGAGGAGCAGCAGCGGCCGAACTTCGAGCCCTCCGCCGAGATCACGGCCCACGTCCGGCGGCTCCAGCCGAAGGGGGTCGTGATCGGCGTCGGCGGCGAGATCGGGGAGGTCGGCAAGAAGAACTCGACGCCGGAGGAGCTTCGCGCGTACGTCGACGGCTACCGCGCCTCCCTCGAGAAGCGCCGGGCCTCCCCCGGCATCACGAAGGTCTCCGTCCAGAGCGGCACGAGCCACGGAGGGGTGCGCCTCGCCGACGGGTCCGTCGCGAAGGTGAAGATCGACCTCGACACCCTCGCGACCCTCTCGAAGGTCTCCCGCGAGGAGTACGGGCTCGCCGGCGCCGTCCAGCACGGGGCCTCGACGCTTCCGGAGGAGGCGTTCGACAACTTCCCGCGCGTCGAGGCGGCCGAGATCCACCTGGCGACGAAGTTCCAGGACATGACCTACGACCACCCCCGCTTCCCGAAGGAGCTCCTCGCCCGGGTGAACGAGTGGTGCGTGAAGAACTGCGCGGACGAGCGCAAGGAGGGGGAGACGGAGGCCCAGTACCTCGTCAAGACCCGGAAGAAGGCCCTCGGCCCCTTCAAGCACGAGATGTGGGACCTTCCCTCCTCCGTCCGCGATGCGATCGCGAAGGACCTCGAGGATCGCTTCTCCCTCCTCCTGCAGAAGCTCAACGTCGTCGGGACCCGCCCCCTCGTCGAGAAACACGTCCGGCGGGTCGACGTCCCCCTCGCCCGCCCCGCCTCCCTCGGCGGGTCCGGCTCCGGCGCCGCGCCGGGGGCGCATGCCTCCGACGACGTCGGGGAGGGGGGCGAGTAGACGTGACGACGCTCCTCGCCCACGTCCCGCGGGTCGAGGGAGGGAACCTTCCGGCGCTGCTCCGGACGATCGCGGACGCGGGGAACCGGATCGCCCGCGCGGTGGCCCGGGCCGGGATCGGAGGAGGGGGGCTCGGCGCCTCGGGCCGGGTCAACATCCAGGGGGAGGCCTGCCAGAAGCTCGACGACACCGCGCAGGACATCTTCGCGGAGGTCCTCTCCTCGAGCGGCCTCGTCGCGGTCATGGCCTCCGAGGAGGTCGAGCAGCCGACGATCCCCCCGGACGGCGCCCGAGGCGCCTTCGCCGTCTCCTTCGACCCCCTCGACGGCTCCTCGAACATCGACACGAACATCTCGATCGGGTCGATCTTCTCCGTCCTCCGCCGCCGCGCCCCGGCGCCCGATCCGCAGGACCTCCTCCGCCCGGGCCGCGAGCAGGTCGCCGCGGGCTACCTCGTCTACGGCCCGCGCACGACCCTCACCTACTCGGCCGGGAAGGGGGTCCACACCTTCACGCTCGACCCCGACCTCGACGAGTGGGTCCTCACGCACGAGGACATGAAGATCCCCGCGCGCGGCAACACCTGCTCGACGAACGGGGGGAACTCCCCCTGGTGGTTCCCGGGCATGCTGAAGTTCGTCGAGTGGGCGAAGACGGTCGACCCGGCGAGCGGGCGCCCCTACGGCTCGCGCTACGTCGGCTCTCTCGTCGCCGACTTCCACCGGACCCTCCTCAAGGGGGGGATCTTCCTCTACCCGGCCGACACGAAGGACCCGAAGAAGCCGGAGGGGAAGCTGCGCCTCCTCTACGAGTGCTCCCCGATCGCCTACCTCGCCGAGCAGGCGGGCGGCGCGGCGAGCACGGGGAAGGAGCGGATCCTCGACATCGTGCCGAAGGCGTTCCACCAGCGCTGCCCGCTCGCCGTCGGCTCCCGCGAGGACGTCGCCCAGTACGACGTCTTCACGAACCAGCTCGGGTAACAACCCCTCGCCCCCGCAAGCGCGGAAGATGTGCGCCTCTTTCCGCGATCCCGTCCGCGCGGCCGCGCTCTCCGCGGCCGCCGCCCTCTCCCCCCTTCGCGCGCAGGACCCTGCGCCGCAGTCCCGCCCCGACTCGCTCGTGCGGGCGACGGCGGGCGCGCTCGAGGCGGCCGGATTCCGCGTCGACCTCGGCCGCCTGAAGGTCGAGACCAAGCCGCGGGAGAAGTGCGCGGAGGACCTCGATCGGCAGCAGGACCTCTTCTTCGGGCCGGGGCATTTCGAGGCGGCGGGAGCCCTCGTCGCGGCCCTCGGACTCCCCGTCGACGAGGAGGGCATGCGCACCCAGGTCGTGCGCCTCCTCCTCTCGAAGTTCCCCGCGTACTACCAGGCCGACCGCGGCGCCATCGTCCTCGTCGAATCCGGGTCCTCCGTCCCGGACATCGCGCCCCTCCTCGCGCACGAGCTCGGCCACGCCTGGCGCGACCAGGCCTCCCCTCTCGCTTCCCTCCTCGGGGGCAAGGGGGGGACCTGGGAGAGCGCGGGGATCTCGAGGTGCCTCCTCGAGGGCGAGGCGGAGGTGATCGCCCTCCTGTCGAGCGGGAGGCAGGACATCGAATCGATCGATCCGGAGACCCTCGCGAACCCCTTCGCCCGACTCCTGTCCGGGGAATCCGCCTACGTGCCGTACGAGGCCGGGACGAAGTGGGCGCTTCGCGCGTTCCAGGAGGGAGGCGCCGAGGCCCTCAAGCGCCTCTGGACCCGACGGCCGGTCTCGACCGAGCAGATCCTCCACTCGGAAAAACGTGGGCGCGATGCCCCGACCGCCGTCGATCTCCCGCGTTGGCCGGAGGCCGGCGGAACGGCGGAGCTCGTCCGCGACGACGTCGTCGGCGAGATGGCGCTCTACGGGCTCCTCCTCGAGGCGGGGCTCGACCGGTCCGAGGCCTGGATCGCCGCCGCGGGGTGGGACGGCGATCGCCTGCGCGTGTACCGCCGCTCGACCAAGGACTACGCAGGCCTCTGGCGGATCGCCTGCGACCGGGAGGAGGACGCCAAGCAGCTCGCCCAGTCGCTGGAAGGGCGCGGGCGCGCGCGCCTTCGCAGGCGCGGGGCTCTCGTCGACCTCGCCTTCGCGGAATCGACGGGGCTCGCGGACAGGCTCCTCGCCGCCCTGGAGGGCGCTCCCCCACCGCCTTCGTCCGACACCTCGGACGGCGAGAGCACGGCGGCGATGGAGGAGGACTGGCTCGCCGCCCAGGCCAACGCTCGGGTCGAGGATCAGACGTGGATCCTCCCGAGGCTCGGGCTGCGGATCCCCGCCCCCGACGGGTGGACCGCTGGAGAAGTGAGCGGGATCCCCTTCCTGTTCGCTCCCGCCTCCGCGCCCCCCTACTTCAGGGACAACCTCAACGTGCAGGTCCATCCCCTCCCGGGACCGCTCGACGTCGAGGGCCTCCTCGAGCAGAACGAGTCCGCCCTCGAAAAGATGCCCGAGGTCTCGCTGGACGTCGCGGAGAAGCGGAACGTGGGCGGACGCGACGTGGCGTACCTCCGGTGGCACGGCCGCATGCCCGGCCAGCACCTCCCCCTTCGATTCCTGTGCGTGATCTACCCGGAACGCCAGGGCCAGGTCGTCCTCACCGCGACCGTCCTCGAGGAGCGGTGGGCCGCCGCAGAGGCGATCCTCGAGAAGTCCTTCGCCGGGATCTCGTTCGCGGAGGCGGCGACCTCCGGGCCGGCGACCCGGGCGGCGCGCTGAGCCTCGGCCCGCGGCGACCTTTCGTCCGGGTCGCGCGTGGCGGGTCCGGGATCCCGCCCCCCCGGCGTCGTCTCCGTCTCCACCCGCCGGAACCGGGTCGTCGCAGCGGCCCCTCGCGGTCTCCCCCGCCGCCCGCCCGGACGTCGGGGGAAAAAACCGCCGTGATTCCGGGCCTCTCGATCGTCCTTACCTAGGGGGGGCGTGTTCGCGCGGCCGGGTCGTCCCGGCGCGAGGCCCTCCCAGAGGTCGGGTTGCGACGCTTCGAAAAAACCAGCGGTTATTTCGGGCGTCTCGATCGTCCTTGTAACTGGAGCGATCGCGCGGCCGGGGAGTCCCGGCGCGCGACCCCTCCGGCGGTCGGATCGCGGTCGTTCGAAAAAAAACCCGGACACACTGGGCGTCTCGATCGTCCTTACCAGTAGAGGCCGCGTGTTCCGGGGCGTGCCGGCGTGCGACCTCTCCGAAGGGCGATCGTCGTCCCCCGAAAAAACCTGCGTCATCCAGGGGGTTTGGATTGTCCTTGTACGTAGTTGGATCGCGCGGCCGGGGTGTCCCGGCGCGGGTCCATGGCCGAGGCTCCCTCGCCGCGGCGTGAGGCTCGGCGCGGGCGCGTGAGTGGCGTTCCCCGATGGTGCGCGGAGTCCGGCCGGCTCCGGGCCCCGACGGGACCGCCGCCTGCGCCGCCCGCGACGGGTCGCATCGCCCGGGCGGGAGGGCCGTTTCCGGGGTCCCATCGGGGTCCCCGAGGAGTAGTTCGGTGATCGCGACCGAGAACGGCATCGCGGTGGGCGCGACGGCGCTGATCGAGGCGCCGCCGCCCGAGACGAAGGCCCCGGCGGTCGAGGCGAAGGCCTCGCCCGACTCCGACGCCGGGCTCGCGACCTGGACGGTCCCCCTCGCCGGCATCGACGCCGAGGGGAGCCCGTTCCGCTTCCGCAGGACCCTCAAGCCCGACACGGGCATCCGGAGCCTCGCCGCCTCGATCGAGGCGCAGGGCCTCCTCCACCCCCTGACGGTTCGGAGGAAGGGGGAGCGCTTCGAGCTGGTGAGCGGCTTCCGCCGCCACGCGGCCCTCTCCTTCCTCTCCCGGACGAAGGGGATCTCCCCCTCGGCCTACTCGGTGAAGGTGTCGGTCCTGCCGGACGGGACGAGCGACGACGAGGCGCTCCGGGTGGCCTTCGACGAGAACCTCTCCCGGAAGAGCCTCGACGGGACCGAGAAGGCGATCGCGGTCCTGAAGCTGCGCGACGAGTTCGGGAAGACCACCGACGAGATCGCCTCGATGCTGCGCCTCAGCAGGACGCAGATCGGGCGCCTCGTCGACCTCCTGGCAGCGCCGCTCGACGTGCGGGAGGCGTTCCGGGCCGGGAAGCTCGCGCTGCGGCACGCCCTCTCCCTGGCGAAGGTGAAGGACGCCGCCGCGCGGGAGTCGGTGATCCGAAGGGCGGAGGTGAAGCGCCTCCGCGGAATCGCGACGACCCCGGTCGCCGAGCCGCCCGCGGCGGAGGAGGTCGTGGAGTTGCCGGAGAAGGTCCGGGGCTTCGCGCGCCTCTTGGGGACCGAGGACCCCGCGTACCCCTTCCGGGTGACGGTCCGGCTCCGGAGCGAGGTCGAGGTCGCCCGCTTCGCGCGGCTCCTCGTCCGGTTCGCGTCCGCCGAGTAGCGCTCCGGTCCACCTGCCGGCGGGCCCCCGAGGGCCCGCCGGCTTCGTTTGCATCCGAAGCGGTCGGGGAGGGAGGGCCCGAGGAGTCGTCGGAGGGGGGAGAAATCGATGAAGCGATATCGCCCGCGGGGCATATCGCTCGAGCGATAGTGCGCCCTCGGAACCGGTTGCGAACCACGGACTTCTGGAGGGCGGTTTCCACTTCAAAGGCCGTTCCGTGAATCCGCCTTCCGGAGGCGCGGCGAACCGCCTTTTCTGGCGTCGGACTCGGTCCCCCGCGACACCTCCTTCCCTGTCGGCGCCGACTGCCGGTCTTCCGTTCGGCAGGTGTGGGGATCCTCGGCGATCTCGAGCGTGCACACGACGAGGAAGGGGGATCGGGGCGTTCTTCGCCCTGCTCCTTGGTTCGCCCTGAAGTCGAGGCCCTCGCGAAGAGGGTGCCTCCGGGCAAGGGACAGACCTACGCCGGGCTACGCGCCGGAAACCCGGAACGACCCCTCAGTCGAACCGCTCGCGGCGAAGTCGGGCGGGGTCGAGCCCGCGTTCGAAGAGCCGCCGGGACACCTCCTCCACCATCGCGGGCCACCCGCAGACGTAGACCTCGAGGTCTCGAACGTGGGTGACGAGCCTCTCGAGGTGGTCGGTCACCCTTCCGCGCGCGCCCTCCCAGTCGTGGGGCGGCTGCGAGAGGGTCAGGACGAGGCGGAAGTTTCCGTGGTCCCGCTCGAGTGCGCGGAACTCCTTCTCCCAGAAGGCGTCGGCGGCGTGGCGGACCCCGAAGAGGAGGGTGACGGGCCCCTTCTCCCCCCGACGGAGAAGGAGGTGGCGGATCATCCCGCGCAGCGGAGCGACCCCCGTCCCCGTCCCGACGAAGAGGCGGGAAAACCCCCCGTCCTTCGAGAGGGCGAAGCCGCCGAGGGGGGCCCGCAGGCTCACCTCGGAGCCGACCGCGAGCCCGCGGAAGTAGGCCCCCGCGAGGCCGTGCGGGAGGATCTTCGCCGCGAAGAGGAGCCCCTTCTCCTCCGGCTCTGAGGCGATCGAGAAGCCGCGCACCTCGACCTCCCCTCGGGAGTTGCGGATCCGGAAGTCGGCGTACTGGCCCGGGCGGTACTCGAGCCGGGAGGGCTCGACGAGGCGCAGGTGCACCTCGCGCACGTCGCCCGTCAGATCGACGACGCGGTCGACGCTCGCGCGCACCTCCCGGGGCTCGGGGAGCTTCACGAACCCGATCATCGGCTCGCAGGCCCCTCGGGTCGAAGGGGCGCGCGTCCGGAGCCATCCCTTGCGACGGACCGATCGCGAGACTAGGAGGGGACACCCTCACTCATCACCCATGGTTGCCCTCGAACAGGGAAAGCGCGCCCCCGACTTCACCCTCCCCTCCGACGACGGGAAGAAGACCTTCGCCCTGAAGGGTCTCCTCGACGGTAAAGGGGTGGTTCTCGCCTTCTTCAAGACGGAGTGCCCCACCTGCCAGCTCGAGTTCCCCTTCGTCGAGCGGATGGCGAAGGCGCTCGCGGGAACCGGTGTGCACGTGGTCGGCATCGGGCAGAACCCGGGGAAGGAGATCGGCTCCTTCCGGAAGGCCCTCGGGGTCACCTTCCCGGTCGCGACCGACCTCGCTCCCCACTCCGTCTCCGCGGCCTACGGTCTCACCGTCGTCCCGACCCTCTTCCTCCTCGATCCGAAGGGGACGATCCGCCGGACCGAGGTCGGCTTCTCGAAGGAGAACCTCGAGGGCTTCCTCCGGGACGCGTGCGCGTTGGCCGGGACGAAGTCGCCGGGGCTCTTCCTGCCGAGCGACGAGGTCCCGCCGATGCAGCCCGGCTGAGGGTCGAAGAACCGGGGCTAGTTCGGCCCCGTCCCCAGGTTCGGCGACCGGGTAACCCGAGGTCCCCCAGTTCGACGACGCTACTGGAGGGGGCGCCTACGACCGCGCCTTGAAATGACCGGCGGACGGCGGTGCGCCCGGGAAGGGAGGAGGACCGTTCGGCTTCAACTCACGCGCTTCCGCATCCCAGTACGTGTCTTGGACAAGGACACACCCGTTGTTCGGGCCCGTCCCACCGCCCGGTCCCGGACCCGCGGTGTTGATCTGATCCTGGCCCAAGGTGGCCTCCGGTCCCAAGAAGAAGTTCTGCTTGCAGAAAACGTCCTTCTCCTCCGTGCTGTCCGGCTTCTGAGCCTTGAAACTCCAGGAGCCTCCGTACGCCTTCATCTTCGTTCCGATCGATCCGTCCCCGAGCCTGACCTCCCGCATGCCGACGAGACCGAAGTTGGGATCGGTCCGGATGAAGTCCTCGGGTGCCGTGCTCTCGGTTGCGCCTGTGTCGATCACGAACGGTCCGGCGTAGACGAAGTCTCCGTTGAGGTTCCTGACCGTAACCGATGTGACGACCGCTCCGTTCGCGACGGTAAAGCTCATGGCGCGACCTCCTACGGCTGCTTCGTCCCGGTCTCCAACCGCATCGGGATGATCTTCGGAGGGGTGGCGGTGAGGAGCAACTGACGCCCGGGGTACGCCGATTGCGCTGCGTACTCCGACACCTCCGGCTCGTCCGCCGCGAACACCTGCCTGTTGACGATCGCGATGAACTTGTTCGGGTACTGCTGCTCGATCTGAACGCGGTTGGCGGTGTAGTAGGCCTGCTGGTCAAGGTAGTCGGCCTTCTGGGCCTGAGTTGCCCAACCCCGAGCGATCGCCTCATCGTACTTCGCAGCGGCAGAGGAGAGAGGGTCAGAGATCACTGAGGTCATATGAGTGTCCTTTCCGTTCGGGGGGGTCTTGAGACCCGGCTCGGCAACGACCTGTCGGTGCTGGCTGCACGACGCCAGCGCCACAAGGAACACCCCCCGCAGGGGGTTGCTCGCAACCGCCTGACACATCTTCAAGAGCCGGCCCTCCGATGGGCTGACGGATAACCCCTCCCGGCAATTCCGTCAAGGGGATCGGGAAAGCCCCGGGTAAGGCGCCGGCCCAGGAACGGCCTCGGGGCGGTTCCGGGGAGCGCGCCTGCCGCGGGGCCCCGTTCATAGGAGGACCCCGGGGCACCGCGGGGACCTCCGGGGGGTGACTCCGCGATAGTTCGGCCCCGATCCTCGTCCCGGTCCCGGCTGTAAGGGAACACGCAGTCTGGCGAGTCCCTGGATCAGGGCTTCGCTCTCGGTCCACCGGTCTCGGTCGACGTCCCCCTCGGGGGATGAGGATGCATGCCGGCGGCTCCCCCTCCGCGAACCCTGACTGAGCGCGCCGGTGCCGCGGCGTCACCTTCCCATGGGGACGAGGCGCACTTCCACCCGCATCTTCAGCACCTCTGCGATGCGGCGGAGCATCTTCAGGGAGTGCCCTTCGTAGTCGGCGTCCTCGAGCCGCGCGATCGCCGACTGAGAAGTTCCCACGAGATCGGCGAGTCGCTGCTGGGTGAGACCCGCGGCGGTCCGGAGGTCGTAGATCCGCTGGGCGATGTGAGCGTTCAGCAGCTCCTCTTCGACCATCGCGCGGTGCCGGGCATCGTCGGCGACATCCCGCCGGATCATCTCGAGCGCCTTCCTCGTCTTCCTCTTGGCCATCGTCCTACTCCTGGTGGATGTGCCGATCGGGGGACCGCCCGACCAGGACCTTCGCCTCGCGCGCTCGGTCGATCTCGGCGTCGGGGACGACGTCCTCCTTCGTGAGCGCGTGAGCGAGGACCGCCACGTTTCGTCCGTGGAAGAAGTAGAGAATCCGGTAGTTCACGTTGCCCGTCCTCACTCGAAGTTCGCGGATGCCGTCTTGGAGAGAATCGGCCGGGGCCTTCGGAGTTCGTAGCCCATCGCCACCAGGAGCTGGATGCGTACCACACACTTCGCATGGGCCCGACGGTCGCGGCGCAGCAGGTCGCGAAGCCACTCCCGGACGGGCACGCGACCGCGCGCGTCCTTGAAGAAGCGGACCTCCGTTCTCGGCATCCCATGCTCCGGGGAAGGTATATCAGATTTGAGATATCGTCAACTCGTCCCTTCCTCCTGAACCTACCCGGCCGCCCGCTCCCGTCCTGCGGAGCTCTCCCACGTGAGCGGTGGGCGACGACGAATCGGGAGAGTGGTGGAGGCGGGGGGTCGACCCCGACCGGCCGCTCGCGGTCCCGCCCCCGGGCCGGCCGGGGAGGGGGGGGGGCGCAGGGCGAGGCTACCGGGGAGGCTCCACCGTCGCAGACTCCGCGCGGATGACGCTCCGGTGCGGGTGCTCGGTCGACGGGCCTTCCAGGGAGTACCGCTTGACCCCGACGACCTCGTCCCCCTCGAGGCGCCAGACGTACACGGTGCGGCCCTCGTCGCCGTCGACCACCAAGACGCGGGGGACGCCCGCGCATCCCGCGACGACAGGGAGCAGGACGAGGGAGGGAAAGAGCCGAGTCCTCATGGCGGTCCTCCTGTTCGGGTAGAGGGCCCGGATGCTACTCGTCGCCGGACCGGCGCCTCCTTCGGCGTGGGGACGTGGCGAGGCGGCCGCCTGTCCTGCCCCGCCGAGTCCTTGGCGAGTTCGCGATCGGGCGCGAGCGAGCATCGCGGGTCTCGGCTCCCAGGAGGAACGTGCCCGAAGGCGCGGCAGCGCGCGCAGCCGGGGCCGGGTAGTTCGGCCCCGCTGCTCCCCTCCTCGGCCCAGCGCCTCGGAGCACGGTGGGCGGTGCCCCAGCCGTCGTGCCGCTCGCCGAAACGCCGAGCGGCTGTTGTTCGCCGGACGTAAGTCCAGGCGGGGACAGATCCCGGAAGCGCGCACGTCGTCTTTCCCACGTGGGAAAGGCGACGCGTTGTGTTTCTCACGTGAGAAAGGCGCGCGTGCGCCTTCGAGCGGGGCCGCCCGCCCCGCGCGACGGGCGCTCCGCTACTGGATCGTCACGACGAGGCCGTTCGAGATCGTGCAGCCGGCCGGCGCGCCCGGATCGATCACCCCGATCTGCACGTAGGTGACGAGACCGGAGATCCCCGGGTCGTTCGGGATCGCGAGCTCGAGCTCCGTCGCGCCGCCGCCCGGGACGCCCAGGATCCCCTGCAGCGGGAGGGAGAGGGTGATCGCAGGGAACGGGTAGAGCGTTCCGCAGGGGAGCGGGAGGTTCAGGAGAGAGAATCCGAAGACGAGGATCCCGCCTCCCCCACCGACGCCGTCCGAGACGGCGAGGACGACGTTGCCGCCCGGGGCCGCGGTCCCGCCGCCGGTGAGTCGCGGGACGAAGCCTCCGGATCCGGGGGTCCCCGCCCCCGACTCGACGAAGGGACCGGCGTCGCTCACGTGGGATTCCATCGTGACGGGCGCCGACATCCCCGAGGTGGCCCAGAGGTTGTAGAGGTCGTTCCCCCAGTTGTCGGTCGTGTTCTCCGTCTGGAGGAACTCGACGTACTCCTTCGAGACCGTCTGGTAGAGGAGGTTCGCCTCGACCCGGGTCACGTTGCCGGGGAGCGTGAAGACGGTGTCGTCCCAGAACTGGCCGTCGCGGTAGGTCGCGGCGACCGGGCTCCCCTCGAAGAGGGCGAAGTTCGCGTTCGTGAACCCCTTCGGCGGGACGCGGTTGTCCTTCGCGATGCAGTCGTTGAGGATGAAGTGGAAAGTCGGAGTGCACCCGCCGGGGCCGCTGAGACCCTGCTGGGCCTCGTAGACCTTGAGTTGCGGATCGGGGGCGAGGATCGCGGTCGTCGGGTCGTAGGCGCCCGATTCGAAGACGAGCGTGCCGGCGGCGTTGCGCCCGCGGACCTGGATCCACATGCGCCGTCCCTCCGGGTATCCGGTCGGGAGCTTGTGGCCCGTCAGGTTCTTCACGCGGATCCTCGCCTCGACCTGGCCGCCGACGGTCCGCGTCGTCACCCACAGGCGCGAGGCGGACTGGAGGGTCTGCGTCGCCCGGGCGATGACGGTGTCGTAGGGGACGTTGCCGAGGCTCCAGAAGGTCGGGATGATCAGCGGTGCGAAGGTGTTCCCGCCGGTGAAGTCGTGGGTCGGGAGGAACGGGCGCGGGTTCGCGAACGTGGTGAGCGCGCAGGCGTAGTCGGTCGCCAGGTGCTTCATGTGGCAGGACTGGCAGTTGCCCGCCTCGCCGAGGGCGAAGTAGTCGGAGGCCTTCCACTCGCTGTAGGTCCGCTCGATGGCGTGGGCCAGCAGGGGGTTGTAGGGGTCGGTGGGGTTCGCCTGGAGGGGATTGCTGACGTCGTGGCAGGTCCCGCAGACGTTCGACGAGCGGTGGAACGGGGAGAAGATCGTCCCGTGGATCGGGGAGACCGAATCGTTGTAGGGGCCGCGCTTCGGGGCCTCCTGCGGGGGATTCCCCGGGTCGATCACGGCCATCCCGTTCCCGAACCAGTTCACGTCCGGGTTGACGAGGCCCTGCCCCTCCGTCGTGAGGGGGTCGACCATCCGGTGGCAGGTGTCGCACTGGACCGACTCGAGGTCGTCGGGCAGGAGGGCGGAGCCGTCGCTAGGGGTGCCGCGCCCCTCGAGCCAGCCCTTCGGCGCGTGGCAGCGCCAGCACCACTCCCCCGAGCCGGGGACGTCCTGGTTCGCGACGGCGAGCGCGGCCCGGTAGACCGGATCGCGGGCCGAGTTCGCGTGCATCGTCCCGTTCCAGGTGTCGTAGGGCTCGACCGTCCCGGTGGAGTAGGAGCCGTGGCAGACGGAGCAGACGAAGGGGGGGGTGATGGCGACCGCGTTCGGCTGCGTCCCCGGGAGGAAGATCCCTCCCCCCCCCTGCAGGGCGGGGAGGGCGCCGACCAGCAGGGAGGCGGCGGCGAGGGAGGCGAGGAGCGGGCCGACGGTTCGACGGAGTTGTCCCATTAGCCGAGCGCGGGTGGATCCCACGCGAGAATGCGGTTGCCTCAAGGACGCGTCGGGCTGCTCCCCGGTTCCCCTCTTCCCGGCGGCCGGGCCCGGTGGAGCGGGGAAATTCTACCCTCCCGCCGCCGGGTGCGGGGAGCATGCTCCTCGAGCGCGGAGCCCTTATCATCTCCCGACTTCAGGCCGGGGCGGGTCCCTGCCGATCCGGCGGGCCGCGGCGCGACTCCGGAGCAACCATGACCGACTCGAAGACCCACCTCGTCGCCGTCGTCGGAGCCGGGCCCGCGGGGCTGTTCGCCGCAAAGAAGTTCGCCGACGCCGGCCACCGGACCTTCATCCTCAATCGCGACATCAAGCCGGGGGGCCTCGCCGAGTACGGGATCTTCCCGAACAAGCACGCGATGAAGGAGGGGCTCCGGAAGCAGTTCCGGAAGATCCTCGAGACCCCCGCCCTCTCCTACTTCGGGAACGTCCGGATCGGGGGAGGCGGCGACCTCACGGTCGAGGAACTGAGGGGGCTCGGGTTCACCGCCGTCGTCGTCGCGGCGGGCGCGCAGGGGACGAAGAGCCTCGGCATCCCCGGCGAGGAGGGGGAAGGGGTCTTCCACGCGAAGGACCTCGTCTACCACTACAACGACCTCCCCCCCTTCAGCCTCCGGCCGTTCGCGATCGGCCAGCGCTGCGCCGTCGTCGGGATCGGGAACGTGATGATCGACGTCGCGAACTACCTCGTGCACTACAAGCAGGTCGGCGAGATGGTCGCCGTCGCCCGGCGCGGGCCCGCGGAGCGCGCCTACGACCGCCGGGAGATGAAGCACGTCTGCGCGAACCTGGATCGCGCGGCCGCGGCTGCCGAGGTCGAGAGGATCGCCGATCGCCTCGGGGCCGTCGGACAGGATCCGGCCGCGCTCGTCGCCGCCCTCCTCGAGGACACGCCGGAGGGGACGGTTCCCGAGGGGCCGACGCGGATCCGCTTCCGCTTCCTCGCCTCGCCCAAGCGCGTCGTGCGCGACGCGGGGGGGCGGGTCGCCGGCCTCGAGATCGAGGAGAACGTCCTCGTCGCCAAGGGGGACTCGACCGCGGCGAAGGGGACGGGGAAGACGGAGGTCCTCCCCGTCGACACGGTGGTCTTCGCGATCGGGGACCGCGTCGACCCGAGCCTCGGCCTCCCCTACGCCGACGGCACCTTCTCGACGAACCCGGTCCCGCGGGGAGGGGACCCCGAGCCCTCCCTCTACGAGGTCTACGATCCGGCGGCGAAGCGCGTCCTCGAGGGCCTCTTCGTCATCGGCTGGTCGCGGAAGGCCTCCGACGGCCTCGTCGGGAAGGCCCGCCAGGACGGCGAGAGCGGCGCGAAAGTCGTGCTCGCCTACCTCGCCTCGCGGCCCGGCATGGACGCGGCGGGGGGTGAAGCGGCGGCCGCCGGCGTCGACCGTCGCCTCCGCGAGCGATTCCCGCGGGCCGTCCCGAAGGACCGCATCCCCCTCCTCGAGGCCGCGGAGCGCGAGGAGGCCGCCCGCCGCGGCGTGCCGTTCTTCAAGTGGCCGCGCAACGAGGAGATGCTCGCCGCGATCGAGCGGCGGACCTCCCCCCTCCCCCGCTGACCCGCCGGCTCGCTAGCGGTCCTCGGGCTTCTTCCGCGAGACGCTGAAGGCGAGCTCGGGGTAGCGTCCGTCCGGGCGCACCTCCTCCGGACGGAGCCAGCGCTCCTCGTAGCCGAACCTCCGGTGGGTGACCCGCAGGATGTTGGGCCCCTCCTTCGAAAGGTGGGCGGCGAAGGAGAACCGGCCGTCGCCGTCCGTCTTGTCGGTGGCGACGATCTTCCCCCCGATCTCGAGCCTCGCCTCCGAGGCGACGAGGGGTCGGCCCGAGTCGACGTCGACGCAGTTCCCCTCGACCAGCGTCGGGAGGTCCGGGGATACGGCGAGGTCGATCGCCCCTCCCCCCGGGCGCGCGCCCGCGCGCTCGGCGAGGAGACGCTCGGGGCCGCCTCCGGGGGGGACGCCGAACAGGCGCAGCCGGTACTCCCCCGCGACGAGGCCGGCGACGCGGTAGGTGCCGTCCGGTCCCGCCGGGGCGCTCCCTCCCGTGAAGGAGAAGCGCTCCGTCATGTCCGGCTCGAAGACGGCGACGACGCGCCCCTTCGCGATCGGGGCTCCCGAGGCGTCGAGGGCCTTCCCCTCGAAGGACCGGGACGGCCTCCCGAGGCGGATCTCGAGGACGAACTCCTCCGACGACTTGAGGCCTCGGCTCGCCTGCGTCTCGACGACGCAGCCCTCCGAGGCCCCCTCCCCCTTGAGGCGCATCTTGAAGTTCGTCGCCGCCGCGTTGAGCGCCTCGAAGCGCGCCTTCCCGTCGGGCCCGGACACGGTCCGGACGGGCGTCCCGAGGGCGAACCCGGTCGAGGAGGCCTCGACGGAAACTCCCTCGAGCGGCGCTCCCTCCATGTCGAGCACGGTGATCGTGGCGGCGGTCTTCCCGACCGAGAACAGGCTCACCTCGATCCCCTCGACCGTCGCTCCCTCCTTCACCTCGAGGGGCCCCGCGCGCCCGTCGAGGTATCCCGGAGCGGAGGCCCAGAGGGCGTAGGTGCCCGGCGCGGGCGCCGGGACCTCGAAGGTCCCATCCTCCCCGGCGATCGCGTCGGGGGGGCCGGGCGGGATCGGCTCCTCTCCCTTCTGGAGCCGGATCTCGGCCAGGGCGATCGGATGCCCCGTCCGGGCGCGAACGCTCCCGCGCAGGAGGATCGAGTCGGGAGTCGGCCTTCCGGGAAGGAGGCCGACCAGGGCGGGCAGAAGGAGGCGCGATCCGGTGGACATGTGCGACGTGAGAGGGAGGCCCGGCGGCCCGATCAGCGTCCGACGGCCGCGGGCTTCGGGACGAGGGAGAGGACCTCGCGCACGAGCTTCTCGATCCCCTCGGCCGCCTCGCCGATCCGGGTGGCTAGCATGTAGGCGGGCGTCGAGACGACGCGCGCGTCGCGGTCGACGCACACCTCGCGCACGCGCCGGTCCTCGTGGGCGCACCCCATCGCGACGATCCTCGCGGCCGTCCCCTTCTCGTTGCCGACCGTGACGGAGGCGCGGATCCCGTTCTTCCCGAGGATCGCCGCGACGGTCGCCGGGGCAATGCAGATCGCGCCGATCGGCTTGCCCGCCTTCGCCATCTCCAGGACCAGGCGCGCGACCTCCGGATGGGGCTTCGCCTTCTCGCCGGCCGCGGCGAAGTCGGAGAGGTTCTTCGCGGCCCCGTAGCCCCCGGGGAGGATCAGTCCGTCGATCTCGTCCGCCTTCACCGTGGCGAGGTCGCGGATGTTCCCGCGCGCGATCCGCGCCGCCTCGACGAGGCAGTTGCGGGTCTCCCCCGCCACGGGCGCGCCCGTCAGGTGGTTCGCGACCTCGCGCTGCGTGACGTCGGGCGCCATGCACAGCGCCTCGGCGCCCGCGCGGTCGAGGGAGAGGAGCGTCAGGACGGACTCGTGGATCTCGGAGCCGTCGAGGACGCCGCAGCCGGAGAGGAGAACGCCGATGCGAGCCATGGGAGCCTCCCGAAGGGAGTCGAGTCGGGACCGATCGTACCCTTCGGGCGCGGGTACGAGGAAGGGTCAGCGGCGTCCCGCGTGGGAGAGGATCCAGTCCCCGAGGAGGCGGCCCATCGCCTCCGGGAGCGCCCGGTCGGCGGCGCCTCCCGAGTAGGCCGATCCGTAGACGTTCGGCGCCCCCATCAGGTCCTCCTCGGCGATCACGCCCCCCGTCGCAGAGTCGGTCAGCTTCGCGTGCACCTTCATGTGCGATCGGCCCGCCAAGGCCCCGCCCCAGAACCGCGCGGCGCCTCCGACGATGCGGAGAGCCTGGAGGTGCACGTCCACGACGGCGCCGCCCGCCGAACTCGATCCCGGATGGCGGGCGACCTGCCGGAAGAGGCCCTGGCTCGCCAGGTGGGCGCGGCAGGAGCCCTCGCACAGGCCGAGGGCCGACGTCGCGTTGGGAATGTCCGGCGCGGACGTGAAGTCCCGGAACCAGACCTCCTCGAACGCGAGGTTGCCCCGCAGGGCGTTCACGTCGACTTGCGGGACCGGCGTGCGCACCGCGCAGCCGGCGAAGAGGACGCAGGCGACGAGCGATCTCCGGAGCATGTCGGTCCCTCCTCTCGAGCCGTCCCGAGGCGGGCGGGATCCTACCGGGAGGGGCTCGTCAGATCCGCTCGACGGCCTCGGCGGGGAGCCAGCCGACGCCGCGGCCCGGGGCCTCGACCCGCACCCACTCCCCCTCCGAGCCGAGGATCCGCAGCTCCTCGCCCGGCCGCAGCCGAAACAGCTCCTCGCGGTCGGCCCTCGGCTCGCTCCGCGCCGGGGCCTCGGCGAGGACGACGGCGCGCGGCCGCGCAGAGCGGAAGAAGATCTCGTGGCCGAGGAGCGCGAGGGAGGCGAGGAGGGCGCAGCCGGAGCCGACGGAGAGGGCGCGCGCGAGGCCCGAGGGACGGAGGGTCCGCCAGGCGAGGGCGGCGAAGAAGAGCGCCTCCGCGACGAGGGCCGCTCGCAGGAGCTCGCCGCGCGTGAAGCCGGAGAGGAACGCCCGGAGGGTGTCCGTCAGGCCAGGGGACGGGGTCGGAAGGCCGAGCTTCCGGCGCGCCACCTCGATGTTGTGCCGGACGTCGGCGTCCCGGGGGAGGAAGGCCTGCGCGCGGCGGTACTCCGCGAGGGCGGCGGGCCAGTTCCCCGTGCGCGCCTCGCAATTGCCAAGGTTGTACCGGACCTCCCCCCCGTCGGCACCCGCCTCCACGGCCCGGGTGTAGAGGTCGCGCGCCGCCGCGTACTCGCCGGCGCGGTACTTCGCGAAGGCCTCGGCGAGGATCCGGTCGACGGAGTCCTGGCCGAAGGCGAGGACGAGGGCGAGAAGGAGGGCCATCACCGGGCCGCCCCCTCCTTCTCCATCCGGTCGACGAGACCGACGGCGCGGTCGAGGAGGGCGCGTCCCTCGGCGGCGCTCCCCGCACCCGCGAAGGTCGAGCGGTCGCAGGCATCCAGGAGCTCCGCGAAGGCGCGCGAGAGGTCCTCCGGCTCTCCCCGGCTCCGCAGGCGCGCCGCGACGTCCGCGCCGATCACCGCCTCGGCCGCGGTCCCCTCGCGGTCGGCGAGGTAGGAGGCGACCGCGCGCGCGAGCTCGACGCAGGCGTCGCGGGGGTCTCCGGCGTCGAACCGCGCGCGGAGGGCCGGGACTCGCTCCCGGAAGGCGGACCCCGCCCGCCGCCGTCTCCACGCGGCGGGATCCCGCTCCCGGCGCAAGCGACGCTGCCGCAGGACGAGGGCGCCGAACCAGGCGAGGGGCGGGAGGAAGGCGACGACGGCCGCCCCCGGAGAAAGATCCTCCGCGCGCGGCCGGACGGCGAGGACCGGCTTCGCGTCCCGGAGGTCGTCCTTCGGGGCCGACTCGGTCGCTGCCCCGGGGAGGTCGGGGAGGCGCTCTCCCGGGGGGAGCGGGCGGACGCGGAGCGGGATCGGATCCGTCCTCGCCGTCCGGTACGCCCCCTCCTCCGGATCGAAATAGGGGAAGAGGACGGAGGGTAGGGTCGAGGCGTCCTCCCCGAGCGGGGCGAGGTCGTAGACGACCTCCCGCTTCCCCTCCCCCTTCTCCTCGAGCCGGCCGAAGAAGCGGAAGCGCTCGAAGCCGGCGGCCCGCTCGAGGTCGGGGGGCTCGAGGAACTCGAGGTTCCCCTCCCCCGAGATCCGGAGCACGAGCCGGATCGACTCCCCGACCTTCACGTCGCGCGGGTTCGCGTCCGTCTCGACCCCGAATCTCCCGATCGCGCCGCCGAAGCCCTCGGGCCGCCCCTCCTCCGGCAGCTCCTTCACCTCGACCTCGAAGGCCGGGGCGTCGACGAACATCCGCTCGCCCTCGTCCTGGCCGAAGAAGCCGCTCCCGCGGCGCACGATCCGGTCGAAGACGAAGAAGGTCTTCCCGACGGGGATGCGCCCGGGGAAGGAGGCGACGAACGGGACGGAGAGGCGCCAGGCGGCGAACCCCGCCTCGCCCCGCCGGATCGAGCCGATGCGGGAGACGTAGGCGGCGCGACCGTTGAGGCCGATCTGCTGGGCGGCATCGCGCGAGGGAGGGGGGATCTCGAGGCGCACGGCGTCGCGAAGATCCTCCGCCCAGGCCGCCCGCAGGGCGGGCTCGGAGACGGCCCGCGCCTGGACGAGGTCCTCGCGGATCCCGAAGGTCGCCTCGATCCGGAAGACCTCCCCCCGGAAGACGGCCCGCTTGGGACCTGCGACGTCGAGGAAGGCAAGGGAGGCGCCGCGGAAGTCGCGCACCACCGTGAGGCGGACGGGCTTCGTCTCGAAGGGCCGGCCTCGGACGGTCACCCGGATCGGAGGGAGGTCGTACTCCCCCTCCGCGTCGGGGGTCGCGACGATCGTGTAGACGAGGGAGATCCAGCGGCGGCGGGTCCGGTTGACGATGCTCAGGCGCTCGCTTCGGGCGGGGGGGCCGGCGCGGCGCAGGTGGCACCCCTTCACCTCGGGGAGGGGCCCGATCTCCGCGTCGTCCGACCCGCTCACCTCGACCCGGAGGAGCGCCACGTCGCCGAGCTTGATCACCGTCGGCTCGAGGACGCTGGAGACGGTGATCTCGTCCTGGGGGGAGAGCGCGAGCGCGAGGAGGAGGGGGATCACCTGTGAATCTGCCCCAGAACCGTGTTGATGACCACTGCCGGGCCGTTTCGAATCAACAAGTTAGGTTCGTTTTTCGAAAAACAGGCCCCACCTGCTGACAACCGCAAGCCAAGGAAGGCCTTACGACTCAAATCAACACGGGTCCGGGGCAGTTTCGTCACCAGTCCTTTTCCACCGGCACCCGCTGCGCCTGGCGGATCCTCGCCTCGAGCGCCTCCCGCTCCTTCTCGAGCTCCGCGAGCCGGTCGAGGATCTGCATCACCTTCTCGCGCGGGACGGCGGGCCGGCTCTCGGGCTCCCCCGCCGGCCGGGAGGCGGGAGCGCTCTCCGGCTGCGGCCTCGACTCGGGGGAAGGCCGCGACTGCGGCCGCTCCTCGGAGGGGCGCGACTCGGGGTTCTGCGAAGGCTGGGAAGCGGGCTGGCTCCCGGACGAGGGCTGCGAATCGGGCTCTTGCTCCCCGCTCGGCTGGGAGGAGGGCTGGCTCTCGGGGCGCTTCTCCTGCTCCTCCTTCTTCTTGAGGAGCGCCTCGATCCGCCGGCTCGCGAGCTCGACGTTCGCCCGCGCGTCGGCGTCGTCCCGCCGCTCGAGGGCGTCGAGGAAGGCGTCCCTCGCCGCCCCGGCGAGGGCGATCGCGCGGGCGATCCCGTCCGGATCGCGCTCCGCCTCCTCCGACTCCCGGAAGAGGGCGTGCCCGATGTGATAGGAGGACTTGAACCGGACCTCCTCCTCGCCCCCCGCCCGGGCCCGCTCGAGATCCGCCCGCGCCTCCTCGAAGTCCTCTTCCCGCAGCCGCGCGAGGCCGAGGTTGTGGAGGGCCGCGCCCGAGTCGGGATCCCGGCGGACGGCCTCCTCGTACTCCGCCTTCGCGGCGGCGATGTCCCCGCGCGCGAAGGCCTCGTTCCCGGCGCGGAGGGAGCCGCGGACGGGGGGAGGGGGAGGAGGGGGGGGAGGGGAGGCGGGTTGGCTCGGCCGGCTCGCCTGCGCGAGGAGGAGGTGAGGGAGGAGGAGGAGCAGGCTCACGGCTTCCTCTCCCTCATCGCCGTCGAGAGGAGCCCGAGGAGGAAGGCCGCGGCGAGCGGCCACTGGTAGCGGTCGATCGGGACGCGGCGCTTCGTCCCCTCGAACTCCCGCCGCGCGATCGCGGAGATCCGCTTGTCGTAGATCTCGTCGAGGGGGGCGGGCGAGGACTCCACCTGGATCGCGTCCCCGCCCGTCGCCTCCGCGATCCGCCGCAGTCCCTCGAGATCGAGGCTCGTCCGCACCTCCACTCCGCCCGGCCCGGTGAGGAATGCCTCCTTCCCCTCCGCCTCCTCGATCGGGATCTTCCCTCCGCCGACCGAGCCCATCCCGACGACGAAGATCCTGATCCCCTTCGCGTCGGCCTCCTTCGCGGCGGCGAGCCCCTCCCCGGCGAGGTCCTCGCCGTCGGTGAGGAGGACGATCGCCTCGTGGGCCCCCGTCCGCCCGTCGAAGAGGCGCAGCGACTCGCGGATCGCGGCGGCGAGGTTCGTCCCCCCGACGCGGTTGCGCGCGGGATCGGCCTCGTCGAGGAAGAGCTCGAAGGAGGCGGTGTCGTGCGTGAGGGGGCAGAGGACCCGCGCGTCCCCCGCGAAGGCGACCAGGGCGAGGCGGTCCCCCCGGAGGCGACGCGCGAGGCCGCGGATCTCCCGCTTCGCGCGGCCGAGGCGGTCGGGCCGGACGTCCCGAGCGAGCATCGAGCGGGAGGTGTCGAGCGCGACGACGAGGTCGATCCCGCGGCGCAGGATCGCCCGTTCCGTCGTGCCGACGAGCGGGCCGAGGAGGGCGAGGGAGGCGAGGAGGAGGGCGCCGCAGCCGAGGCCGAGGCGCAGGCGCTTGCGGGAAGGGGCGAACCCCGGGATCCCCGCCGCCCACCGCTCCCTCTCGAGGAAGCGGCGCAGCGCCTCCTCCCCGGCGCGCAGCCCGCGCCATCCCGCGAAGGCGAGGAGCGGGGCGGCGAGGAGCGCGGGGACGTAGGAGGGGCCGGCGAAGTCCATCAGGGGAGGGTCCGGAGCGGGCCGAGGCGGAGCCAGGCGCCGATGAAGAGGAGGGCGATCGAGGGGAGGAGGGCGAAGGGGTAGAGCTCCGTGTACTCCGTGTAGCGGCGGTCCTCGACCTTCGTCTTCTCCAGGCGGTCGATCTCCCCGTAGACCTGCTCGAGGCGCTCCACGTCCTCCGCGCGGAAGAACTTCCCCCCGGTCTCCTCCGCGATCTCCTCGAGGTCGGAGGTGTCGAGCTCCTCGTCCGTCGGGGCCCAGCCGCGCTGGAACGGGTCGAACCGGTAGACGAACCGGCCCGCGCCGATCGTGTAGACGCGGATCCCCTTCTCCTTGGCGAAGGCGGCGGCCTCCCGCGGGAGGATCTCCCGGACGTTGTTCTCCCCGTCCGTGAGGAGGATCACGACCTTGCTCTTCCCTCCGGAGGAGACCAGCGCCTCGACCGCGCGGGCGAGGCCGACGCCGATCGCCGTGCCGTCCTCGTCCCGGAACTTCGCGCCCTCGACTCCGTCGAGGAACTCGACGAGCGCCTCCCGGTCGAGCGTGAAGGGGCATCGCAGCTCGGCGTAGCGCGCGAAGGTGACGAGGGCGAGCCGGTCCGTGCGGCGGGCGCGCGCGAAGCGCGCGACGACCTCCTTCACGACGGCGAGGCGGCTCTTCTTCTCCGCCATGTCCTGGTGGTCCATGCTCCCGGACCGGTCGACGGCGAGGGCGATGTCGATCCCCTCGGAGTAGAGGAGGACCTCCTCCCGTCCGGCGAGCGGGCGGGCGAGCCCGACGGCGAACCCGAGGAGGCCGAGTCCCTGGAGGAGCAAGGGGAGGCGCCGCCACGGGAGGCCCCGCCCCGACAGGCCGGTGGCGAGGGCGCTCGCCGGGAACCGGATCCGGACCCTCCCTCTCCCGGCGAAGAGCGCGAGGGGGACGAGGAGGACGCCGAGGAGGAACCAGGGCTCCCCGAGCTCGAGGAAGGAGCCTCCCGGGAGCGGGATCACGCGGCCGCCTCTCTCGGAGCGGGGAGCCGGTCGGGCCGCGTTTCCTCCACGAAGCGCCGGGCGCCCGCGAGCGCCTCTCGCACCTCCTCGCGGCTCGGCAGGTGACGGGCGTACTTGACGAGGTCGCAGGCCTCGAGGAAGGAGCGGAGGAGTCCACGCGTCTCGAGGGAGAAGCCCCGGAACGACGCCGCCTCCTCCAGGAACTCCTCGGTCGTTCGCTCGGGCGCGCGCAGCCCGAAGCGCCCCTCGATGTACTCGCGGATCCCCATCGAGAGGTCGTAGTAGAAGGCCTTCTGGGCCTCCGGGTCGGCGAGCGTGCGTCGCCCGAGCTCCTCGAGGAGGCGGAGGGCCCGCTCGTGCGGCGGGACGGGAGGCGCGAGCGGAGCCCCCTGCCGACGGCGCCGGAGGACGCGGAAGAGGAGCGCACCCGCCGCGAGGAGGGCGGCTCCCGCCGCGATCCAGGGCCAGAGGAGGGGGGGCGCCTCGACCGGCCCCTTGAGGGGCCGCAGGTCCGCGTCGCTCTCACCCAGGACGGAGACGACCTCGATCGACGCCCCCTGCGTCGGCTGGAACCCGTCCTTCCCCTCCCGCTTGAACCGCACCACCTGCGGCGGGATCTCGATCTTCCCCGGGGCGGTGGGGATCGCCTCGATCCGCCGGCGCTCCTCGATCCGCCCGGCGGTATTCACCCGCTCGACGCCGCGGTCGTGGGCCCGCCAGCCCGGGAGGGCCTCCTCGACCTTCGGCCACTCGATCGACTCGAGCCCCGGGTGACGCACGGCGAGGACGACCTCCACCCGGTCCCCGACGCGCGCCTTCGGCGGGCGGACCTCGAGGGAGACCTCGACCCCGGAGCCCTGGAGAAGGAGGAGCGCGGCGTGGAGGATCACTCCCTCGCCCCCCGCCGCTCGCGGCGATGGAAGAACTCGAGGACCGGGTCGATCACGGGGCGGTCGGTCCGGATTTCCAGGCGGTCGATCCCCGCGCGCGCCGTCCCGTCCTCGAACCGCGCCCGCCGCTCGCGCGCGCGGCGCTCGTACTCGGCGCGGACCCCGGGGTCCGAGGCGTCGAGCCGGACGACCTCCCCGGTCTCCGGGTCCTCGAGGTGAAGCGGCGCGGTCCGCTCCAGCCTCTCCTCCCGGGGATCGACGACGCGGACCGCCACGACGTCGTGGCGGCGGGAGGCGATCGCGAGGGGCCGGGCGTACCCCTCCTCGAGGAAGTCGGAGACGAGGAAGACGATCGCCCGGCGGCGCAGGACCTTCCCGAGGAAGTCGAGCGCCCCGCCGATCCCCCGCCCCGTGGACCCGGGGGTGGGCGCCGCGCCCTCGGAGGCGAGCTCCGCCACCACGCGCAGGGCGTGGCGGAAGCCCTTGCGGGCGGGGACGAACCGCTCGATCTCGCGGCGGAAGAGGACGAGGCCCACCTTGTCGTGGTGGCGGATCGCCGCGATCGAGAGGAGGACGGCGAACTCGGTGGCCGTGTCGCGCTTCGTGCGCCGCCCGGAGCCGAACTCCATCGACGCGGACCGGTCGACGAGGAAGGCGAGGGTGAGCTCGCGCTCCTCGACGAACTTCTTGACGAACGGGCGCCCGTTGCGGGCGGTGACGTTCCAGTCGATCGAGCGGACGTCGTCCCCCGGGACGTACTCCCGCACCTCCTCGAACTCGATCCCCGCGCCGCGGAACACGGAGGCGTACCCCCCGGCCATCGCCTCGGCGACCGTCCGCCGCGTCCGGATCTCGAGGCGGCGGACCTGGCGGAGGACCTCGGCGTCGAGGACGGCCAACGGCGCCTCCCGCGGGACCTAGGGGACCGGGACGGCGTCGAGGATGCGCCGGACCACGTCCTCGGAGGTGATCCCCTCGGCCTCCGCCTCGTAGGTGACGATCACGCGGTGCCGGAACACCTCCATCGCGATCCCCTTGATGTCGGCGGGGGTCACGTACCCCCTCCCCTTGAGGAAGGCGTGGGCCTTCGCCGCCAGCGTGAGGAGGATCGAGGCGCGCGGGGAGGCCCCGTAGAGGATCTTCCCGGCGAGCGCCTCGAGGTTCGCCTTCCCCGGCTCCCGCGAGGCGAAGACGAGCGCGATCACGTAGTCCTTGATCCGGTCGTCGACGTAGATCTCGTCGATCACCGCGCGGGCCCGGAGCACCCGGTCCGTGTCGACGACCGGGCGGACCTCGGGGATCCCCCCGGTCCGCGCCATCCGGTCGACGATCGCCCGCTCCTCCTCCCGGGTCGGATAGCCGAGGACGACCTTCAGCGCGAAGCGGTCGACCTGCGCCTCCGGCAGCGGATAGGTCCCCTCGTGCTCGACGGGGTTCTGCGTCGCGAGGACGAGGAAGGGGTGCGGGAGCGGGAAGCTCTTCCCCCCGATCGAGACCTGGCGCTCCTGCATCCCCTCGAGGAGGGCCGACTGGACCTTCGCCGGGGCGCGGTTGATCTCGTCGGCGAGGAGGAGGTTCGTGAAGATCGGCCCCTTCTTCACGCTGAACTCCCCGGTCTTCGGCGAGTAGACCTCGGTGCCGACGAGGTCGGCGGGGAGGAGGTCGGGGGTGAACTGGACGCGGTTGTGGGCCCCCCGGATCGCCTTCGCGAGGCAGGCGACGGCGAGGCTCTTCGCGAGGCCCGGGACCCCCTCGAGGAGGACGTGCCCCCCGGTGAGGAGCCCGATCAGCATCCCCTCGACGAGCTTCTTCTGTCCGACGAGGACCCCCTCGATCTCCCGGACGATCTCCGAGACGAAGGCGCTCTCCTCGCGAATCCGTTCTCCGACGGCGACGACGTCCGACAAGGCGGGGGCTCCCGGATGGACCCTGGTTTACGGCGGCCCGGACGGGCCGTTGGAATCGGGATTCTAAGGATTGGGCGCCGCGCCCGGCGCCGGGGTGGGCTCCGGGGCGGGAGACCCGTTCGGGGCGGGCGCGGGCTCGCCGGGCGGCGGGGCGGGGGGAGGGGACTTCGCGGCCGCGGACGGGCGCGGCGCGGGGACGAGGATCTTGCGCCCCCCGAGGAGGCGGCGGAGCAGCGTCGCGGGACCGGAGGCGGGGCCCTCGACGAGGATGTCCCTCTCGCGCTCGGCGCTGCCGAGCGCACGGGCGAGCGAGGCGATCACCCGATCCTTCTCCGAGATCGCCCGCTCCCGGCGGTCGAGGATCGCCTCGAGGTTCCGCTCGATCAGTCTCGCCGCTTCGTCGATCGCCGCGACCCGCTCCTCCGCGCGGAGGCGCCCGTCGTGGTCCCCCCGCAGGCGCTCGATCTCCGCGCGCAATCCCGCCAGGTCCTTCTCGAGCCGCTCCCTCCGCTCCCTCTCGAGGTCGCGCTCGTGGGTCGCCTTCACCGTCGCGGACCGCTCCTCCTCGACTGCGCTCCGAAGCCGCTTCCCCTCCTCGCGGAGCGCCGTCCGCATGGAGGTGAGCTCGTCGCGCAGCCGCTCGACCTCGACGCGCAGGGCCGGCAGGGTGAGGGGAACGCGGTCGTCCGCCCTCGATGCGGTTCCTTCGTCGGCCATCCAGCGCACCCGAGTGCCGCGGAAGATAGCGGTCGGGCGCCGGTCCGCAAGGGATCTGCCCCGGCTGGGTGTTGATCGGGCTGCGCGCGGCTGACTCTCCTCCCGTTCCCTCCGAGTTCGAATCCGTACTCGCCCGCGCGGGCTCGCCAGCTCGAGGCCCTACCGCCCGCACGGCCTCGCCTCGCGCCTCTTCACCTCCCTACACCGCGTCGAGCCTGCGGGAGTACCTGCCCCAGTCCTGTCTCCACCCGAGCAGCTCCCGGAGCGACAGCCGTCGGCTCCA
>JAKEFM010000120.1 GCA_022616055.1 Planctomycetota bacterium
GCGGAGCCTGGGATCGCGCAGCGCGTCGTGGTTGAACTGCGCGAAGAGGGGGGCGGCCTCGATCACCTCCTTCGAGAGCTCGACCTGGTCGACGCGCTCGAAGGGGTGCTGGAGCAGGCAGCCGGTCGTGATGCCGGTGCCGAAGCCGACGACGAGGCCCTTGCGCGGGGCGGGGTGGAAGAAAGCGGGGAGGTGCCCGAGCAGCCGCAGGTGGATCTGGAGGCGCGGCCCCGTCCCGGCCTGCTCGTCGCCGTCGACGATCAGGCTCCGGCCGCCGCCCCCCTCCGACTCGACGACCGCGACCGAGGACTCCGGCCCGTCGCCGTAATAAAGGAGGACCTGGTCTTCCCGGAGGAGGGCCTTTCGGCTCGGTCCTTCGGAGAGGAAACCGGCGATCGCCGCCAGGAGGCCGAGCGAGCCCGCGAGGGCGGCCTTCGCGGTTCCCCTCCCCTCGGGGCGCGGGCGGGTCGCGAGCCAGAGGCCCGCGAGCACGTTGAGCGTCCCGAGCGCCAGGAGGCCGGCCCGAAGTCCGAGGACCGGGAGCACGAGGAAACCGCCGGCGAGGGCGCCGAGGATCGCGCCGAGGGTGTTCGAGGCATAGGCGACGCCGACGTCGGCGCCGAGTCGGGCGGGATCGCGGGCGGAGAGCTTGGCGACGATCGCGAAGGTCGATCCGGAGAGGGTCGTCGGCACGATCAGGACGGCGAGGCAGCGGAGGAAGTCCTCGGCAGCGACTCCGAGCCACCCTTCTCCGGGCGGGCCCCTCCGGCTCGAGGCGAGCGCTTCCATCACCGGGAGCGTCGCGAGGGCGCCCGCGCCCACGAGCGCGATCACGAGGCCGAGGACGCCGACGAGGTCCCGAGCGCGGTCGGCGAGCCAGGCCGCGGCGAGGCTCCCGAGCACGATCCCGATCAGGAAGGAGGCGAGCATCGTGCTGAAGGCGTAGACCGAGTTCTCGCCGAGCACGTAGACGAGGTAGCGCGTCCAGAGCACCTCGTAGGCGAGCGCGAACATCCCCGACAGGCCGAAGGCGAGGAGGACCGCGCGGGCCGTCCGCGGATCGCGGGCCGAGGTTCTCGGCACGCTCGCAACCTGCGGCGGAGCGATCCCTCTGTCGCCCAAGGCGAGCGCCGCCAGGCCCGCGAGCCCGTTGAGTCCGGCCGCGACCGCCGTGGTCCCCTGGAGACCGAGGGTCTGGATCAGCCACCAGGCGGCCGCGAGCGTCCCGAACACCGCGCCGAGGGTGTTCACCGCGTAGAGGACGCCGGCGGAGCGCGCCAGCCTTTCCCCCCCGCGGGAGAGGCCCCGCACGAGGATCGGCAGCGTCGCGCCCATGAGGGTCGTCGGCCCGAGGAGGGCGAGGCCGGCGAAGACCACGCGCGCGACGGGGAGCATCCCCTCGGAGATCGCGCCGCTCCGCCGCGCCCCGGAATAGACCTCGACCAGGATGTCGAGGAGCGCGAGGCTCGCCAGGCCGAAGCCCGCGAGGAGGAGCTCGAGGAGCCCGTACAGGCGAATCGGCGAGCGGACCCGGTCGCCGTAGCGCGCGAGCCACCAGGAGCCGAGGGCGAGGCCGCCCATGAAGACGGCGAGGACGGTCGCCACCGCCTGCGAGGTGACGCCGAGGACGAAGACGAGCTTCCTCGTCCAGACGACCTGGTAGACGAGTCCCGCCGCCCCGGACAGCAGGAAGACGAGAAGGACGAGAATCCGCGCCAAGCCGACCTCGACCCTCCCCGGCGCGCCCGGCTTCGGAAGCGGGCGATGCCCAGCAACATCCTATCCGCGCGAGCCGGGCACGCACGCGCGCCTCCTCCAGGCCCACCTCCGGCGGGGCGGCGCCGCCGGTGGAGTCAGCGCACCACCTCGACGAGTTCGATGAGGCCGAGCGCCTCCAGGTCCTCGACGATGGGGGGGAGAGACTTCTCCGCGTCCGCACCGAACTCGGCGCGGAGGTCTTCCTCGACATCCGCTGGGAGTTTCCACCCGTTCGTCAAGGCGAGGAACGCCCGACGGATCTCCCCGACTCGGGGAAGATCGCCGGGGAAGCTCAGGCCAAGGGAGCGTCGCCTTTGCGCGACCCAGGGGGAGGCGTAGGAGTCCTCGAAGGGTCCGCGGAAGGTCCGTCGGTACACCGACTCCTTGCGCGGCGGTCGAGGCTCCTGCGCGCGCCCCTCGAAGATCCCTTCGAGCTTGAGCGTCGCCGAGATGCCTGAAGACTCCTCGACCCCTTTCTGCAGCTCGAGGCGGTCCGAGGAGGCACCGGCCCATTCGAGCTCGGCTCGCCGGGCCCACGCCTTCGTCTCGACGAGGTACCTCCACCGGCGAGCCTCTTCCGCGCCAGCCGCCGCGACGGCGTGCGCTCCCGCCGCACCGATCATCGCACAGCGCAGCAGCGAAGTGGCATCCTGGTTGTCCGGGAGGTCGAGGTTCGTGTGGTGGAAGACGTCGTCCCAGTAGCCGAAGCCGAGGCTCGGGACTCCGACGTCGCAGAGGACATCGTGGTCGCTCCCTCCCTGGAACTCCCCCCACTCGAAGTGGAACGGCATCCGGGAGCCGGTCGGAGCCACCGGGTTCGCGCGGGCGATCTGATCGACCAGGGCCTCGGCCAAGTCGTTGAGGAACGTCGGGGTCTGGAGCGGGGTCCGGATGCAGGAGAGGTGGGCGTTCGTCTTCCTCGGGTCGGCGCCGGTCATGTCGAGGTTGAAGCCGCCGACGAACTCCCGCTCGAGGTCCGGATGGGCGTTCACCCAGGCCGCCGTGCCGAAGTACTCCGGAACCCAGAGGAAGGTGATCGTTCGCCGGGGAGCGGGAACATCGCCGCGGCGGATGAGGGCGACGAGCGCACGACCGATCTCGAGGAGGGTCGCCGAGCCGCTCGCGTTGTCGTCGGCGCCGGGGCGGTAGTGGTCGAGGTGGCCGGAGAGGAGGAACCCCGGGAGGTTCGGCTCCGTCCCCGGAATCTCGGCCCGCACGACGTGGAGCACCCCCGGACCGAGGTCGGCGTCGACCTTCGCTTGGAGGACGACCCTCCCGGAGCCCAGCTCCCGGCGGAGGTCGGCCGCCTGGCGAGCCGAGAGCTGGAAGCCGAAGCCGACCTTGGGGATCTCCTCCTTCGTCGGCCAGAGGCCGTTGTAGCGGACCATGTCGGGGTACTCCGGGCGGTCGCTCGGCGAGGGGGCGATCACGACGCCGAGGGCGCCTCGCTCGATCACGGCCTTTCGGTGGACGAGGCCGGCGTATCCGGTCGCGAAGACGATCCTCCCGCGCACGTCCTTCCTCTCGTAGTCGGCGTCTCGCGTGCCCGGGCCGACGTCGATCACCTCCCCCTCCCACGCGCCTCCCTTCGAGAGGGTCGTCAGGCAGGTCGGGACGTCGGGGAAACGGCAGATCCGCCGGGGATTCGGCGCGACCTCGCGCAGCTCCCCTTCGCGCGGCGACCAGGAAACGGGCGAGAGGAAGGTGCCGTAGACGATCTCCCCGTCGCTCGGGAACTTCTCCGACGCGACCGCCTGGAGCCCCGCCGCGCGCGCCTGCTCGATCACGTAGGCGGCCGCGTCGTCGTAGCCGGGGGAGGCCTGGATCCGGTGGTGGCGCGCGATCTCCCGCAGGTGGCCGAGGGCGCGCTCGCCCGACAGTTCGCCGAGGATCGCGCGGAAGACCGGCTCGGGGACGACGTCGCGCGGATCGCCGAGGGGGGCGGCGAGGAGAGCGAGGATCGAGAGGGGCATGGCTCCTCCGGGGTTCGTGGCGGGGAGCGTAGGGGAAGAGGCGCGGCGGGTGAACCGGGTCCCCGCGCCCCGACCGGGTCGCCCACCGCGAGAAGCGACCCACGTGGGTCGCTCGAGAGCCGTTGTCCGGGGGGCCGCCGCCTAGAGGACGGCCGTCTCGACGGTCAGGTCCGCTTCCGCGAACCGGGAGAGGCGGAAGGGGCGGATGTCGAGCGTCCTCGACTCCCCCTCCGTCACGATCTCCCGGATCGCGCGCCCGGCCGCGAGCGAGTGCATGATGCCGTGGCCTCCGAAGCCGACGGCGAGGAGGAATCTCGGATGCGTCGGCGTCGGGCCGACGATGGCGTGGTGGTCCGGCGTCTCCGGGTAGAGGCCCGCCCAGCACTTCTTGCGGTCGATCGGGGCGTTGAAGAGGAAGGGGAAGCGGTTCCCGATCCGCTCCGCGACCTGCTCGAGGAACCAGGTGTCGAAGTTCGTGTCCCGGCCCGGCGCCTCCCTCGGGTCGGAATAGGCGAGGAGGAACCCCCCGCTCTCCCGGCGGATCAGGACCCCGGTGTCGCGGTCGACGCACATCGGGATCACCGCCGGGTAGCCGTCCATCGGCTCCGTGCAGGCGAGGTTGCGCCGCACCGGCCGGACGGGGATCTCGACGCCGAGCATCGCGGCGACTTCGGCGGCGTCGGGTCCCGCCGCGTTCACGAGCCACTGGGAGCGGAACTCGCCCCGGCTCGTCGAGAGGAGGAAGCGGTCCCTGTCGAACCGGATGGCGGTCACGTCGGTCTGGAACCGCAGCTCGGCTCCCGCCGTGATCGCCTGGTTCCGCAGGGCCTGGACGACTCCGTGCGGATCGACGAGGCCGTCGGTCCCGCAGAACGTCCCCGCGCGCAGGCCCTCTCCTCGCACGTAGGGGGCCCGCTCCAGGACCTCCTTCGGGGAGAGCCACTCGACCGGCACCTCGCAGCTCCGCTGCAGCTCGTACCCCTGACGCAGCGCGGTCTCTCCCTCGTCCGTCCCCGTGAGGAACAGGTATCCCGCCTGGATGAATCCCGGCAGCCCCTTCGTCTCCTCCTGGAGCCGGACGAGCTCGGCGATCGTGAACTTCGAGAACTCGATGTTGCAGCGGGTCGTCCACTGCGCGCGGACCCCGCCGTTCGCCCGCGAGGTCGACCCCTGACCGGGGGCGGCCTGCCGCTCGAGGAGGACCGTCGGCTTCACGCCCGCCCGGGCGAGGTCGCGGGCGACGGCGAGGCCGATCACCCCTCCCCCGAGGATCGCGACGTGGCAGTCGATGAGCATGGATGAAACGCGGGACGGGCGTTGTCGCCGGCCCGAATCCTACGGTCCCTGTCCGTAGGATGTGGGGTCGTCTATCGGCGTCCGGGGGCATCCGCCTTCTGTCCATCGGCGGCCCCGGGGACGCGGCCTCGCAAGTCCTCGCCGGAGCGTGACGTAGGGCACGGGTCGGCTGGCACTCGGGAGAGGGCGCGAGGCGTTTCGCGCGCAGTCCTCCGTTTCGAGCGGCTGTCCATCTGCCGGAGACACCGGTATCCTCCCCGCCGCTTCGCTCCTGTGTCGTGGGTGTCTGGTCCGACGCGCCAAGGCGCGTCCGTTCGAAGGAGTCGCCTGCGGCGGGGCCCCCTGCCGGCGGCGGAGGTCCAGGGGCCCGAATCGAGGATGCGCATGAAGCTTTCCCTCCTCATCGGGGCGTGGGCCGTGGTCCTGGCGACGCCCGCCGTTCCCGCGCAGGACGATCCTTGTCCCGCGGGCGTCGCGGTGCCCTGCTCGTACCGCGTCGAACCGATCCCGAACGCCTACGCCTCCATCCTCGGGGCGGGCGGCACCGTCGTTCTCCCGTTCGCCGCCGGGACCGACGACGCGAGCATGCCCGTCGCCTTCCCGGCCGGCTTCCCCTTCTCCTTCTACTGCACCCCGGTGCCGGGGCCCCTCGCCGTCTGCACGAACGGCTTCGCGAACTTCGGGGCCGCGAGCACCGCGTTCAACAACTACCATCCCGGGGACGAGATCGCGCCGAACAGCGCGATCATGGCCTGGCACGACGACCTGATCTTCCCGGCGATCCCTCCCGTTCCCGCTCCCGCCATCGCCTACAACTTCGGCTTCTACGGGCCGGGCTCCCTCGTCGTCCAGTGGACGAACATGGCGAGCTGGACGGGGGGCGGGACCGGCGTCGGCTCGATCTCCTTCCAGGCCGTCCTCTGGTCGACCGCCTCGGCGACGCCGGACGTGATCGAGTACCGCTACGACCGGACGGGCGCGCCGCCGGTGATGGCCGCCTGCGCCGTCGCGACCGGCGGGCCTTCGACCTTCTCCGTCTCCGCGACGATCGGGACCGACAACGCGGGCACCGCGGCGGCGACGAACATCGGCGTCGACGCCTCGGACCGCGGCGCGGCGAACTCCGTCTTCCCGCCCTGCGACATCCGCCTCGTGCCCACCGCCTTCAGCGGCACGGAGCTCAACCACCTCTTCACGCCGGTGCTGATGCCCCAGGAGCCCTTCTGCCACATCGAAGGGCTCCCCGGCACGGTCGCCATCCCTCCCGCCTGCGCCGCGACCCCCTGCTACGACAACGAACCCTCGGCCCGGGCCGTCGGCTCGCAGATCGCCCTCCCTTGGAAGGTGAACCTCGCGGGCCGGCTGATGAAGCACGCGCAGATGGACTCGAACGGGTACATGACGCTCGGCGGGGGGACCTTCGCGAGCGTGACGGGGAACGTGGCCCTCCCGACCGGGGCGCAACCCGAGGCGACCCTCGCGCCGTGGTGGGACAACCTCGAGGGGGTCGCGACGCCGATCGGTCCGAGCGGCATGTTCTACCGCGTCGACGGCGTCCCGGGATGCCGCGTCCTGACCTTCGAGTGGCACTCGATGGGGCCGAACGCCGGGGCGAGCGGCGACTGCATCGCCGGCGCCGGGGTCATCTCCTTCCAGGTCAAGATCTACGAGGGCTCCGCGGGGTCCCTCGTCGCGAGCACGACCCCTTGCCCGTACGACGTCGTCGTCCCCGGAATCGGGAACGACCGGATCGAGTACCACTACGACCACGGCGCGTTCGTCCCCGGCGGGTTCACGGCGACGATCGGGGTCGACAACCACGACGGGACGCTCGGCGCCTCGGTCGCGGGCTCCCCGGCGCTCCTCGGACCGCCCCCCGGGATGAAGTCCGTCATCGACCAGTGCGACTCGGGGGTCGTCCGGTACTACGGCGACGCGAACACGACCTGCCCCGTGCCGGGCGCCTGCCTCCCCGAGCTCAAGTCGAACGCCGTCCCGCCGCGCATCGGCAATCCCTTCGGGCTCGAGATGGTCGGAGGCGGACCTGGATTCGCGCTGCTCAACCTCTTCTTCGGCCCGCCCCTCCCGGGGCTCCGCACACCGGTCCCCTGCGGGGGTCTCCCCTCCCCGTTCGGGACCTTCTGGGCGCCCCTCGGGTTGCTCCTGGCGCCGGTGTCCGTCGCTGCCGGCCCCGCCTGCCAGAACTGCGCGATGTGGGCCCTGCCGATCCCGCTCGACCCGACGCTGGTCGGCACCTACGTGTGGGCGCAGGCGGCGAACATCGTTCTCGTCGGCCCGGCCTTCTGCGTGGAGCTCACGGAGGGGGCGAAGATCATCCTCGGCGCCTAGATCGGTCTCGTCTCGATCGATGCGGAGGGGGGATCCCCACGGATCCCCCCTCGGCTTCCGAGGAGGTGAGGCTCAGGTGCTCGAGCGGCCGGGCAGCGCCGGACCGGATCGGTTCCGACCCTCGCGGGCTATCCGCCTCGGGGTGCCTCCGCTATCCTCCATCCGCCGTCGTGGGTGTGTGGTCCGTCGCGCGACGGCGCGCGCGAAAAGGGAGTCGCCCGCGCCCCGCCGCCGGCCATCTTCCCGGGGCCCGGAACCGAGGACGCTGATGAAGGCCTACTTCCCCGTCGCGGCGGGAGCGCTGCTCCTGCCGAACCCCGCCCTCCTCGCGCAGGACACGCCGTGCCCGCCGGGCACGCCCATCCCCTGCTCGTACCGGATCGAGCCGATCCCGAACGGGTACGCGACGATCCTCGGGGCGGCGGGCACGGTCGTCCTCCCCTTCGGGGTGGGGGCCGACGACGCGACCCTCCCCGTCCCCTTCGCGCCGGGTTTCACCTTCTCGTTCTACTGCGCCCCGGCGGCGAGCCCCCTCGCCGTGTGCACGAACGGCTTCGCGAACTTCGGGGGCGCGAGCACCGCGTTCAACAACCTCCATCCCGGCGACGAGGGGATGCCGAACAACGCGATCATGCCCTGGCACGACGACCAGATCTTCCCGGTCCCGACGCCCGTCCCGGCGCCCGCCGTCGCCTACAACTTCGGCTTCTACGGACCGGGCTCCCTCGTCGTCCAGTGGACGAACATGGCGAGCTGGACGGGGCTCGGGACCGGCGCCGGCTCGATCTCCTACCAGGCGGTCCTCTGGTCGGCCTCCTCCGCGACGCCGAACGTGATCGAGTACCGGTACGACCGGTCGAGCCCGCCTCCGGTCATGGCCCCCTGCTCCGTCACGACGACGGGGACCTCGACCTTCGCCGTGTCCGCGACGATCGGGACGGACAACGCGGCGCTCACGCCCGCGGGAAACATCGGCGTCGACGCCACGGACCGCGGCGCGGCGAACTCGGCCTTCCCCCCGTGCGACCTCCGCCTCGTCTCCACCCCCTTCATCGGGGCGGAGCAGAACCACTCCTTGACGGCGGCGCTCCTCCCGCAGGAGCCCTTCTGCCACATCGAGGGCCTCCCGGGCACGGTGGCGATCCCGCCCGCCTGCGCCGGGACTCCCTGCTACGACAACGAGCCTTCGTCGCGGACCGTCGGCGCGCAGATCGCGCTCCCCTGGAAGGTGAACCTCGCCGGCCGGGCGATGCGGCACGCGCAGATGGACTCGAACGGGTACCTGACGCTCGGCGGGGGGACCTTCGCGAGCGTGACGGCGAACACGGCCCTCCCGAACCCGGCCCTTCCCGAGGCGATGCTCGCCCCGTTCTGGGACAGCCTCGAGGGGGTCGCGGCGCCCGGAGGGACGAGCGGCATGTTCTACCGCGTCGACGGCGTCCCCGGCTGCCGGGTCGTGACCTTCGAGTGGCACTCGATGGGGCCCAACGCGGGCGGGAGCGGGGACTGCGTCGGCGGGGCCGGAAACGTCTCCTTCCAGGTCAAGATCCACGAGGGATCCGCGGGCTCCCTCGGCTCGAGCACTCCCCCCTGCCCGTACGACGTCGTCGTCCCCGGAGAGGGGAACGACCGGATCGAGTACCACTACGACCACGCCGCCTTCGTCGCCGGAGGGTTCACGGCGACGATCGGGATCGAGAACCACGACGGATCGGTCGGAGCGTCGGTCCCGGGCTCCCCGTCGCTCACCGCACCTCCCGCCGGGATGAAGTGGGTGATCGACCCGTGCGACTCGGGGATCGTGCGCTACTACGGGGACGCGACCACGGTTTGCCCCGCTCCGGGTGCCTGCCTCCCCGAGCTGAAGACGAACGGCGTTCCCCCGCGCATCGGAAACGCCTTCGGGCTCGAGATAATCGGCGGCCAGGCCGGCGTGGCCCTGCTCAACGTCTTCTTCGGTCCGCCGCTGCCGGGCCTTGGCACTCCGGTCCCCTGCGGCGGAGCCCCCACGCCGAGGGGGACCTTCTGGGCGCCGGTCGGGGTGATCCTCCTGCCGACGTCCGTCGCTGCCGGCCCGGGGTGCGAGAACGGCGCCTTCTGGTCCGTGCCGATCCCGCCCGCGCCGGCCCTGGTCGGCTCCTACGTCTGGGCGCAGGCGGGGAACATGGTCCTCCCCGGCCCCTCCGCCTGCGTCGAGCTCACCGAGGGGGCGAAGATCATCCTCGGCGGGTAGCACCGGCCGGACCGGCTACCATCCCCGGCGCGAGGGACCGCCGGGGGACGCGACTGGGCCGGATCGTCCGAATCCTCCTGTTCATCGGGGTCTCCTTCGGGATCCCGTGGCTCGTCCTCGCGTCGGAGGCTCCCCGGGGCGTCGCACCGACGGTGGCGTTCCTCCTCGGGGCCGGCTCCCCGGCGCTCGGAGCCCTCGTGATCAGGGTGTCGTGGGGTGGCGGGCTGTTTCCCCGGTATCGCGGACTGGGAGCGAGGGCGGCGCCCTGGTTCGCGGCCGCGTGGTCGCTCCCGATCGCCCTCGCCCTCGCGACCCTCGGGCTCGGCCTCCTCTCGCCGCGCGCCAGCCTCAGAGCGTGAGCAGGTTTCGGGCGTCGCTGCCTGATCGCGGCGGCGGCGAGCAGGGGGCGGGAGGCGGGAGGCATCGCCTGGGTTCCCGGAGGAGCGAGGTAGCACCGGGTTCACC
>JAKEFM010000121.1 GCA_022616055.1 Planctomycetota bacterium
GGCCTGCCCCCTACGAGACGATCACCCAGGGCGTTCGGGGTCGCTCGTCGCGAGAGCACCCCCACCGGTAGGGGAACTTGAGTTAGGTGCATAGCCCGGTGGCGGCTACCCGGAGGCTCATTGGAGCCGGGAGGAGGCGATGAACGCGCGGCACTGCCCCGGCTGCAACCGGGTGACCGGCCACAAGCGGGCCATCGGCGTCGGGACACTCCTCCTGGCGCTCTTGACCTTGGGGTTTTCCCTCCTGCTCGTCCCGTTCTACCCGACCAGGTGCGCCGTCTGCGGGCTATCGGGGAAGGAGCAGCCCCGGCGGGTCAGCCCCCTGGTCTTCGGGGCGGTGGTCGCACTTGTGGTCTTTGTGATCCTCGCCAGGGGTGGCGACAGCCGCACGGCCCGGGAGGTGCGCTCGGCGCCGGACGAGTCGCGGGACGCGAGGCGGAAACGCGGGCCGTCCGGTGAGGGATTGGCCTCCCGGTCGACGCAGCAGCCGCCCGTGCCCGCGAGCGCGCCCGCCTCCAGACCCGCGGAGGAGAACGCCTTCGCCCGCCGGTGGAGGGAGGACCCGGAGCTGTTCGGGATTCGGCTGCACCGGCTGGTGGAGAAGACCATCCGCGACACGCTCCGCGACCCGGAGGGCGCCCGGTTCGAGTGGGAGCCGGTGCGCAGGACGACCGACGGGGGGTGGATGGTCACGTTCTCCGTCAACGCCAAGAACGGCTTCGGGGGGTACGCCGGCAGGCAGCGGTTCCAGGCTTGGTTCGACAAGAACATGGAGATCGTGGACTGCCGGGAGCTGGCGCAGTGAAGTGCACGGCCGCCCCCGCCCGACCCTCTCCCCTCGCCGCAGGGCGCTGACCGCGACGCCGGCCGGCCCCGGGGCGGGGGACCTACGCCGTCTCGGGCGCGGCCGAGTCCTCGGCGTCGTCGGCCAAGGGCTCGGGAGGCGGGGGGAGCTCCGGGAGCCGCGGGCCGGGGAGGGCGGCCGCGGCGGATCGATCGAGGGCGACGGCGGAGTCGAGGGTCATGGTCCCTCGACCCTCTTCAGGTTCCGGAGGAGCGCCACGATCATACGGAAGACGTCGTCCCTCTCCCCGGTCGTCCGTCGCCGCGCGCAGCCGCGCGATCTCGCGGCGGACCTTCTCGCGGTCCCTCACCGTCGTTCCCCCGCCCTCTCCCGGCAGAAAAACAGGTCTTCGAGGGATCGATCGGCGACGGCCCGAACCTGCTCCCGGGTGAGGACCCCCCTCCTAACGAACGGCTCCAGGACCAGAAGGACCTCGGCGAAGAGGAAGCGGCGCGCGGCCGACGGGTCGGCGGGCAGGGTGATCGGTGGCGGAGGGGGCGAGGACCTGGGCAGGCGGTTCACGGGACGGAAGGATCGGGCCATCGGGGCGACACAAGAAGAGTACACCACCGGACTTGTGGGGAGGACGCCGGACGGGCGCGTCGTGACGGGCGAGTGACCTCCCGGTCGGTCCTCGAGCGAGACGGTGGGATGGCTAGTCACCGGGTCGCAGTTTCGAGCCCTGCGGGGCGCACCACCCCCACCGACGGGCCGCCCGGGCCCCCTCGCGCCGGAGGCGTTGTGCCCCCGGACGGGCGCGCGTACGCTCCGGGAGCGCGAGAGTGGCGGAACGGCAGACGCGCGGGACTTAGGATCCCGTGGGGAAACCCGTGCAGGTTCGAGTCCTGCCTCTCGCACCGCCTCCCGCTTGACCCCCCGGCGGGGAGCCCTACCATCCCTCCTGTCCCGGACGTACTTCGGGAAGTTGTAGGACCGGCACGAGCGGTTGAAGAAGAGCCAAGGTTGTCTCCGGACGTAAAACTCCACTCCTCCATTCTTCCCCTTTTCCCTGGGGTTTCCTTGGCTCCCTTTCCCCCGGAGGCGTCGGACGGGTCGGGAATCTCCCCCGAGGAGCGCTACTCGCGCCAGATCCGCTTCGCCCCCGTCGGGCCCTCGGGACAGGAGCGGCTCGGCCGGTCGAGCGCGGTGCTCGTCGGATGCGGCGCCCTCGGCGCGAGCCTCGCCGACCTCCTCGTGCGCGCGGGGATCGGAAGGCTCAGGATCGTCGACCGCGACTTCGTCGAGGGATCGAACCTCCAGCGCCAGACCCTCTTCGAGGAAGCCGACGCGAGGGGCTCGCTCCCCAAGGCCGAGGCGGCGCGCAGGAGGCTCTCGGCCGTCAACTCCGCCGTCGCCGTCGAGGCCGCCGTGTCGGACCTCCACGCGAGCAACGCCGGAGAGCTCCTCGGCGGCGCGGACCTCCTCCTCGACGGGACCGACAACTTCTCGACCCGGTATCTCCTCAACGACTACGCCGTCGAGCGCGGGATTCCCTGGATCTACGGCGGGGCGGTCGGCGCCTCCGGTCTCGTGCTCGCGGTCTTGCCGGGGGTCGGGGCGTGCCTGCGATGTCTCTTCCCCGAGCCTCCCCCGGAAGGGGCGAGCCCGACCTGCGACACCGCCGGGATCCTCGCCCCCGCGGCGACCCTCGTCGCCTCGCTCCAGGCGGCGGCGGCGCTCCAGATCCTTACGGGAAACGGCGCGGCCGCCTGCCGCGACCTGCGCCAGGTCGACGTCTGGGAGGGCTCCGTCCGGTCGATCCGCGTCGAGCGGCGCGAGGACTGCCCCGCCTGCGGGGAGCGCCGCTTCGAATTCCTCCGCGGCGAGCGGGGATCCGCGGTCGCGACTCTCTGCGGGCGGGACGCGATCCAGCTCAACCCGGCGACCGACCGCGAACTCGACCTCGCGGCGCTCGAGGGTCGCCTGCGGGCGGCCGCCTCCATCGTGAGCCGCAACGAGTTCCTCCTCCGGTTCCGCGTGGAGGGGTGCGAGGTGGCGCTGTTCCGCGACGGGCGCGCGCTCGTCCGCGGCGTCACCGAGCCCGCGCGCGCCCGGGCGCTCTACAGCCGGTACGTCGGTGACTGATCCCCCGACGGAGGAGGATCGCTCGGCGACCCCGGGCGTCTCTCCCGGGGCGCTCCTGGTGGCCCTCGCCCTTCCGGCGTCGGGTCTCGCCCTCCTCGCCCTCGTCTTCGGTCCGGGCATCCTCTTCGCGCTCGGCGCCCTCGCCCTCCTCGTCGCGATCCCGGTCCTCTCCTCCCGGCTCTTCGGGCATCGACGTGGAGGGGCGGGTTGAGCCCGCCGGCGCGGTTCGCCGCCCTCGTCCTGGCGGCGGGGGAATCGCAGCGGATGGGCCGGCCGAAGGCCCTCCTCGACTTCGACGGCCGAACGGCCCTCTCCCTGGCGATCGAGGCCTGCGCGAGCGGGGGCGCGCAGGAGGTCGTCGTCGTCCTCGGCGCCGGGGCGAAGGAGATCGGGCCGTCGGTTCCCTCGAAGGGAAAGGCCGCCTCCCCTCCCGTGCGGACCGTCCTCAACGAGCGCCACGCCGCGGGCCAGACCTCCTCCGTGAAGGTCGGACTCGACGCCGTCGCGGGCGCCGACCTCGCCCTCCTCGTCCTCCCCGTCGACCATCCCCTCGTCGAGGCCGAGGACGTCGCGGCGCTCGCGGAGGCGTGCGGGCGCGACCGCGAGGGAGGCCGGCGGATCTTCGTCGCGACCCACCGCGGCCGACGCGGCCATCCCGTCCTCTTCGGCCGGAATCTCCGCCGCGCGATCCTCGCCCTCGGGGACGAGGAGCCCCTCCACAGGGTCGTGCGCGCGGTCCATGGCCGCGCGGTGGAGGTCCCCGTCCGCAATCCCTACGTCCTCCTCGACGCCGACACCCCCGAGGACCACGCTTCCCTCCTCGCGGCCTATCGCGCGCGGCGCTCCCCGGAGTAGGAGCGGCCCCGCCCTCAGCGGGGCCCGCGGAGCGGTTCGTCGAAGGGGCGGCGCGCGAGGAGCATCCAGAGGTCCTCGTAGAAGGGGTCGTCGCGGGCCGGGCTCCTCCCGGAGCCGATCCACGCGCGCGGGATCGCAGGGGAGCGCTCGCGCCGGCGGGCGAAATAGTCGCTCGCCCCGCCGAGGGCGACCTCCGCGAACCGCTGCACCCCCTCCGCCACCGCCCTCTCGAAGAGGAGCCCCCGATCGAAGGCCTGGGCGCGGACGAGCGCCCGCAGGGCCCTCTCCTCCAGATCGCCGGAGATCGCCTTGCGAGCGAGGTCGGCCACTTCCGCGCCGGCGCCCCCGGCGCCCGCCCACCGGGCGAGGGGATCCCGCGCGTCGCGGAAGCGAAGGGCGGCGAGGAGAAGCGCGGCCGGCACGGCGGCGGGCTCGGAGGGATGCGCGATCGCCTCGAGCGCCGCGGGCGCGAGAGTCCGCTCGAAGGAAGGAGGGACGGAGCCGCCGGAGAGGACGAAGAGGGCCGCGCCGCAGAAGAGGCGGGCCCGATCCTCCGGGTCCTCCCGCAACGCGAGGAGGAGGGGAGTCTCGCGCCGGGCCGCGGCCGCGCCGTAGATCGCCGCGCGGGTCGCGGAACCCATCTGCTCCCGGACTCCTTCGGTCAGGCGCATCCTCGAGCGACTCTCCTCTCCCCTCCCCAGCGCGGAGTAGAGGACGGCCCCGAGGGAGGGATCCGCGAGCGCCTTCCTCCACGCCGAGGCGGAGCCCTCCTCGAGCGGTTCGTCGGCGAAGTGCAGCGCCGCGGCGTGCGCGAGCACCGGGTCGACGGCGACGAGGTCCCCGATCGCGGGGACCTGTCGTCGGTCGAGGGCTCCGAGGGCGAGGAGGAGCCCAGCCCGCTCGGGGGCCTCCCGCGCGCGCGGGAGCCTCTCCTCCAGCCGCACGATCGCCGCCTCCTCCCCGGCGAGGCCGAATCCCACGGCGAGGGCCCCCGCGACGAGCGGGTCCCCCTCCCGCTCGAGGAGCGCCGTGCACTTCTCGCGCACCGACCCGACCCCGGTCCGACCGAGCGCCATCCCGCAGGCGGCCCGCAGGACGGCGCCGCCGCGGGAATCCTCCAGGGTCTCGGCGAGCGCGGCCTCGGCGTCCGGCCCCGAGGCGAAGGTGAGGGAGACGGCCGCGAGGAGCCGGACCTCGGCGTGCTCGCGCCCGCGGAGCGCCCGGATCAGGGCCGCGCGGGCGAGTCGGTCCTCCGCGAGATGGGAGAGGACGACCACCGCGAAGCGCGCCTGCGCCTCGTTCCCCGAGAGGAGGGCCTGCTCGAGGGCCGCGACCACCTCGCCGCCCATCTCGGCGAGTTTCCGGGCGGCCTCCACCCGGACCTCGGGGAGTGCGTGCGCCTCCGCGAGGAGGTCCTGGACCTGCCGATCCGGGCCCTGGGGCCCGTAGGGGACCAGGAGGAGAAAGGGGGCCGGGAGGGCCCATCGGAGAGGGAGGAGCACGTGCGACGCGGATTCTGCACCCGCCGGGGGCTCCCGGGGGAAGGGGGTGTTCCCCGGTCCCGAGGGCGGGAGGGGTCTTGACGGAGGTTAGGTATTTGTTAGTATCGCGCCCCCGATGGCAACCGGCGAGTCGCGAGGAACTACATCCGGTGGCCCATGGAGTTTCGATGATCGACGTCCGACGACTGGCCCACCAGGGAGTCGCCGAGGGCGCCCTCCGCTACGCGCTCCTGCGGCCGATCCTCCTCGACCCGGCCGTCTACGAGGCGTGCCGGGTGCGCCTCGCCCGCGAGATCGTGCGGAGCGGGCTCACGCTCTTCCCGGACCTCGAGGAGCACCCGGCTCTCGTCCCCCGGGAGGAGGCCGTTTCCTCGGCCCGGAGTCCCGCCGGCGACGCGCTCGGAACCTACCTCCGGGAGGTCCGGCGGTTCTCCCCGCTCGGCCGCGCCGAGGAAGTGGAGTTCGCCCGGGCCTTCGAGGTCGCCCGGTCCGTCCTCGCCCGGGAGATCCGGGCCTCCCTCCTGCCGGGCGCGATCCCCTCCCTCCTCGGGGAATCGGGGAGCGACTCCCTCCTCCTCGAGGCGATCGGGCCGGCGGTCCGTCCCCGCCCCGGCGCGCGCGCGGAGGAGCCGGGGAGTCTCGACCGCGTCCGGATCCGTCTCCGGGACGCCCGGCGCGTGCGGCGACTCTTCGTCGCGCGCAGCCTCCAGCTCGTCCCCCTCTTCGCCCGGCGCTACCGCATTCTCGGCGTCCCCTCCCTCGACCTCATCCAGGAGGGGAACGCCGCGCTCTTCCGCGCGGCCGAGAAGTTCGACTGGAGGAGGGGGGTGCGCTTCTCGACCTACGCGCAGTGGTGGATCCAGCAGGCGATCCTGAAGTTCCTCTACTCGCAGGCGCGCGTGGTCCGGGTCCCCGTCTATCTCGGCCAGAAGCTGAAGCGGCTCGGCGAGGCCCGGGGGGACTTCTACGGACGCTACGGGAGGCTCCTCACGGCGGAGGAGCTAGCCGAGAGTCTCGAGGAGCCCCTCGCCCGCACCCGCCGCGCGCTGCGGTCCGCGGCCCCCGTCGTCTCGCTCGACCGGGGGCACAGGGAGGGGGAGGCGGCGCTCTGCGACCGCCTCCCCGATCCGCGGACGACGGAGATCCGCGACGAGCCCGCGGGGCCTCCCCTCCGCAACCGGATCGAATCGCTCCTCGTCGGCCTCCCCTCTCGCGAGCGGACGATCCTCCGCCTGCGGTACGGGCTCGGCGGCCGGCGGCCTCGCACGCTCGAGGAGCTCTCGGAGATCTTCTCCGTCTCGCGCGAGCGCGTGCGCCAGCTCCAGCTCCGGGCCCTGGAGAGGGTTCGGGAGGGGGCCGACCGGGTGGGGCTCGCCTCGTTCCTCTCCTGAGGGTCCCGCAGGTTGTCCGGGCGATCGGAGGGGCCGGATCTCGCGGGGCCGGGCCCTTTTAGGCGCACGCACCTGGCCGCCGAGAATGGGGTATACTCCGACCGGCAAGGCCCTCCGTGGGAGCGGGAGGAGTATCGGCGGGTCCTTGCGGGAGCGACCATGTTCCGTTCTCGTCACGCAGGCGCATTCCTGGGTTTCGTCCTCGCCGCCGCGCTGGCGGCGTGCGATCCCTCGGACGGGTCGAGGGGATCCTCCGACCCCATCGGGCCGCCCCCGCACGGGGATCCCACGCAGCCCACGCCCACGCGGGGCGAGTTGCCTCCCGGGCCGCCCGGCGGTGGTGGACCCGGGGAAGGTCCTTCCGCCCCTCCGCCTCCCGTCCCCGAGCCGGGCACCGTGCTCCTCGTCGGGTCGGGCCTCGCGAGCATGGCGATGCTGGCGCGCCGTCGCCGGCGCGCCCTCGCCGCGCAGAATCAGGGGCAGCCGGAGTAGCTCAGGGATAGATCCGGTAGAGCATCCGCGGGAAGGGCACGCACTCCCGCAGGTGCTCGACGCCGCAGATCCACGCCACCGTCCGCTCGAGACCCATCCCGAACCCCCCGTGGGGGACGGATCCGTAGCGACGAAGATCGAGGTACCACTCGAAGGACTCCCTCGGCAGCTTGTGCTCGGCGAGCCGCGCGACGAGGGTCTCGTAGTCGTCCTCCCTCTGGCTCCCCCCGACGATCTCGCCGTATCCCTCGGGAGCGAGGACGTCCACGCACAGCGCCTTCCCCGGATCCGCGGGGTCGCGCTTCATGTAGAAGGCCTTCACCGCGTGGGGATAGCGGTGGACCATCACCGGCCGGTCGTGGCGCTGGGAGAGGGCCGCCTCCTCCGGGGCGCCGAAGTCCCCCCCTTCCTCGAACGGGATCCCCGACTCCTTCAGGAGCCGGGCCGCCTCCGCGTAGGAGATCCGGGGGAAGGGGCGCTTCACCGACTCGAGTTTCCCGAGGTCCCGCTCGAGGACCTTCAGCTCCTCCTTGCGCGTCTCGAGCACCGTCGAGACGGCGTCGACGAGCATCTCCTCCGCGAGGTCCATCACGTCCTCGAGCGTCGCGAAGGCCATCTCGGGCTCGAGCATCCAGAACTCCGTCAGGTGGCGGCGCGTCTTCGACTTCTCGGCGCGGAAGGTCGGCCCGAAGCAGTAGACGCGGCCGAGCGCCATCGCCGCGGCCTCCGCGTAGAGCTGGCCCGACTGCGTGAGGAAGGCCTTCTCCCCGAAGTAGTCCGCCGCGAAGAGGGTCGTCGTCCCCTCGCACGCGGCCGGCGTGAAGATCGGGGAGTCGACGCAGACGAAGTCCTTCTTCCGGAGGAAGTCGCGAAGCGCGCCGATGACGGCGTCCCGCACGCGCAGGATCGCGGCCTGGCGGCGCGAGCGCAGCCAGAGGTGGCGGTGCTCGAGGAGGAAGGCGGGCCCGTGCTCCTTCGGGGTGATCGGGTACCCCTCGGCGCGGTGGATCACCTCCATCTCCTCGAGGGAGATCTCGGCGCCCCCGGGCGCCCGCGGCTCCTCCCGGACGCGCCCGCGGACGAGGAGGGAGGACTCCTGCGTGAGGGCGCCGACGGCCTCGAAGAGGGGCTCGGGCACCTCGCCGCGGACCGCCACCGCCTGCACGATCCCCGTCCCGTCCCGGACCTGGAGGAAGTGGATCTTCCCGCTCGAGCGGAGGTGGTAGACCCAGCCCCGCACCTCGGCCCGCGCCCCGGCGCGCGAGCGCAGGCGGGCGACGGCGACCCGGGGGGCCTCTCGCCCCGCTTCCGGCGGTCCCGCGGCGCTCACGGGAAGAGGCCGTAGAGCGGTCGCAGCTCGACTTCGCGGATCGCCCCCTCGCGGACGAGGACCCGGCCCTTGTGGGGGACGTCCCCCCGCGCCGCCTCGACCGGGATGGCGAATCCTCCTCCCCCGTCCTCCGGGATCCCCTCCTCCTCGCACACCTGGATCCGGTGGTAGCCGAGATCCCGGAGGCGCGCCTCGATCGCTTCGCGCATGGGGCCGGGGCCCGGGGCGACCGGCCTCGCGAGCCCTTCCTCGATCCGCCAGAGCGCCCGCTCCAGGCGCGGGACCGCGTCTACCAGGGCCTGGAGGGAGGTCTCCAGGCGGCCGAGCTCGAGCCGGCCGACCGAGTCGGCGAGGGTCGCCGCCCTGTCGTTGAGAAGCTCGATCCCCCGCAGTCGCCGGAGGTCCTCCTCGGCCCGCCGGACCCGGGCCGCGAGCGTCCAGGCGGCCGCGGCGAGGACGGCGAGGCAAGCGACGAGGAGCGTGCCCAGGATGGTCGCCTCCATGGCCCCGGATCTTAGCGCACCCCTGCCGGGGGCTCGACCGCGGCGCTCCCCGGGAGCCGATCCTCGGGGGACCCGCCGCTAGGATGCCGCCCCCCCGCCCCGCCTTGACGCTCCCGGTCGAGACCCCGCGGCCGCCGGACCCGCCGCCTCCCACCATCCGGATCGGCCGGAAGGTCCTCCTCTCCGTCGCCCTCGGGGCGGCCGTCTACCTGGCCCTGTGCCTCTACGCGGACCTGCCGGCCGTCCGGCGGGCCCTGGCGGACTTCCCGTGGATCGTCTTCGCCGGAGTCCTCGCCCTATCCTTCCTCAACTACTCGATCCGGTTCCTCAAGTGGGAGAGGTACCGCGGCACCCTCGGCGTCTCCCTCTCCCCGGCGGACTCCTTCCGGGTCTACCTCTCGGGCTTCGCGCTCTCCGTCACCCCCGGGAAGATGGGGGAGGTCGTCAAGTCGGTCCTCCTCAAGCGGGAGACCGGAGCCTCGATCAGCGCGACCGCCCCGATCGTCGTCGCCGAGCGCTTCACCGACCTCCTCGGCTACCTCCTCCTCATGATCCTCGGCTACCTCGGCCACGGCCTCCTCGGCGCCACGGCGTTGGACCGCGGCTGGCTCGCCGTCTTCGCGACGGCGCTCGTCCTCCTCGTCGTGCTCCTCCTCCTCGCGACCTCCGAGCGCGCGGAGTCGGTCGCGGCGGCGATCGTGCGCCGGCTCCCGATCGTCGGCCCCTACGCCCCGAAGATCGAGGCGGCCTTCGCGAGCTCCCGGATCCTCCTCGCCCCGCGGCGCCTCCTCTTCCCGACGGGGATCTCCGTCCTCTCCTGGGGGTGCGAGTGCGTCGGCTTCCACCTCGTGGCGCGGGCCTTCGGGGCGCAGACCGACCTCGGCCTCTCGACCTTCGCCTACGCCTTCGCGGCGATCTTCGGCGCGATCTCGATGGTCCCCGGCGGGCTCGGCCTGACGGACGGCTCGCTCGGCTACCTGCTCGACCACCAGATGGGGCTCGACCGCTCCGCCGCGGCGGCCGCGACGATGGTGATCCGCACCGGCACCCTCTGGTTCGCCGTCGGCCTGGGGAGCCTCTCCCTCCTCCTGTCCCTCCGCCGGGACCGGGGGGCGCCCCCGACCTCCTCCGCCCCCCTCCGGGCGAGGGGCGCGGCGCCCGAGGGATCGCTCCGGGATTCGTCCTAAAGTCGCCTCCGTCCTGGGCCGAGAAGGGGTCCGGGTCCCCTCCGGGGCGCGGGCTCGCGCGGGCGGTTCGCGCGCGGTCCCCCTCGCCGGAGCCCCCGGAACGGAGCGCCTCCATGGACGCAGGCTTCGATCGACCCGCCGCCGGGTTCACCTTCCTCGAGCTCGTCGTCGTGATCGCGATCCTCGCGGTGCTCGCCGGCATCCTGACCCCGATCGCCAAGAGCGCGATCGACGATTCCCGGGCGACGAACATGGCGGGGGTCGCCTCGACGCTCTCGAAGGCGGCGCAGAGGTACTACTTCGACACGAACAGCCTCTCGCGGGAGTACTCCGACGACTCGGTGGCGGCGAACCGCCGCCTCTCCTCGGACCCCTCCTCCTTCGGCGTGGCGGGATGGAAGGGCCCCTACCTCGAGACGCCGCTTCGCAGCGCCGACAACCCCTTCGGCGGCACCGTCCGCCTCCTCGACACGCTCGACGCGGCGACCCCCGGGGCCGCCGGGTTCGACCTCCTCGGGTCGGGGACGCCCAACCGGACCGGGGCCGGCAACTGTGTGCGGTTCGACGGCGTGCCGATGCCCATCGCGCGCCTCGTCGACGAGGAGATCGACCGGGGGGTGGCCGGGGCGTGGACCCAGACCGGATCCGTCGAGTACGAGTCGACGACGCAGCAGCTCTTCGTCTTCGTCCTCGATCCGAAGAGCTGAGCCACCGCGCCGCTCTCCGAGGCGCCCGACCGGGGGAATTCCCGCGGCGGGACCGGGCTCGTTCCCTGGAATCCGGGGCGCTACGGATCTCTAATCCGGGGGCCCTCGAGGCTTGGCTCCCGGGAGGTCCCCGACCATGCGCACCCCCGCCGCCCTTCTCCTCGCCGGGCTCCTCGTCCCGACGGCGCGCGCGGGGGTGACGTCGATCCAGAAGACGATCGGGGAACCGGGAGGCGCCTCCTGCTGCGGGACGGGGAACCCCCCGACGCTCTGCGACGGAGTCACCCACGCGAGCGCGAGCGTCCAGTTCACCTACGACGACGCCACCCACACCCTCACCCTCCTCGTCCAGAACTCCTCTCCCGTCGCGCAGGACGTCCCCAATCCCCTCCTCACGAGCCTCCACTTCAACGTCCCGCACGGGGCCGTGACCGGACTCGCGCTCGTCTCGCAGTCGGGGACGGCGGGGGCGACCCCCGACTGGTCGCTCGTCTTCGACCCCGACAACACCGTCCCGCCCCATCCCGCCAAGCTCTCCTGCCTCGGGGCCTTCAACGCGAAGCTGTTCCACGGCGGGACCTCGAACGCCATCGCGAATGCCTCGGCCACGACGATCGCGGCGCGGCCCGGGTCGTGGGTGGTCGGCCCGGTCACGTTCGTCCTCGACGTGACGACGGCGCCCGGCGCGGTCCTCGACGCGTCGGACTTCGCGAACGCCTTCTCCCACAACCCTCCCGGCGACGTGCCGGTGAACGTCGGCGCCTTCTTCAAGAAGGGCGGGCCGAACAAGAAGAAGGGGAGGATCTCCTGCGGCGCCCAGTGTGAGCCCTCCGCCTTCGTCCACGGCACCCCCAGCGTCGGGGGCACGGTCCAGTTCGTCCTGAGCGGAGCCCCGGGCTGCTGCGGGTGCCTCGGCCTCTCCGTCGGCCCGGGGCCCTCGGTCTTCCCGAACGTCCCCGGCTCCGCCCCCGCCGTCGTCCCCCTCTCCGTGCCGATCTTCGTCCAGGTCCCGACGACGGCGCTCGCGGAAGACAACGTGGCGAGCATGCCGCGCGCGATCCCGAACCTCCCGGCCCTCGCCGGGGCCACGTTCCACTTCGCCGCCGTCCTCATCCACCCCACGACCGGCGCGCTCTGGACCTCGACCGGCTCGAGCTTCACGGTCGTCCCCTAGCCGGTCCCCCCGCGCTCCCCGGGAACGCTAGCGCGGGCGGTTGTCCGTCACCGAGGAGCGCGCGGGATCCGCCTTCTCGGCCCGCTTCTTGGCGGGAAGCCCGAGCCCCTCGTGGTCGGCGACGCCGAGGACCCGGCGCGTGACGAAGTTGTAGACCGGCTTGCCGAGGGCGGCCCACCACCGGGCGGGCGCCGAGCGGTTCGCGAGACGGCGCCGGTCCTCGGCCGTGACCTGGTCGGGCCGGCGCTTGGCCTTCTGCTTGAGGACGTGCCGCAGGTCGTCGCGCCGCATCGTCGCGAAGATCGCCTCCCGGATCCGCCCCCGCCGCGGGCGGATCACGGCGAGCTGGAAGTCGATCAGGGCCGGACGGCCGTCCGGCCGCACGAGGATGTTCGCCGCCTTCGCCAGATCGTTGTGGGCGACGCCGCGGTCGTGGATCCGCCCGAGGAGCTCGACGAGGAGGGGGAAGAACTCGTCGTGGGGCCGGCCGATCCGGTCGAGCCTCTCCCCCTCGAGGAACTCCCGCGCGAAGGTCCCGTCGGCGGTGGCGACGAGGCGGGGAACCCCGTCGAGCCCCTCGAGCGCCTGGAGGGCCCTCCGCTCGCGGCGGGCGAGGTACCGGCCGAGGAGGCCCGATCCCGGGATCGCCCCCCCGCAAGGGACCCGGCGGACGATCCTCCGCCCGTCGCGGTACTCCGCCTCGACGCGGCCGAAGGAGTCCCGCTTGAGGATCTCGGTGCCGGCGGGATCGGTCGGTGGGGTCAAATCGCGAGGTTGAACCCGGGGAAGGGGCGGAAATGATAGCCCCCCGCCGTGCCCCCCGCCGTCGAGATCCGCCGCCTGGAGAAGCGGTTCGGCCGCCGCACCGCCCTCGCCGGCGTCGACCTCGACATCCCGGCGGGCGAGGTCTTCGGGCTGGTCGGGCCCAACGGCGCGGGGAAGTCGACGCTGCTCCGGATCCTCGTCGGCGTCGTCCGCCCGACGGGGGGCGAGGCCCGCGCCCTTGGGTATCGCCTCCCCGAGGAGTCCCTCGCGGTCCGGCGCCGGACCGGCTACCTCCCGGCGGACGCGAACCTCTACGAGCGGATGCGGGGAGCGGAGTTCCTCGCCTTCGCCCTGAACGGCTATTCCGCCCTCGACCGCTCGCTCGAGCGACGCCTCCTCGAGGCCTTCGATCTCCCTCTCCGGGTGCGCATCCGCGCCTACTCCCACGGGATGAAGCGCAAGCTCGCGCTCGCCTGCGCCCTCCTCCCGGACGTCCCCCTCCACATCCTCGACGAGCCGACGGAGGGGCTCGACCCCTCCGTGCGGATCGCCCTCCTCGACGTGCTCCGGGAGCTGCGCTCCCGCGGACGCACCGTCCTCCTCTCCTGCCACGATCTCGCCGAAGTCGAGCGGATCTGCGACCGCGTCGCCTTCCTGAACGCGGGGAAGCTCCTCGACTGCGACACGATCGAGGGGATCCGGAGCAAGACGGCGCGCTTCCTCCGCGCCACGTTCCGGACCGAGCCCGACCGGGGTGCGCTCGCCCGGGTGGGGCTCGCCATCGCGGGGCGGGAGGGGGAGGTCCACCTCCTGCGGATCGAGGGGGATCCGTCCGCGGCCCTCCGAGGACTCGCCGACTTCCCGGTCGCGTCCCTCGAGTGGAACCGCCCCTCCCTCGCCGACCTCTACGCGCAGCTCTATGGAGCCCGCTCCTGCTCCTCCGCCGCCTGATCAAGGAATCGGCGGCCCGCTCCGCCCTCTTCTTCGTCCTCCTCGAGGGGAACCTCCTCCTCTCCCTCCTCTTCTACCCCGACTTCCGCGACAACATGCCGCTGTGGGCGAAGATCGCCCCGCTGCAGGCGGTGAGGGAGCTCCTCGAGACGATCGAGGATGCGGGCTTCTCCGCCTACCTCGTCGCCCAGCAGTTCTTCAAGGCGGCGAACAGCCTCGGCACCGCGGCCGCCGCCCTCTTCGCGACCGGGGCCGTCGCCCGGGAGGTGGAGAACCGGACGATCGAGTTCCTCCTCACGCGCCCCTGGAGCCGCCGCCGCATCCTCGCCTCGAAGTTCGTCGCGGGCGCCCTCGCCCTCGTCGTGCCGATCGTCGCCTCGAGCGCGAGCGCGGCCCTCCTCGTGCGCGTGATCCCCGACATCGGCGAGAGCGTGCCGGTCGGCCCGATCCTCCTCGCCTCGGCCCACTGCTCCCTCTTCCTCGTCGCGATCTACGCCGCCACCTTCCTCGGCTCGACCCTCTCCTCCGACGCCAACCGGATGGCCTTCGTCGTGCTGGGGGTCTCGACCCTCTCCTTCGCCCTCTACATGGTCAACGAGGTGACCCACTACTCCTTCTACCGGTACTCCGACGTCCCGACCTACCTCCGCATCCTCCGGGAGGGGCGTCTCCCCGTCGGGCTCGACGTCGCCCTCGTCGGGGTCATCGGGGCGCTCTACCTCGCCGCGGACCGGATCTTCGCGCGGCGGGACTTCTGATGGACCCGGACCCCGCGCCGCGCGGCGAATTGACCCTCGCCTCCGGGGGGGCTAGAAGGACCCCGCGCCGGATCGGCCGATGGGCGCGGTGAGCCCCGCACTCCTCCACCTGCTTCTCCTCGTATTCCCGACGTCCTCCGACGAGCGCTCGCGCGCGGAGGCGGAGGTGAAGCGCCTCCGGGAGGCCCGGGACAAGGCCTACGAGACCCTCGCCACGGCCTACGCGGAGGCGGAGGCCTGGTACCTGCACGCGCGGGAGAACCAGGGCGAAGGGGCCCGGGGTGTCCTCGAGTCCGCCGCGCGCGCCGGCCTCGACGCCCTCGCGGTCGAGGAGCGGGAGGGGAAGATCGATCCTGCGGCGCGAGGGAAGGCGCAGGGCTTCCTGCGCCAGCGGCTCCTCGCCTCCCTCCCGGCCTCCGGAGTCCCCTCGGCGATCGCGCCCGTCCTCGGGATCCGGCTGTCGGAATCCCTCGCCGCGGAGTCTCCTCCTTCACCCGCCGAGGCCGCGGCGGCGGCCCTCGCCGCGGTCCTCGACCTCGAGCGCCCGTTCCACGAGTCGTGGAACGGCCCGATCTTCCGGGAATCGGCGGCGGCCCGGGACTACGCCGCGGCGGACAAGGCCCTCCAGGAGGCCGGCACGAAGCTGCAGCGTCTCGTGCGGCCCGACCGGTTCCACCCCGCCTACGCCGGGACCCCCGAGGGGATGGTCCTCGTCCCCGGCGGCACCTACAAGGTGGGCGGGGACATGGGGTGGGACCTCGACACCGAGCGGACGAAGAAGAGCTTCGACGTCGCCTTCCACTCCTTCTACATCGACCGCACCGAGGTCACGAACGCGCGCTACAAGCGGTTCCTCGACTCCCTCCCCGCCTCCGAGGCCCTGAAGCACCTCCCCGGCTCCTGGCCGCGCAATCCGAACGAGCCTCCCGCCCCGCCGCCCGGGCGCGAGGAGCACCCGGTGGGCGGCGTCACCCTCGAGGACGCCCTCGCCTTCGCCGCGTGGGCGGGCTGCCGCCTCCCGACCGAGGACGAGTGGTCGCTCGCCGCCCGCGGGCCCCAGGGCTTCCTCTATTCCTGGGGGAACGTCTGGGACGGCTCCCGGTGCAACCACCTCAACGCGGGCCTCAACCAGACGATGCCGGTCGGCGCCTTCCCGACCGACCTCTCCCCGTTCGGCTGCCTCGACATGTCGGGGAACGTCTCCGAGTGGACCGCCTCGTTCCCCGACGGCCGGCCCGTGACGCGCCTGCGGGAGAACGCCAACGTGATCCTGCGCGGCGGCTCGTTCCGCCGGCCGGGCTCGAAGGAGTCGGTCGCCTGGCGCTGGGCCTACCCGGCCCTCACCACCCGGGAGGCGGACATCGGCTTCCGGTGCGCGAAGGACGCGCCGGAGCGATAGGCCCTGGCCTCCACGCTCGCCGCGCTCGGGGCCTTCCTCGACGCCCTCGGCGGCCTCCTCCTCGCCCTCCCGCGCTTCGTCCTCTATCTCCTCCGCCGCCGCCACTGGCGCTCCCTCCTCGAGTCGGCCCTCGCCGCTCCGCGCCCGGCGCTCGCGCCTCCTCCACGCCATCCCTCCCGGCCGAAGCCAGGCCCCCCCACCAAGATCTTCCTCTCCGTCGGCGACGTGTCCGCCGAGGGACACGCCATCCGGCTCCTCCAGGAAACCAACGCGCGCCGTGCCAACCTCCGCTGGATCGGCTTCGGAGGCGAGCGCCTCCGCGCCGCCGGCTGCGACGTCCGCTTCGACCTGGTCGGCCTCGGCCTGATCGGTTTCACGGTCGTCTTCTGGGCGATCCCCCGCCTCCTCCGCGTGGTCGCCACCTTCGACCGGATCCTCAGGAAGGAGAAGCCCGCCCTCGTCGTCCTCCTCGACTACCCGGGCCTTCACCTCCTCCTCGCCCGGCTCGCCCGCCGCCGGCGGATCCCCGTCCTCTACTACATCGCGCCCCAGGTCTGGGGCTGGGCTCCGTGGCGAGTCCGTCGGATGCGGCGGGACCTCTCCCGCGTCCTCTGCATCCTTCCCTTCGAGGCGCCCTGGTTCCAGAAACACGGCGTCCCCGCGACCCACGTGGGTCATCCGCTCGCCGACGCCCTCGAGAAGGTGCCTCGCTCCCGCGCCCCCGACCCCGACCTCCTCGTCCTTCTCCCCGGCAGCCGCCGCAAGGAGATCCGCGCCAACCTGCCTTCCCAGGTCCGGATCTTCGAGCGCCTCCGCGCCCAACACCCCAAGCTGCACGCCGTCGTCGCCCACACCCGGGCCGACTTCGGCCCGCTCCTCAAGGAACTCGCCGGACCCGGCGTCGAGGTCTCTGCGCGCGACTTCCACGGCCCTCTCTCCCGCGCTCGTCTGGTCCTGGCCAAGTCCGGGACGGGCATCCTCGAGGTCACCCACCACGCGGTCCCCCTCGTCGTCCTCTACCGAGTCCGGCGGCCCCTCGCCTCCCTCGCCCGCTACTTCCTCTGCACCCCCTGGTTCGCCTCGATCAATCTGATCGCCAATCGCGAGGTGGTCCCCGAGTTCTGCTTCGACGGGGACGGCTCGGAGGAGGCGATCGCGGCGCGGGCGGCCGCGCTCCTCCCCGAGGGCTCCGAGCGGGAGGGGTCGAAGCGCGACCTCGAAGCCGTGCGAGAGGCCTTCGACGCGCCCGGGACCGCGGCCCGCGCCGCGACGGCGCTCCTCGAGGCCCTCCGCCACCCCTGAGACTCTCCCGCTACCGCACGTAGCCGAGGGCCTTCAGGCGCTGGATCGTCCCCGCGTCGAGCAGCCGCCGGTCCTCCGGACCCCAGATCCGCTCGCGGCAGAGACGTCGGGAGAGTGCGTCGAGGGACTCCGCAAGTCGTCGCTCCCGATCGGGGTCCGACACGGGACGGGTCTCCTCGGGGTCGGCCGCGAGGTCGTAGAGGCTCGTCTCCACCGCGAAGCCCGCCTGCTCCGGTCCCCTCCCGCCTTCCGCGAAGAGATCCGCGATCCGCTCCCTCGCCAGCGCCTCCCGCCGCACGCCCGAGTCCGGAAACTCCCACGCGGTGACGGGGTCCCACGCGATCCAGCCATCGTCCAACCGCAGCCGGCCGCTCTCCCCCGATCCCTCGACGGCCACGACGGTTCCCCGGATCTCGAACTCGCGCTCCTCGGTGAGCGGGTAGATCTTGACCTTCTTCGCGAGGAAAGCCCCGTCCGCGAGGGTTCCCGTGGCCTTGACCATCATCCCCTCCCGGAGACTCGCCTTGGGGCTCGCCTTGTCCGACACCTCCCCGGAGAAGGTCGCCGACGGGTCGAGCCTCACTGCGAGCCCCCCGATCTCGATGGAAGCGGCCCCGATCCGCCCGATCGGACCCTTGAGGTCGGTCGGCCCGGTCGCGGGCTCGCCGCTCGGCTTGAGCTCGACGGCCCGAAGACTCCCGTCGGGGAGCAGCTCGAGGTCGGCCTGCCAGCGTGCGCCGGCAGCGAGCCGCGCCGTCTCCCGCGTGGCGGGGCCGACCCCCGCCTCGCGGGTGACGAACCGCCGGACGAGCTTCCAGGACCCCTCGCGGTAGGCCTGCTCGTAGCGACCGGGATCCTTGTGCTCGGCGAGGATCCCCGCCGGCGCCGCGGGCTCCGCCACGCGGTCGACCCCTCGGATCGGCCCCTGCGCCCCGAGGCCGGCGGCCGAGAGGAGGGTCGGCGCGAGGTCGACGAGGCTCACCGGCGTCGAGACACGCGCGGGGTCCTTCCCCGGCACCCTCAGGATCCACGGAACGCGGAGCAGCGTCTGGTGGAGCCCGTGGCCGTGGCCGAGCCGCCCGCGCTCCAGGAACTCCTCGCCGTGGTCGGCGACCACGGCGACGACGGTCCGCTCCCACAGCCCGCGCAGCTCGAGGGCTCTCATCAGGAGCGCGAGCTGGTCGTCCATCGAGCGGATCGCGGCGTCGTACAGGGCCGCGAGCCCCTCCTTCTCGGGCCCCGAGAGCTTGAATTCCCCCCCGTTCACCGCGTCGCGGACGGCGCGCCACTCCTTCCCGCCGATCGGGCCCAGCGGCGCCTCGGGCGCCAACCTGCGGACGGACTCCTCCGAGACGAGGTAGGGCCCGTGCGCGTCGATCAGGTGGAGGTAGAGGAAGAACGGGCGGCCGCGCTCCTGGGCGTCGATCCAGTCGAGCGCCCGCCAGCGGATCTCCCGGGCGTCCCCGGCCCCCACCTCGTAGGCGTCGAATCCCTGCTCGACGCCGCTCCCGACCGTGAGCTGGTCGTTCTCGATGAACGCCGCAGTGGCCCAGCCGCGGCCGTCGAAGGTTTCCGCGAGCGTCCGCGCCTCCTCCGGGAGGACGTCGCTGAAGCTTCCCTCCTCCTCCCGCACGCTCCCCTCGTAGACGCCGTGCTCGAGCGGCCAGGTCCCCGTCAGGAAGGAGGGGACGGAGGGCTTCGTCCAGCACCCCGGCGCGCTCGCGTCCTCGAAGACGATCGACTCCCGGGCGAGCGCGTCGAGGTTGGGCGTCGTGGGACGCCGGTCGTAGCCGTAGCAGCCCATGCGGTCGGCGCGGACCGCGTCGAGGCAGATCAGGAGTACGTTCGGTTTGCCGGAAGCGGACTCGCCGGCGCAATCCGGGAGGACGGGGACGAGGGCCGCCGCCGCGACCCACGTCCACCCGGGGATCCGGATCCTGGACGGTCGTCCCGAGCTGGGACGCGCATGCCTTCTACCGCCGCTCCGGAAGGGCATACGAGGGTCCCTCCGGCAACCCTCGTGCCGCGGCCGCCCTGGGTGCCTCCACTCTCGCGGCGCGAGATTCCCCGGCGAGGACCCGGACCCCGAGATCTGCCACGTCCGGTTCGCCCTCGACGCCTTCGAGGAACGGCATTTCCAAACCTCTCCGCCCTCCCGACGAGGTTCCTACCCCCTCCTCAGGGCTGCACGGTGATCGCGAGGCCTCGCGTCATCGAGCCCGGGAACGGCCCCGGACCCGGACCCGCCACGAACCACTGCGTGAAGAACTGTCCCCCCGCGAGAGCCGCGTCCGCCGGTATCGCGATCGGCACCACGGCCCGCCCGTTGCCCGGCCCGAACGCCGTCGTCGAGAGCGCAAGCGGGAGGTCCGGGGACACGAGCAGGTCGCACCCGATCATGCCGAGGAAGCCGAGGTCAAGGGGCAGGGGGAACCCCCACCACGCCGAGCTCGAGAATCCGAGCAGGAGGAGCGCCCCACGTCCAGGCGCCGTACGCGACAGGTTCACCGTGAACGAGGCCCCGACCTTTGCCGACCGCGTCGCCCCGATCCGGGGAACGACCGAGGCACTCCCCGTGCATCCGGTCCCGTAGGCTGCGACTCCAACCGGTGCTCCAGAAAAAGCCCGGACGATCCCGGACTGGGGGATGGCAGTGAACCCCGGAGCCCCGATCGCGACGTCGGGGAAGTCGTCGCCCGTCACGTCCCCGAGCCCAGCAACCGAGCGTCCCATCCCGAGGTACTCGTTCGCCGGCGGCTGCCACTCGTAGAGGATGCTCCAGTCGGATCCGGAAACGACCGTGGCCTTGCCTGCTGAGCCGACGTTGGGAACGAAGGGAGGAGCGGCAAAAAAGCCTGCCAACAGGTCCGGCACTCCGTCCCCGTCTACGTCTCCCGGGTCGGCGACCGAAGTTCCCAGGGCGTCATTCGCGGATGTCCCACCCACGATGGTGACCACCGAAAGATCCGCGCCTGAAAAGATCCTCACTTGCTGCGTCCAGCCTCCCCCCAGGTTGAAACTGGCACCCCCCGCGATGTCTGGCACTCCGTCTCCCGTCACGTCTCCGAGTCCGGTGAGTGCGGCGCCGAAGGAGTCGTACGGCTGCTGCGGACCCTGCAATTCGCCCATCAGCGCTCCCGTCGCGCCCGAGAACACGTAGGCATGACCCGCGATGCCGTAGACCGGCACGGAGTTTCCCGGGGCTCCGATCAGGATCTCCCGAACTCCGTCACCATCCAGGTCCCCCACCGTCCCAGGATGCCCGAAGTTTCCGTACGGGACCGTTCCCGTCTGACTCCACAGCAGGGCGCCGGTTGATCCCGAGAAGACGTCCGCCGACCCGAGGGTTGCACCAAGTAGTGGGAGAAACGGATAAGTGGGTGATCCCACTACCAAGTCGGGGACGCCGTCGCCATTCACGTCCCCAGGCGCACCCACCAACCATCCTGCAGACCACGCCTGGATCAGCGCACCGTCAGAACCCGAATAGAGCCGCGCTCCCGAACCCGTAGCTCCCACTCCGATGTCGGAAACGCCGTCGCCCGTGACGTCGCCGGCGTCGGCGACGGATCGGCCCAGTTCAGCATTCGGCGACGGTCCCACGATCGAGAGCATCGTCGCTCCGTCCGTGCCCGAGAGCAGGACAACCCGCCCGGCCCCGTTCGACCAGCCGTGCGCCCCCACGATGAGATCGGGGATTCCGTCTCCTGCAGAATCCGACCGGGCCGCGATGCTCCATCCGAAGAAGGACCCGGAAGGTCCCACATTCGACCAGATCAGGCCCTGGGGAAGAGCCCCCGGGCCGCCGAAGATCAGGATCGCGAGTATCGCGGTTCCTCGGCGAGCAACCTTCGCGCGTCTCATCTCACCACGCTCCTGCCCGCCGCGTCCCGTCCGAGGCTTTCCAGAACCCCCGGGTCGAGCCCGGGCGGTCGGCGCGGCAGCGAACCTATGTCCCCGCCTGAGGAGGATCAAGCAGCAAACCGGGAAAGGGTTAGGCCATGAACGCCTCGATCCTACTTGACCTCGGCACGCGCCCCAGGGACCGCAGGATCCATCGGGGATCGGTGAGTGGAGGAAGGCTCCGCGATCTCCCGCCCCATCGCGAGGAGCCCGAAAATCCCCCCGGTGTGCAGGAAGAGGACGTTCGAGCCGGCGCGGAAGCGCCCGCGGCGCGCCTCGCCGAGGAGCCCGCGAAAGGCCTTGCCCGTGTACACCGGATCGAGGATCAGCCCTTCCTCGGCCCCCACGCGGCGAAGATCCTCCATCTCCTGGGGGGTGGTCTTGCCGTACCCGACCCCCTTGTACCCCTCGAGGATCGAGTAGGGACGGGTCGGCGCCCGCGGCGCGAACCGGGATCGCGCCTCCTCGAAGATCGCGTCGATGCGCCGACGGTGGAACGCCTCGTCGTCGCAGACGGCGATCCCGACCGGCTCGGCGGCGTACTCGAGGGCCGAGCAGCCGAGGAGGATCCCCGCCGTCGTCCCGGCCGATCCGCAGGCATGCACGATCGCGTCGAAGACGATCCCATTCTCCTTCGACCAGGAGGCGATCTCCTCCACGCAGCGGGCGTAGCCGAGGGAACCCACCGCGTTCGACCCGCCTTCGGGGATCACGTAGGGACGGCCTCCCGCCGCGCGGACCCGGCCGCACTCCTCCTCGAACACGGCGTCGAGGCTCCGCCACTCCTCCATCGTGAGGAACCGCACCTCGGCCCCCACGTAGCGGTCGAGGAGGTAGTTCGCCTCGAGGGGCGCGTCGGGCGAGCCGCGGAGGAGGAGGCGGCAGCGGAGGCCGACCCGGGCGCACGCGATCGCCGTGGCGCGGGAGTGGTTGCTCTGGACCGCCCCGCAGGTGAGGACGGTGTCGGCGCCCTGGTCGATCGCCTCGGCGAGGAGGAACTCGAGCTTTCGGACCTTGTTTCCGGTGAGGTCGCAGCCCGTCAGGTCGTCGCGCTTGACGTAGACCTGGACCGGGAGGCCCCGGCTCGTGCGCTCGAGCCGCTCGACCGGGGTCGGGACGCGGGCGAGGGGGAGGGAACGGGGATAGGAGATCGCCACGCCTTCTACGGGGGGGCCCCCCAGGATAAATAACCTCCCCTCCGCCCGGTACGTCCCCGCCTCGACTGACTTGGATCCGGATACCGAGAACCGCCTCCTCGCCCGGGCGAGGGCCGGAGATCGTGCGTCCTTCGAGGAACTCGTCCGTGCGTACTTCCGCCGCGCGTTCGGCATCGCGAGCGTGATCGTCTACGACC
>JAKEFM010000010.1 GCA_022616055.1 Planctomycetota bacterium
AGGAAGAAGTAGGCCGGCGGGTCGTTTCCGCACGCTCCCCACCGTCGCCACGATCCGGTCCTGAATTCGAATCGGAAGGGTCGGAGCCAGGCCCTCGCCATCGCGAAGCAGGCCGTGGGCTGGCGGCGCGTCTCCAGGGTGGCCTCGGAGGATCCTCGCACGAGCGAGAAAACGCCTTTCCGAAGTGCGTACCCGCCAGGGGGTTCGGAGGCGGCGATTTCACTCAAGCGAAACCGCCCGCGGGCGGTTTCACCTTGTCGTTATCTCCAGCGCTCTGAGCGGCACCCTTTCCCCCTCGGCGCCCCTGGAAAGGAACCAAGCCGGCGGGCCCTCGGGGGCCCGCCGGCGGGTGGACCGAATCGCTACCGGCCGGACGCGAACCGGCCGAGGAGCCGCGAGAGGCGCGAGACTTCCTCCTCGCTGCGGAGCCGCACCGTCACCCGGAAGGGGTACGCCGGGTCCTCCGTCCTCGAGAGGCGCGCGAACGCCCGGACCGCCTCCGGGAAAGCCTCGAGCGCCTCGCCCCCGGCCGGCTCGGCGGCCGAGGCGACCACGACTCCGCGGATGCGCTTGACCTCCGCCCGCCGGATCACCGACTCGCGCGCGGCCCGGTCCTGGACCCTCGCCAGGGAGATGGCGTGCCGGAGGGAGAACCTCCCGGCCCGGAACGCCTCCCGCACGTCCTCCGGCGCGGCGAGGAGGTCGGTCAGGCGGCGGATCTGCGTCTCGCTCAGGCGCAGCATCGAGCCGATCTCCTCGGTCGTCTTGCCGAACTCGTCGCGCAGCTTCACCACCGCCATCGCCTTCTCCGTCGAGTCGAGGCTCTTGCGGCTGAGGTTTTCGTCGATCGAGACCCGCAACGCCTCGTCGTCGCTCGTCCCGTCGGGGAGCACCGACACCTTCACCGGGTAGGCCGAGGGGGCGATCCCCTTCGTCCGGGAGAGGAAGGAGAGCGCAGCGTGGCGGCGGAAGCCGCTCACCAGCTCGAAGCGCTCCCCCTGCTTCCGGACCGTCAGGGGATGGAGCAGCCCCTGCGCCTCGATCGAGGCGGCGAGTCCTCTGATCCCCGCGTCGGGCTTGAGGGTCCTGCGGAACCGGAACGGGCTCCCCTCGGCGTCGATGCTCGCGAGGGGGACCGTCCAGGTCTCGAGCCCGGCGTCGGAGTCGGGCGAGGCCTTCGCCTCGACCGCCGGGGCCGTCTTCTCGGGCGGCGGCGCCTCGACCAGCGCCGTCGCGCCCACCGCGAT
>JAKEFM010000122.1 GCA_022616055.1 Planctomycetota bacterium
ATCGCGATTGCGTCGGACCGCCTGCTTGAGGGCCTTGGTCGGAATCCCGTAGAGGGATGCCAGGTCCGAATCGAGCAAGACCCTCTCCCCGCGGAGGAGGAGGATTCGGGACTCGATCCGTTCGTGCGGGACGAGAGTGGCCGACTTCGTGTCCATGCAGTAATGACGCAGGAAGGGCCGCCGGTTACAGGCAGTCCCCGGGCCGAACCCGTCCCTCGGTCGGCCGACGCTCACCACGCCCGCGCGTCTAAGGTCACAGATTGTGACCTTAGAGACCCCCTCCCCTCCCGGCGGGACGGCGGAACAACGATCTCACCAGGGGTGGAGCCAAGTCGGGGCGAACCGGACGGTCCAGGACCCCGCGCGAGCGCCCGGTCTCGCCCGCTCGCCGAGGTTCCCTGCTACCCAGTGCGCCGGCGGGGGACGCCCCGCGGGCGCTGCGGGCCGAGGGGAGCCGGCTTGCGCGGCTTGACGGGCTCCACCGCGGGCCGCCGCGGGTTCACCGGCTCCTTCTTCGGCGGCTCCAGCGGCTTGGGGATCACGACCTTCACGTGCGGGACCTGGCGGTAGACGAGGAGCTCGGCGCCGTCCGGGAGCCGGACGGGGGATGGATCCCCGACCCCTCCCGCGCCGGGCGGGACCGGGAGAGCGAGGGTCGGGAGCCCCAATCCGCCGCCGGCGTCGACGGGGATCTCGAGGATCCCCTCCTTGGCGGTGACGAAGAGCCGCACCCCCACCTCGGGATCGGCGATCGCTCCGGGGGACCACCCCTCCTCGCAGACGAAGGTCGGATCGAGGTCGAAGTTGAGTCCGTCGGATGACCGCGCGAGGAGCGTCTCCTCGCCGCTCGAGAAGAACATCCACCATTCCCCGTCGGGCGAGCGCAGGACGGAGGGGCTCCGCACGCCCCAGAGGGCCAGACGGGCCCCGTCCTCGACCTCGAAGTGGACGCCGTCGATCGAGACGGCCGAGTGGACCTCCCGCGTCTCCGGCGGCCACGCCTGGGGGGGGAGTTCCTCGGGGCAGGCGACGAAGTAGAGACGGATCCTCCCGTCGGGAAGCGGGACGAGGGCCGGGTCGATGCAGGCGCCCTCGTTGCGCTTGCCCCGCAGGACGACCGGCCGGCGGGTGGACCAGGTCTCGCCCCCGTCGAGGGAACGGATCGAGGCGAGTCCGCCGGGCTCGATGTCCTTGATGCGCAGCGCGTCGTAGAAGACGACGAGGACCTCCCCCTCCCTCCCGGCCGGACCGTCGCCCGTGAGGGCGATCCCCTCGGGAGCGGAGGCCGACCCCGAGATCGAATCCCCGACGAGGCGCAGGTAGGTGCCGTCGTACTTCCGGCGCGCGACCCAGGCGTCGTGCAGGCGCGGGTCCCTCGCCGCCTGGCCCGCGCCGGTCGAGGGAACGGCGGCGGCCGCCGCGAGGGCGAGGAGGGCGATCCGGAAAGGGTGGCTCATTCCACGCCGGAGCATGACCCCGCGAGCGTTGGCTCGGGGATCCGGTCGCGCCTCCAGGGAATCCGCATCGGTTCGCTTCCCTCCCCCTTGCAGGGCTCCGTATCGGCTTTTGGAGGGGTCTCTTAGGAGGGCGGGCCCCCCCGCAGGGGGCGTCGCCGGACGGAGGGGGGGGCGGGCCGCCCGTCACCCGATCCGCTCGCGCAGGGCCTTCAGCCGGAGGAGCGCGTCGATCGGGGTCAGCTTCTCGGGGTCGAGCGCCGCGAGGTCGGCGAGGATCGCGTCGCGGCGGGCGGCGAAGAGGTCGAGCTGGCCGGGGGTTTCGCGCCGCCGGCCCTGGGAACGGGCGAGGAGGCGGGCGGAGAGCTCCTCCTCGTCCGACTCGAGGTCCCGCAGCACCTCCCGCGCGCGCTCGACGACCTCCGCCGGGACCCCGGCGAGCCGGGCGCAGTGGAGCCCGTAGGAGCGGTCGGTCGCGCCCTCGACGACCTTGTAGAGGAAGACGACCTCCTCCCCCCACTCCCGCACGTCGAGGTGCAGGTTCCGCGCCCCGGGGAACCGCGCCGCCAGGTCGGTGAGGGGGTGGTAGTGGGTGGCGAAGAGGGTGCGGCAGGCGGTCGTCGTGAGGAGGCGCTCCGCGATCGCCCAGGCGAGCGCGAGGCCGTCGAACGTGCTCGTCCCGCGGCCGACCTCGTCGAGGAGCACGAGGGAGCGGCGCGTCGCGCCGTGGAGGATGTTCGCCGTCTCGACCATCTCGACCATGAAGGTCGAGCGGCCGACGGCGATCTCGTCGGCCGACCCGATCCGGGCGAAGATCCGGTCGACGACGCCCACGCGGGCGGAGGAGGCCGGGACGAAGGACCCGATCTGCGCGAGGAGGGCGATCAGCGCCACCTGGCGCAGGAAGACGCTCTTCCCGGCCATGTTCGGCCCCGTCAGGAGGAGGAGGCGGCTGGAGGCGAGGTCGAGGAGGGCGTCGTTGGGGACGAAGGGGCAGTCCCCGAGGGTCCGCTCGAGGACGGGGTGGCGACCCTCGGCGATCCGGATCTCCTCTCCCTCGTCGACCGCCGGGGCGACGTAGCGGTTCTCGGAGGCCACCTGGGAGAGGGAGAGGAGGGCGTCGAGGATCCCGAGGGCCCGGCCGGTGGCGAGGAGGCGCGGGACCTCGCGGGCGACGGCGCCGCGCACCTCCTCGAAGATCTCCCGCTCCCGGGTCTTCGCTCGTTCGTCGCTGCGCAGCACCTTCGTCTCGAAGTCCTTGAGCTCGGGTGTGACGAAGCGTTCGGCGTTCTTGAGGGTCTGCTTGCGGTGGTAGTCGGAGGGGACCCTCTCCGCCTGGGAGCGGGGCACCTCGAGGAAGTAGCCGAAGACGCGGTGGAACCCGACGCGGAGGTTCGCGATCCCGGAGCGCTCGACCTCCTTCGCCTCGAGGCGGGCGAGCCAGCCGGTCCCCTCCCGCTTCAGGCCGCGCAGCTCGTCGAGCTCGGCGTCGAACCCGTCGCGGATGAGCCCCCCCTCGGTGGTCGCGAGGGGAGGAGCCTCGACGATCGCCCGCTCGAGGAGGCCGCGGACCTCCGCGCAGGGATCGATCGCGGCGGCCGCCTCCGAGAGGACGGGCGGGAGCGGGGGCTCCCGGTTGTCCGGGGAACCCTCGAGCGCCCCCCGCAGCGCCGGGAGGGCCCCGAGGCTCGCACGCAGCGCGGCGAGGTCCCGAGGGTGCGCCCGCCCGCAGGCGACGCGGGAGGCGAGGCGCTCTAGGTCGGCGATCCCGCCGAGGCGATCGGAGAGGTCGGAGCGGAGATCGGCGTCCTCGACGAGGGCCGCGACGCCGCGCTGCCGGTGGAGGATCGCCGCGGGATCGCGGAGCGGGGCGAGCACCCACTCCCGCAGCGTCCGTCCTCCCATCGCCGTCCGCGTGCGGTCGAGGGCCCAGAGGAGGGTCCCCTGCCGCTCGCCGCGCCGGTTCTCGACGAGCTCGAGCGTCGCGCGGGTCGGAGCGTCGAGAAGGACGGCGTGGCCGCGGTCGAAGCGCTCGATCGCGGCGAGGTGGGGGAGCGCGGTCTTCTGGGTCTCCCGGAGGTACTGGAGGAGCGCCCCCGCGGCGCCGATCGCCGGGGAGGACTCCTCGACGCCGAATCCGGCCAGCGTCGAAACGCGGAACTGCTCGCGGAGCGCCCGCAGCCCGGCGCCCCGCTCGAAGTGCCAGTCGGGCCGGTAGCCGAGGACGGGGCGTCCCTCCCGGACGAGGGAGGCGCCCCCCTCACCGCGCGCGGCCTCCGGGAGGAGGAGCTCGGCGGGGGCGATGCGCGCGATCTCGTCGGGGAGCGCGCCCGACTCGAGGTCCTCGACGAGGAAGCGCCCCGTCGAGAGGTCCACCCAGGCGAGGCCGGTGCGCGCGCCCTCGCGCACCCCCGAGGCGAGGTAGTTCGGCGCGCCCCGCTCCAGGATCTCCTCCTCGGTGATCGTCCCCGCGGTCACGATGCGGACGACCTCCCGGCGCAGGAGGTCGCGGCCGGGCCCGGGCTCCTCGACCTGGTCGCAGATCGCCACCGGGAACCCCGCGCGGACGAGCCGCTGGAGGTAGGTGGAGGCCGTGCGGACCGGGACCCCCGCCATCGGGACGGCGTTCGCCCCCTTCTCGCGCGAGGTGAGGGCGATGCCGAGGACCCGGGCGGCCGTGCGGGCGTCGTCGTAGAAGAGCTCGAAGAAGTCCCCCATCCGGAAGAAGAGGAGCGCGCCCGGATGCTCCGCCCTCACGCGGAGGTACTGCTGCATGATCGGCGTCGCGGGGGCGGTCGTCGGGGCGGGCGTTTCCACGAGCGTCTTCCCCGGCGGACGCTACGGAGGCGCTCGCCGGCCGACAAGCGGCCGCGGCTAGCCGTGGATCACGAGCGGCACGCCCGTGAGGGAGAGGTGGCGATCCGTCGACCAGCAGCTCCTGATTCGATGACGCTTCAGGATCCAGAGGCCGCACGCGTCGGCCAGCGTGAGGGGCTGGTCCGGGAACATCCGGAGGTACCGCGCCGCCTCGCGGAGGTCGGAGGGTCCGACGGGGAGGACCTTCAGCGGGGAGAGGTCCTCGAGGAACGCCAGGAACTGGAGGCCGCGCGCGGCGTCGAAGCGCCGGAGGAACCAGCCGTGGCCCTCGGCCACGACGAGGGGAGAGGTGCAGAGGGGAGGGGGATCGGAGAAGAGGCCCGCGAAGAGCGGATGGTAGGTGTCCGACCGGTCGAGCAGGGCGATCAGGGCTCCCGTGTCGACGTAGGCGCTAGTCCTTCGCGCCATAGATCAGGTCGTCGATCTCCTGGCTGGATCGGGGGTTCCCGCTCTGGACCATCCCCGCGTACCGCATCCAGGCCGGCTTCCCCTCCGGCGGGAGGAGAGGTCGCAGGGATCTCCGCAGGAGCTCCGCGAGCGAGATCCCCTGCCGGCGCGCGGCCTCCTTCGCGCGGCGGTACTCGAGGGGGGTGAGGCTGACGAGGGTCCGGATCATGATATCACTCTGTTAGGTTATGTTATCGGACCCGTCAAGGGGGGAGGGAGAGGGGGGGGCCTCCCCGGAGGGGGCCCCTCCCCGGAGGGGGCGCCTCCCCGGAGGGGGCTAGGGGGCGCCGCGTCCTACAATCTCGCGGAACGGCGCCATGACCCCGTTCGAAGCGGAACGCGGGCTCCCCGAGGTCGAGGACCGCCTCCAGCGGTTCCAGGACCTCACGCCGCGGCGCGTGCGGCGGCTCCTCCTCGTCGGGAGCCCCTACGACTCCTTCCTCCTCGAGGAGGAGGGGCGCCTCCAGGACCTCCTCCACAGCGGGTTCCTCGACTCGGGGCTGCGCGACGCGCCCCGCCTCAACCGCATCTCCTCGGGGAGCGAGGCGCTCGCCCTCCTCTCCCGCCTGCGGCGGCGCTTCGACCTCGTCGTCGCGACCCCCCACCTGCGCGATCTCGAGGTCCTCGAGTTCGCCCGTCGCCTGAAGGAGGCGGGGGTCCGCGTCCCGGTCGTCGTGCTCGCCTTCGACGCGCGGGAGCTCGCCGAGCTGCGCGCGCGGGGGGACCTCTCCGCGATCGAGCGCCTCTACGTCTGGCAGGGGGACTACCGGCTCCTCCTCGCGATCGTGAACTCCCTCGAGGACCGCTGGAACGTCCGGGCCGACACGGAGCGCGTCGGCGTCTCCTCGATCCTGCTGATCGAGGACAGCGTCCGGTACTACTCCTCGTTCCTCCCGCGCCTCTACGCGGAGCTCGTGCGGCAGTCCCGGCGCGTGATCACCGAGGGGACGAACCCGGGGAACCAGTTGATGCGCCTGCGGGCGCGGCCGAAGGTCCTCCACTGCCGCTCCTACGAGGAGGCGATCGAGGACTTCCGCCGCTACCGGGCGACCCTCCTCGGGATCCTCTCGGACGTCGACTTCCCCCGCGACGGGCGGCCGCACGCGGCCTCCGGGCTCGAGTTCGCGGAGGAGGTCCGTCGCGAGGCGCCCGACCTGCCGATCCTCCTGCAGACGCGCGACCCCGCCTACGCGCAGCGGGCGCGGGCGCAGGGGGTCTCGGCCCTCCTCAAGGACTCCCCCTTCCTCCTCGAGGAGCTCTCCCGGTTCATGCGCGAGAGCTTCGGGTTCGGCGACTTCGTGTTCCGGCGCCCCTCCGGGGAGGAGGTGGGCCGGGCCCGGGACCTGCGCGAGCTCGAGGCGCTCCTCCGCACCGTCCCCGACGACTCCCTCGTCTACCACGGGGAGCGCAACGAGTTCTCGACGTGGCTGCGGGCGCGCACGGAGTTCGCCCTCGCCGAGGCGCTCCGCCCCCCGCGCGTCGCGGACTTCCCCGACGTCGGCGCGGTGCGGGCCCACCTCCTCGGGGCGATCCGCGAGTTCCGCCGCGAGCGCCAGGCGTTCGTCGTCTCCGTCTTCGACGCGGACGCCTTCGAGCCGGAGACCTCCCTCGCGAAGGTCGGGGGAGGCTCGCTCGGGGGGAAGGCGCGCGGCCTCGCGTTCGTGCGCCGGCTCCTGCGGGACGCGCGGCTGCGCGCGCGGTTCCCGGGGGTGCGCGTCTTCGCCCCCTCGGCCGTCGTGCTCGCGACGGAGGTCTTCGAGGAGTTCCTCGAGCGGGACGGCCTGCGCGACTTCGCGATGGACTGCGGCGAGGACGCGCGCATCGAGCTGGCGTTCCTCGACGCGCCTCTCCCCGAGGGGGTCGTCGCCGACCTCGGGCGGTTCCTCGCCCTGTGCGAGGGCCCCCTCGCCGTGCGCTCCTCGAGCCTCCTCGAGGACTCCCCGCACCTCCCGCTGACCGGCCTCTACCGGACGGAGATGGTGCCGAACCTCCACCCCGACGGGGGCGAGCGCCTGCGCCGGTGCCTGCGCGCGATCCGGCTCGTCTACGCCTCGATCTTCCTCCAGCGGGCGAAGGCCTACCTGAAGGCGACCCCCTACCGGCTCGAGGAGGAGCGGATGGCGGTCCTCGTCCAGCGCCTCGTCGGAGCCCGCCACGGGCCGCGCTTCTACCCCGACTTCGCGGGCGTCGCCCGCTCCTACAACTTCTACGCGACGGCGCCGATGACGGGCGCCGACGGGATCGTCTCGGTCGCCCTCGGCCTCGGGGAGACGGTCGTCGAGGGGGGGAAGGCGGTGCGCTTCGCGCCGCGCTTCCCCCGCCACCCGATCGGCCACGGCTCGCCCGAGGAGATCCTGCGGAACAGCCAGACCGACTTCTTCGCCCTCGACGTCGGGGATCCGGACGGGGAGGAGGGGGGATCGAGGGTGCGCCGCCACCCGATCGAGGTCGCGCTCGAGGACGGCACGCTCGCCGCGGTCGGCTCGACCTACTCCGCCGAGAACGACGCGGTCTACGACGGCCTCGGCCGTCCCGGCGTGCCCGTCGTGACGTTCGCACCCGTCCTCAAGCACGGGCTCTTCCCCCTCGCGGAGATCGCGCGCGACCTCCTCGACCTCGGCAGCCGGGGGCTCAATCGCCCGGTCGAGATCGAGTTCGCCGTGAACCTCTCGACTCCGCCCGAGGCACCCCGCGAGTTCGCCCTCCTCCAGATCCGGCCGTTCGCGGCCCGCCCGGAGGCGCAGGCCGTCCCGATCGGGAGGTGGCGCGACGGGGACCTCCTCTGCCGCAGCCGGCGGGTCCTCGGGAACGGCCGGATCGAGGGGATCCGGGACGTCGTCGTCGTCGACCGGGAGCGGTTCGACCGCTCCCGCAGCCGCGAGGTCGCGGAGGAGGTGGCCCGGATGAACCAGCGCCTCGTCGAGGAGGAGGTCCCCTACCTCCTCGTCGGAGTCGGCCGCTGGGGGGCGGCCGACCCCTGGCTCGGCATCCCGGTCGCCTGGGAGCAGATCGCGGGGGCGCGCGCGATCGTCGAGGCGCCCTTCAAGGACTTCGACGTCGTCCCCTCCCAGGGCTCGCACTTCTTCCAGAACCTCGCCGCCTCCCTCGTCGGGTACTTCACGGTCGGGGCGGACGCCCGCCAGGGCTTCGTCGACTGGGCGTGGCTCGCCGCCCAGCCGGCGGCGGAGGAGGGCGCCTTCGTCCGGCGCCTGCGCCTCGACCGGCCCCTCACGGTCCTCATGGACGGCCGCGAGGGGAGCGGCGTCGTCGTGAAGGGGAGGGGCTAGACGACCCCGTGGTCCATCATGGCGTCGGCGACCTTGAGGAAGCCCCCGATGTTCGCCCCGTTGAGGTAGTTCCCCGGGGTCCCGTACGCCGCCGACGCATCCACGCAGGTGCGGTGGATCTCCTTCATGATCATCCGGAGGCGGTTGTCGACCTCCTCGCGGGTCCAGGACATGCGCATCGAGTTCTGCGACATCTCGAGACCCGAGGTCGCGACCCCTCCCGCGTTCGCGGCCTTCCCCGGCCCGTAGAGGATCCGCTCCTCGACGAAGAGGCGCTGCGCGGGGATCGTCGAGGGCATGTTCGCCCCCTCCGCGACGACGGTGACCCCGTTGCGGAGGAGGTTCTGGGCGTCCTTGTCGTTGATCTCGTTCTCGATCGCGGAGGGGAACGCGCAGTGCGCCTTCACCTTCCAGAGGGGGTTGTGGTCGAGGCCCGGCTGGACGGGGGTGTAGGTCGACCCCTTGAAGCGCTCGGCGTACTCCTTCATCCGCCCGCGCCGGACGTTCTTCAGGTCCATGACGAAGGCGAGCTTCTCCGGCGTGATCCCGGCGGGGTCGTGGATGAACCCGGAGGAGTCGGAGAGGGTGATCGCCTTCCCGCCGAGCTGGGTCACCTTCTCGACGGTGTACTGGGCGACGTTTCCGCTCCCCGAGACGAGGCAGAGCTTCCCCTCCATCGTCTCCCGGCGCGTCGCGAGCATCTCCGCGGCGAAGTAGACCGCGCCGTAGCCGGTCGCCTCCGGGCGGATGAGGGAGCCCCCCCAGTTGAGCCCCTTGCCGGTCAGGACGCCGGTGAACTCGTTCGCGAGCCTCTTGTACTGGCCGAAGAGGAAGCCGATCTCGCGCCCGCCGACGCCGATGTCCCCGGCGGGGACGTCCGTGTCCGGACCGATGTGCCGGAAGAGCTCGGTCATGAAGGACTGGCAGAAGCGCATCACCTCGAGATCGCTCTTCCCCTTCGGGTCGAAGTCCGATCCCCCCTTCCCGCCCCCCATCGGGAGGGTCGTGAGGCTGTTCTTGAAGACCTGCTCGAAGGCGAGGAACTTGAGGATCCCGAGGTAGACGGAGGGGTGGAAGCGCAGCCCCCCCTTGTAGGGGCCGATCGCGCTGCTGAACTGGACGCGGTAGCCCCGGTTCACCTGGACCTCCCCCTGGTCGTCGAGCCAGGCGACGCGGAAGGAGATCGCGCGCTCGGGCTCGACGATCCGCTCGAGGATCTTCGCCTTCCGGTAGTCGGGGCGCCGGTCGAAGACCGGGGTGAGCGAGGTGAGGACCTCCTCGACCGCCTGGAGGAACTCGGGCTCCGCGGAGTTCTTCGACTTGACCTTGGCGACGACCTCGGCGACGTAGCTCGACATGAAGGGACTCCTCCTGCGGTGCGCGGTCGGGGGAGGGCGATTCTCCCCCCACTTCCCCGGTTTTGCACCTCCGGGGCGCGGGGATCCGGCGCCTCCTCCCCTCCGCCTCAGAAGTTCACCTGGAACTGGAGGAGGACCGCGTCCTCCGAGCGGCGCGCCTCCCCCCCGAAGACGATCGAGTCCTCGTAGGCGGTCCGCAGCCAGTGGACCTTGAGGCGGACCTCGTAGAGCGCATGCCAGTTCAAGCCGAGGTCGAGGCTCCGGACCCGGTCCGTGAACGAGGTGGGCGCGATCAGTCCGGCGGAGACGAAGTCGTCGTCGAGGCGCAGCTCCGAGTACCGCGCCGCCGCCTGCACGGCCCCGAGGCCGTCCCCCTCCCGGCCCGGGACGAAGGGGTGAGCGGGCCTCACCCCCCGGAAGGTCTTCGTCTCCCCCGTGATCACCCACGACGCCGCCGCGTACCAGCCCCCCGCGCGCACGTCCTCCTCCCCGCCCGTCCCCTCCATCTCCTGCTCGGTGGTCATCGCCTCGCCGTAGATCGCGAGGGGCCCCGAGAGCCACGCCGCCTCGACGCCCAGCCGGGTGCGCTCCCCGTCCATCTCGCTCCCCGGCTCGAACTCGAAGAGGGGGACGCGCGCCTCGGTGAGGAACTCCGTGCCCGAAAGGTCTTGTCCCGCCCGTCCCCAGGTCGCCGCTCCGCCCACCTGGAGGCCCTCGAGGAGAGGCTGTCCCGAGGAGACGAAGGGGCGCACGACGAGCCGGACGGCGCCGCCGCGGTCGCTGTCGAACTCCTCCTCCCCGTCCCCGGTGTAGGCGGCGGCCCCGAACTGGAGGCTCCGGTCCGCGGTCTCCCCGATCAGGGTGAGGCCGTGCTGCTCGGCCGGCACGAGCTGGTTCAGGACGGAGAGGTTGACGAAGTCGACGTGCCGCAGGGGGATCATCTCCTCGAGGGAGAAGGGCTCCTTCATCCGGCCGGCGTGGAGCCGCGGCCCCCGCTCGCCCAGCTCGGCCCCGACCCACGCCTCCTCCAGGTCGACGTCGCTCTCCGTGAACTTCGGCTCGAGATGGAAGAGCCAGCGCCGCTCGAACTCCCCCCCGAACTCGAGCCGCATCCGGCGCAGGAAGACCTCCGTCTCCCGCTCCTCGAGCCCGCGCTCGAAGAGGTTCGCGTTCACCTGGAGGAGCCCCTCGAGGGTCAGCCGGTAGCTCCCGTCGGGGCTCGCGACGAAGAACCCACCATCGTAGCCGGCGGCGAGGGCGGCTCCCTGGCCCTTCCCCTGGTGGGCCTCGATCTGCACCTGCTGCCGGCGGACGGTCTCCTCGAGACGGCGCAGACGGTCGTCCGTGGAGGGCTCCTGGACCGCGGCGGCGCAGGCGAGGGCGGGGAGGATCGGAATCACGCGGCGCGAGGATAGGGACGCCGCGTGCCGGGGCCACTTCGGGAACTCCCGGGGCCCCGCGGCGAGCCTCGAAGCTCCCCCTCGGACCCGCACCGCTCCCGCGGCGGAAGGCGGAATGCGCGTGAACCCCGGCGGTCGGAGCCGATCCTCGCAGCGACTCTCGCGGCGCTCCTCGCCGGTGCGTGCGCACCCCCGGAGGGGGCCCGACGGATCGCGCTCCCGCTGCGCGAGGGAGCCTGGCTCGTCGAGTTGCGGGAAGAGGCCGTGCCGGACGGGGGGACTCCCCCGGTACCGTGTGGATGCCCTTGCGTGATCTGGTGCTCGAGGAGGGGCTGCTGACCTCGGCTGGGCGAAGGGGATTCCCCGCCACGGCTGCCCGTGTTCGTGCCGCTTGCGAGAAATCTCACGACGGGTCCGGAGCTGGTCCAGGAGACGATCCCTTCACGTGCTTCCAGTTCGACTACGACTGGCATCGCCATCCCGTCGAGAACGCTCGCCGCTTCGACGCCTTCCTCCTCGAGTAGCGGGAGTGCGTCCGCCGCGAGGTCCGCCGGCCCCTCGGGGAATCCCTCTTCGACGGAGACTACGGCCAAGACCCGCCAACCCGGGGCTAGCGGCGCGGCCCCTCCCGCCGGATCACCTCCTGCTGCCAGGCCGTGTCGATAGGGCCCTCGTAGAACTTCTCCGGATGTTCCAGGGCCCAAACCTGCTTGCGGAGGAGCCAGTTCTCGGGCTCCAGGGCAGCCGCCTCCTTGAGCGCCGCCGCCGCTCCCGCGCGGTCGCCGCCCGAGAGGAGCTCGCGCGCGCGCCGCAGCTTCGCGACCCAGGGAGCGTCGGGCGAGACCGGCCGAGAAGCGTCCGCCCCGGGGGGCGCGACCGCGACGGGCCGTTCCGCGAGGACGGTCTCGATCCGCTTCAGGAATTCGGGGGACGGCCCCGCGCCCTTGAGCCGCACGAGGCCCGTCTCGTCGAAGAAGACCGACACCGGGACGACGCGCGAGCCGAAGGCTCGGCCCCACGCGTCCTCGGCGTCGACGGCGACCGGGAAGCTCGCCTTCGCCCGCTCGACGAAGGGCCGGACGACCTCCGGGCCCTGGAGGTCGACGGCGACGGAGAGGATCGTGAACCGGTCCCCGCGGTGCTTCTCGTAGAACTCCTGCCAGACCGGCAGGTGCTCGCGACACGTTCACCACGAGGCCCAGGCCTGGACGAGGACGCGCTGTCCGCGGAACGCGGAGATCCGGACACGCTTCCCGTCGAGGAGGGTCAGCTCGAGGTCGGGGCCCGGGCTCCCGACCTCGACCGGGGAGGTCGCCGCGGGTCGGCTGGCGACCGGGTCCGTCTCGAGGAGGATGGCGCGGGCCCCGGAGTCCACGCGGGACCGGAGCCCGAGCCCACGGGACGCGGCGGCGACCTCGACGAGGACACGCTCCCCCGAGCGCCGCGCCGCTCGCCCGTCGAGAGGGAGCGGGACGCAGTTCCCTTCCCGGCAGAACACGACGGGACCTTCGGGCGGCACGACCTTGAGGCTCGTGCCGAGGGCGGCGGCGAGGTCGTCGGCTCCGACCCAGAGCGCGGACCCTTCCTCGACGGGATCCGCGCATGGCCGCCCGTTTCCCCTAGGCGGGACGATCCTCCACCCGTCGAGGGGGACGATCGCTGCGAGAAGGGTCGCCAGGGACGCGAGAAAAAAACCGGCATCGTTGCCTTGCATCGGGGCTTTCCTCCGGAGCGAGGGGATCTGGGGATCCCGGGACGCCCTGTTCAGCCGAGCGCCTTGATACGGGCCGAGCCTTGCGGCGGGTAGGCCTCCCTCCTCGCTTCGGGGTCCGTCTTGGAGCCGACCGTGCGGCTTCCCCTCTGCGCTTCCGGAACGCCGCCTCGGCCGACACCGGGGCCGGGCGGTCTGTGGCGAACCTTCGCATCTCGACCTCCTCCCGCGGGTCGGGCGACCGAGACCTCCCCCGAGAGGTCGCCGGGAAGGACTGCGACGCCCCCCTCCGTGGCGGGTGGATCTCGGAGAAGAGCCCCTCCGATACCCACTCGCGGAACCAGTGAAACGCAAACCGCTCGAGCTCCGGCGCGGCGCGGAGGCAGGAGCGTATCGCGGACCCGAGCGTGCGGCCCGCTCCGAGGCCCTCGAGCAGCCGGAACATCGTCCGTGTGAGGCTCATCCGCCAGACGATGAAGTCGCGGCGGTAGACGGCGATCCACGAGTTGCGCGGTCGGGGAATGCCTGGCGCCTTCCCCTCCCGGAACGCCTGGAGGAAACCGTTCACCGGGTGGTCGAACGCGAGGAGCCGGACGGTCGGGGCGAGGCGGAAGCGCACCCCGGCCCAACGGGGGACGGGAAGGGCGCGGAGCGGCTCGACGTCGGCGCGCGGGCTGCCCGGCGCATCGAAAACCTCGACCATCGCCCACTCGAGGTGCGCGAGCTCTACCAAGAAGCCGCGGTGCGGCAGCCACCGACAATGCGCGAGGTACGAGGGGAAGAGGCGGCCCAGGCGGTTGAGGTTGTAGAAGCGGGAGGGGTGGACCTGGAGGAAGGAGCGGGCCAGCCGGTCGAAGGCCGCGTGGCCGACGGAGTACTCGACCGCGGGGAAGTCGCGCGCGAGGCATTCCCGGAGCCGGAGGAAGTACATCCGCGAGTAGACGTCCAGGCGCTCGACGGGGGAGAGCGTGGTCGTGGGGGGGACCACGTCGCGGAGGCGGGAGGCGGGGAGCGCGATCTCGCGCCTCGCGCGCGCGGACCGCGCGCCGGCCGCGGCGCCCGCCGGGTGGACGATCACCGCGCGCATCCACCGCTCGAGAGAGGCGAGGTCAGGCGGGGGCGAGGGCAAGCCTGCGTCTCCCGTTCGCAAGGGCGCGCCGGACCGCCACCTTCGCCCGCTCGATCTCGCGCGCGACGACCGGGAACGGCGGCACGCCTTCGTCCCACTCGACGATCGTCGAGGCCCGGCCGCCGCTCCGGCGCTGCGCCCTCTCGTAGAGTCGCCAGACGGGATCGGCCACGGGCGCGCTGTGGGTGTCGAGGATGTGGGTCGCGAGGCGCGTGTGGCCGGCGAGGTGGAAGTACACGACCCGCTCGGCCGGGATCCCCTCGAGGTAGCGCTCCGGGTCGAAGCCGTGGTTGACGGAGGAGACGTAGACGTTGTTCACGTCGAGGAGGAGCCCGCAGTCGGCCTCCTCCGCCATCCGCGCGAGGAACTCCCACTCCGGCATCGTCGAGTGGCCGAAGACGAGGTACGAAGAGGGGTTCTCGAGGACGAGGGGAGAACCGAGGAGGTCCTGGGCGCGCCGGATCCGGGAGACGACATGCCGCAGCGTCGACTCGGTGTAGGGGATCGGGAGGAGGTCGTGGAGCTGCTCCCCGGCGACGGAGGACCAGCAGACGTGGTCCGAGATCCACCGCGCGCGGACTCGCGCGGCGAGCGCCTTCACCTTCCGGAGGAACGGGAGATCGAGCGGGTCGGTCGAGCCAATCGACATCGAGACGCCGTGGAGCACGACCGGGTAACGCTCCGCCACCCGGTCGAGCACGTCGAGGGGCCGGCCACCCGTATCGAGGAAGTTCTCCGTGAGCGCCTCGAAGAAGTCGAGGCGAGGGTGTCGCCGGAGGATGTGTGCGAAGTGGACCGTCCGCAGCCCGAGCCCGAAGCCGAGCCTCGGGAGGCGTGCGAGGGAATTGCCCAAGTCGGAGACGAGGAGACCCGCCCCCGGCCGCCGGGGGACCGCGCCGGGGGGGGTCAGGTGGAAAGACTAGCGTCGGACCGGGACGGCGCAGCCGCCCTTCCCCTTGCAGGAGTTCTTGCCGGCGCAACTGTTGTCGGCGGTCTTGCACCCGCCCTGCCCCTTGCACGCGTTCATCCCCTTGCAGGCGTGGCGGGCAACCGTGGCGCATCCGCCCTTCCCCTTGCAGGAGTTCTTGCCGGCGCATCCGTTCTCTCCGCTCGAGCATCCCCCCTGGCCCTTGCAGGAGTTCATTCCCTTGCAGGCGTGCTTTTCCGCGGCCAGCGGGGCGGACATGGATCTCTCCCCGGACCTGCAGGCGGCGAGGCTTGCGCCGAGGACTCCGGATGCGGCGGCTGCGAGGATGATTCCGTACGACCGGTTCACGTGAGGTCTCCTTCCGATGGCCGGGATGGATCTGCGTCCTACGGACAAGGGGCAACCGATGTCGCTGAGCCTCGACGGCTCGCCTCGTCTCGTCCGACGCCGATCCCGGCGGGGTTGGAGGATACGAGGGCGGAGGGGCAACGTGACGCGACCTGACGTACGAGCTGCCCGAGCCCGGTCGGAGGGTCCGCCTCTGCCCTCTCCTCCTCCCCGCGTCGGCCCGATCGACCGGGCAACCCATGCAACGGCTCGCGGCAGTACGAAGCCTCGACGGCGACCGCCGCGAAGGGAATGCCGGCCACCCGAGCTTCGGGGCGGAAGTTCGGGGAAGAGTCGAGCATCGTGGCCCGGTCCGGGATCCGGCAGGAATCGACGTGAACGGTTTCATCCCACGCGGGTTACGACAGACCGGCGCGGGCGGAACGCGCTCCCCCGGACCAGGCCGCCTCGAACGACGCGCAGGGCTGCCCGCACGAATCGCACTCGAGAGCATAGACGCAGGTTCGTGTCTCGAGCGTGCACGTGAGGCGGGGACGGAGCCGGGTTCGACCGCAGGAGGAGCAGTCCGGCGCCCTCCCGGCGAGCGCTTCCGCGAACGATGGTCCCTCGGAGAGGACGATCTCGTAGAGAGTCAGGCAGTTGTCGCATCGGGCCGTCCAGAGACAGGCCCCGAGGCCGAGGTCGCATCGAAGAGTGAACTGGAGGTTCAGGGCCCCGCAGGCCGGGCACGGGACGTGCGGGAGGAGACGCGCAACCCTCTCTTGAAAGGACTTGTGGTCCTTCACGGATCACCTTGCTTGCGGGGTGGCTCCGCGACACGGGGACTCTGGTGCGCGCACTCGCGAGTCGAGTCCTCGGTACGCGGCGGGCCGGGTCGGGGGTACGGCGCCTCGCGACCGCGCGCGGGGCCGTGCAGCCCGTCGACGGGAGGACCGGGCGCGCGCGAAACCTCGAGCCCGCTCTGATGTCGTTGCGAGAAGGGATGGAGAGGAAGGTGGGACATCGCTAGGCCTTCGCTGGCGGGAGCCCGCGAGCCCTCCCCTGCCAGTCGCGGAACCGACGCAACATCTCCTCCCGAAAGTCCGTCGGCGGAGGGACGTCGGGCATCCGGCCGAGGATCCGCATGACCTGGCGCATCTGTCGCAGGTAGCGCCGGCACGCGAAGCACATCCCGACGTGCATCTGGAACCGTAGCCGATCCCGCAAGGAGAGCCGCCGCTCCAGGTACTCCGTGACGATCTCGGTGAGCTCGCGGCAGGTCAGCACCGGGGAGCCTCCCGGGTCGTCACGAGGGCTCGCCCCTCCTCAGTCACGGCGGAAATACTCCTCGAGAGCGCCGCGCAGGCGCGACCTCGCCCGGTGAAGGAGCACACGCTGATTCGTCTCGGAAAGCCCGAGAACGTTACACGCCTCCTGCGAGGAGAGACCCTCCACATCCCGAAGGATGAGGACGGCCGCCTGCCGCGGGGGGAGACGGTCGATCTCCCGCCGGATCCGCTCCCGAGCCTCCGAGGAAAGGAGGGCGCGCTCGGGGGTGTCTGCGTGCCACGGGGCGGGCGGGCTCGCCCACCTCCCGCGATCGTTGAACCTGCCGGGCGGAACCGCGGGGCCGGCCTCGTCCCCGACCAAGGCCTCCACCCCCGCGTCGGTGAAGGTCACCGCTCGCCGGTCCCGCTCGGCGCGCCGGGAGGCCTGGTGGACGAGGATCCGGTAGATCCACGTCTTCAGGCTCGCCCGCGCCTCGAACCGGGGGAGACCTTCGAGGACGGCGAGCCAGGTCTCCTGGACGACATCCTCGGCAGAGGGGCCGGATCCGAGGAACGCGCGGGCGAGCCGGAGGAGGCTTTCGTGATGCCGGTCCAGGAGGGAGGCGAAGGCGCCCTCGTCCCCGGCGAGGAGGGAGGCGAGTAGGTCCTGTTCGGCTCGCGTCGTCCGTCGATCGAGTTGGACCCTCTTGTACGCGGGCCCACCGCTCTCGGCACGCGCCGCCTCCGTGTAACGCGCGGAGGGTCCGCGGGACTGTAGATGCGCCGGCGCGGCGAGCCGCGCTCGAGGTTTCCCATGACCTGCCCTCCGATGCCGCCCGTGAACGCCGCGGGAGCCCAACGGCGGAGCGGCCTCCCGTCTGCGCTTCTCGTGGCTCTCCGCATCACGCCCGCTCTCGTCCTTTGCCCCGTCCTCGTCGGGGCGGCCCCGCTCCCTCCCGGGGGACCTCCCGGCGGGGCCGTGCAGGCTCCCTCATCGGCCCCGGCGCGGGAAGCGGGGACCTTCGACCATTCCCACGCCGCGTGGACGCGGCTTCTCGGTCGCTTCGTGCGCGACGGGTCCGTCGACTACGCAGGCCTGCGCGCAGGGACGGACGACCTCCGCTCCTACCTCGCTTCCCTCGAGGCCGTGCGTCCGGCGGCCTACGAGGCGTGGTCGCGGTCCGAGCGGCTCGCCTTCTGGATCAACGCCTACAACGCCTACACCGTCCGGCTGATCCTCGAGCACTACCCCGTCGAGTCGATCAAGGACATCGGCTCGCTCTTCAAGAGCCCCTTCTCGAAGGTGTTCATCCCGCTCCGCGGGCTCCGGGGGCGCGACCTGTCGCTCGAAGACATCGAACACGGGATCCTGCGCAAGGAGTTGCGGGAGCCGCGGATCCACTTCGCGATCGTCTGCGCCTCGAAGGGATGTCCGGCGCTCCGCGCGGAGGCGTACCGCGCGGCCGACCTCGAGCGGCAACTCGACGAGGCGGCACGCGGCTTCCTCCGGGATCCGATGAAGAACCGGATCGACCTCGCGAGCCGCACGCTCGCCCTCTCCCCGATCTTCAAGTGGTTCCGGGAGGACTTCGAGGGCGCGTCCGGCTCGCTCCCGGAGTTCGTCGCGCGGCTCGTCGACGAGCCGACGTCGAGGGCCCTGAGGGAGGGGGGGCGGTTCCGCATCGAGTTCCTCGACTACGACTGGACGCTGAACGGCAGGTGACCATGGAGCGGACGGACGGGACGAGACCGGCTTTCGACGTCGAGGCGGCCGTGCAGGAGCGTTACGGACGCGCGGCCCTCGCCAGCGAGGGGGACCTCTGCTGCCCGACCTCATTCGACCCGAGGTACCTCGCGGCGATCCCGCCGGAGGTCCTCGAGCGCGACTACGGTTGCGGAGACCCCACGGGCGACCTCCGCGAAGCGGACACGGTCCTCGACCTGGGTTCGGGCTCGGGGAAGGCCTGCTTCATCGCCTGCCAGAAGGTCGGGCCGCGGGGGCGCGTCATCGGGATCGATCTCAACGACGAGATGCTCGCCCTCGCCCGCCGCGCGCAGGGCGAGGTCACGCGGCGGCTCGGCTACGACAACGTCGAGTTCCGCAAGGGCCGGATCCAGGACCTCTCCCTCGACCTCGACGCGCTCGACGAGCAGCTCCGCGAGCGCCCCGTCCGCGGGGAGGGGGACTTCCGGAGGCTCGAGACGGAGATCGAGGAACTGCGGCGGACGCGCCCCCTCGTCGCGGACGAGTCGGTCGACGTCGTCCTCTCGAACTGCGTCCTGAACCTGGTCGCCCCCGACGAGAAGCGCCGCCTCTTCTCGGAGATCCACCGCGTCCTGCGCCGCGGAGGCCGTGCGGTCATCTCCGACATCGTGAGCGACGAGGAGGTCCCGGAGAGCCTTCGCGCAGATCCAGGCCTCTGGAGCGGATGCATCTCCGGGGCGATGCGGGAGGATCGTTTCCTCGACGCCTTCGCCGAGGCGGGCCTCTACGGCGTCCGGATCCTTTCCCGGTCGGAGAAGCCCTGGCGCGTCGTCGACGGGATCGAGTTCCGCTCGGTCGTCGTCGCCGCCTGCAAGGGAAAGGAGGGGCCCTGTCTGGACGGCAAGCACGCGGTGATCTACCGCGGACCCTTCCGGCGGGTGGAGGACGACGACGGCCACGTCCTCGAACGCGGCGCCCGCGTCGCGGTCTGCGAGAAGACGTTCCGGATCTTCTCCCGCGAGCCCTACGTGGAACACGTGGAGCTCGTCGGGCCGTACGAGCCCGTCCCCGCCGACCGGATGCCACCCTTCCCCTGCTCGAAGGGGATGCTCCGCCGCGATCCGAGGGAGACGAAAGGGGCGGGGTACCTCGTGACGACGGAGCCGGCGGGAAGGGCCTGCGCGCTCGACGGAAACGGGAACGGCACCTGCTGCGGAGGGAGCAAGCCGTGACGCCCGAAACGATGCAGGCCCCGACGCTCGAAACCCCGAAAGCGCCGATTCCGGGCTTCGCTGCGTTCCTCCGCGGGAGGGGCCTCCCCCCGCTCGTCCGGGGCAGGGTGCGGACGCTCCAGGTCAACGTCGGCAGGCTCTGCAACCTCGCCTGCCACCACTGCCACGTGGAGGCGGGTCCGAAGCGCAAGGAGATCATGCCCCGCCGGGTCGCGGAGAAGGTCCTCGCGCTCCTCGAGGCGAGCCCCCTCGTCGAGACCCTGGACCTCACGGGCGGGGCGCCCGAGCTGAACCCGAACTTCGAGTTCTTGGTTGCCGAGGCTCGCGCGCTCGGCCGGCGCGTCGTGGACCGCTGCAACCTGACCGTCTTCTTCGAGCCCGGAATGGGAGGGGTCCCAGACCTCCTGGCCCGCCACGAGGTCGCCGTCGTGGCCTCCCTCCCCTGCTACACGGCGGAGAACGTCGACCGGCAGCGCGGGCGGGGCGTGTTCGACCGAAGCATCGAGGCGCTCCGGTGGCTGAACCGCCTCGGCTACGGCCTCCCCGACTCCCCCCTCGACCTCGCCCTCGTCTACAACCCGCTCGGCGCCTTCCTCCCCCCCCCGCAGCCGGCGCTCGAGGCGAAGTACCGCGAGGAACTCCGGCGTCTCTTCGGGATCGGGTTCCACCGCCTCTACACGATCACGAACCTGCCCATCCGACGCTTCGCGGACTGGCTCGCCCGCCGCGGGGAGTACGCGAAGTACATGTCTCTTCTCGTCAACCACTTCAACGCCGCGACGCTGGCGGGAGTGATGTGCCGTTCCCTCTTGAGCGTCGGGTGGGACGGCCGGCTCTTCGACTGCGACTTCAACCAGATGCTCGACCTGGAGATCCCGGACGGGCGCGGCCTCACGGCCTTCGACCTGGCGAGCGTCGAGGAACTCGAAGGGCGGCCGATCGCGGTCGGGAGCCACTGTTTCGGCTGCACGGCGGGATCGGGCTCCTCCTGCAACGGGGCGCTCGCGTGAGCGGCGCCGGCCTCCTCGTCCCCGTCGCGGTCCTCGCCTTCCTCGCCTTCGCGAACGGGGCGAACGACAACGGGAAAGGGGTCGCGACGCTGATCGGTTCCGGCGCGCTCGGGGAGAGGCGGAGCCTCTTCCTCGCCCTCCTCTCGACGCTCGCGGGCTCGCTCGCGGCGGCGCTCCTCGCGCCGGGGCTCCTCCGCTCCTTCGGCGGGCAGGGGCTCGTTCCCGACGCGCTCGCCGGGGATCCCTCGCTCCTTCTGTGCGCTGGGTCCGGTGCGGCGGCCGCCGTCCTCCTCGCGTGCCGCTTCGGGCTGCCCGTCTCGACGACGCACGCCCTCCTCGGCGCCCTCCTCGGCGCGGGTCTCGTTCTCTCCGGCGGAGAGATCTCCGCCCGTGGGCTCGCCGCGCGTTTCGTCGTCCCCCTCGTCGCGAGCCCCCTCCTCGCGGGGATCGCCGTCCTCGTCGTCCATCCTGCCGTCGTCCGCCTGGCGAGGTTCTCGGCCGCGGGGAAGGGCTCGTCCTCTTCCGATCCCTGCCTCTGCATCGGGGGTCTCCAGCCGGTCCCGGTCGGAGGCCCCGTGAGGCTCGGGACGGCGGCTCTCGCTCCCGCGGTGCGGGTATCGAGGGTCTCCGAGTGCGCTTCGGGTTTTCCCCCGGGGGGTCTCGTCCTCCCCCTGGCGCGCGCTCGCGCCTCGCTGCCGCGCGTCCTCCACATGGCCTCGGGAGCCGCTCTCTCCTTCGCCCGCGGGCTCAACGACGCGCCAAAGATCGCCGCGATCGGCGTCGGCGCGGCGAGATTCGACGGCGTTCCCGCCGTCGCCCTGGTCGGGACGGCGATGGCGCTCGGCGGCTGGCTCGCGGCCCGGCGGGTGACGCGCACGATGAGCCACCGAATCACCCCCCTCCGCGAGGAGGAGGGCCTCGCCGCGAGCCTTTCCTCTGCCGCCCTGGTCCTCGGCGCCTCGCCCCTCGGACTCCCGGTCTCGACGACCCACGTCACCTGCGGAGCCCTCGTCGGCGTCGGACTTCGCGAAGGGCGGGCCCGATTCGAGGTCCTGGGGCGAATCGCGGCGGCCTGGGCCGCAACGCTCCCCCTCGCGGCGGCTTGCGCCGCCATCTCGGCCGGCGCGGTGCTTCTCTTCCACGGCGGGAGGCCTCCCCAGTGAAAGCCCCCATGCGCGCAGCGCTGGTGACGATCCTGATCGGAGCGGCGCTCCTCGCGGCGAGGCTGCTGCGCCTCGACCGGCAGGCGCTCGCGTTCGCGGAGTGGCTCAGGGGCGCTGGGGCGAAGGGAGCGCTCGCCTTCGCCCTCGCCTATGTCCTTGCCAGCGTCGCCTTCCTGCCGGGCTCGATCCTCACCCTCGCGGCGGGTTTCGCATACGGGCCCGTCCTCGGAACGGCGCTCGTCTCCCCCGCGAGCGTCGCCGGGGCGACCGCGGCGTTCCTCCTCGGCAGGACGGTCGCGCGCCGGTGGGTCACGGGGCCCGCGGCCCGCCACCCGCGGTTCGCCGCGATCGACGAGGGGGTGGGGAGGGCGGGGTTTCGGATCGTCGCGCTTCTCCGGCTCTCTCCCGTGTTCCCGTTCAACCTCCTGAACTACGCGCTCGGGCTGACCCGCGTGCGCCTGCGCGACTACGTGGTCGCGTCCTTCCTCGGGATGCTCCCGGGAACGGCGCTCTACGTGTACGCCGGGTCCCTCGCGGGGAGCGCGAGCGAGCTCGCGGGAGGGAGGGCGAAACCCGCGGGCCCCGCCATGTGGGCGCTCTACGGCGCGGGCTTCGTCGCGACCGTCGCGGTCGCCCTCCTCGTGACGCGGACCGCGCGCCGTGCCCTCGAGCGGGCGATCCCGGCGGCAGCGGACGGGAGGGGCGCGTGAAGGCGACTCTCGAGTCCGCCACGCCCCTGGTCCTCCCCGAGGACGAGGCCAACCGGACCCTCCTCGCGCACGTGCGCCCGACCGACCGCAGGAACCCGACGCCTGCGGGTCGTTACAACCTCGTCGTCCTCGGGGGCGGGCCCGCGGGACTCGTCTGCGCCGCCGGCGCGGCCGGGCTGGGGGCGAAGGTCGCGCTCGTCGAGAAGCACCTCCTCGGCGGCGATTGTCTCAACGTCGGCTGCGTCCCCTCGAAGGCCCTGATCCGCGCCGCGCGCGCGGCGGCCGAGGCGCGGGAATGCGAAGGGTACGGCGTCCGGGTCGGAGGGAGCGTGGAGGTCGACTTCCCGGCCGTGATGGCGCGGATGCGCAGACTCCGCGCGCAGCTCGCCGGGTCCGACTCCGTCCGGCGCTTCGAGTCTCTCGGCGTCGACCTCTACCTCGGCACGCCGCGCTTCGTCGGCGGGGACGCGGTCGAGGTCGATGGCAGGGTCCTCCGCTTCTCGGGGGCTGTCCTCGCGACCGGGGCGCGCGCGGCGGATCTCCCCATCCCCGGACTGCGGACCCTCGAGCCTCTCACGAACGAGACGCTCTTCTGGCTCATGGAGCTGCCGCGCCGCCTTCTCGTGATCGGGGCCGGGCCGATCGGCTGCGAGATGGCGCAGGCGTTCCGGCGGTTCGGGAGCGAAGTGACTGTCGTGAGCCTCGACCCGCGCCTCCTTCCGCGCGAGGACCCCGACGCCGCGGCGATCCTCGAAGAGCGCTTTCGATCGGAGGGGATCCGACTCGCCCTCGGAGCCAAGATCCTCCGCGGCGAACGGCGGCGGGACGATCGAGTCATCCTGTACGAGCGGGAGGGGCGAAAGGAGGAGGCCATCGGCGACGCGGTCCTCGTCGCGGTCGGCAGGGCCCCGAACGTCGAGGGGCTCGACCTCGAGCGCGCGGGAATCGCCTACGACCGAGGCGGCGTCCGGGTCGACGACCGCCTCCGCACGACCAATCGCCGCGTCTACGCCGCCGGGGACGTCTGCTCTCCTTTCAAGTTCACGCACGCCGCCGACGCCATGGCGCGGGTCGCGCTCCGGAACGCCCTCTTCTTCGGCCGGCGGCGGGCGAGCGCGCTCGTGATCCCCTGGTGCACCTACACCGACCCCGAGGTCGCGCACGTCGGTCTCTATCGGGCCGACGCGGAGAGCAAGGGCTTGCGGACGCGGAGCTTCGAGGTCGACTGGCGGGAGGTCGATCGGGCCGTCCTTGATGGGGAGGAGCGAGGATTCGCGCGGCTGCTCGCGGACGCGAAGAGTGGCCGGATCCTCGGCGCGACGATCGTCGCGCGCCACGCGGGGGAGATGATCGGCGAGGTCGTCCTCGCCATGACGGCGGGCGTCCCGCTCGGGACGCTCTCGGAGACGGTCCACCCCTACCCGACGCAGGCGTCGGCCCTGAAGAAGATCGGCGACGCCTGGATGCGGGAGAAGCTCACGGTTCGTGCTCGGTGGCTCTTCGAGAAGTTCTTCCGGCTGCGCCGGTGAGAGAGGCAGCGATGCCGAACCGTCACCGTTCCGGGCTCGTACCAAGGGGTGGCCTTGCCGGGTTTCGCCCCCCGAACGGCAGGTCGGCGCTTCGAGGAATTCGCATGAAACGCACCGCAAAGGGATCGATGGACGAGGTGGCGGCTCTCCTCCGGGAAACCGCCTGCCCCGCGTGCGGCCTCGAGGATCTCGAGTTCGTTCTCCGCTGCGACCTCGGCTTCGGCGCCTGCCTCTGGACCGCGCGCTGCACGACGTTCGGGATGCTCTTCGAGATGGTGAGCGCGGACGAGGCGCTGCCGGAGGAGTTCTCCGGCCCGCGGGAGAGCGGGGCCTGTCCAGGGTGCGGGGGAACGGCATTCGAGCCGCGGATCGTCTGCAGGCTCGCGACACGGCAGTGCGTCTACCTCCTCGAGTGCGTGAACTGCCGTCCGACGTTTCGCTAGGGGCCCGCGCCATGGAGCGTCCTGAAAGCTGCCCCTCGCTAGCGGGTGAAAGTCCCGTCCGGGTAGGCGCCGAAGCGCCCGGTAGCAGGCCCCAGCCGCCGGCCGAGAGGCCGGAGGAGAAGCGGGGCGTCGAAAGCCTCCGATCCGGGAGGGAGCGAAGCTGCGGCCCGCAACATCAAGTGAAGCCTGCCGCCCCGTCAGATTCTCAGCCGAAAGGTGCTTGGGAGGGCCGAGCCGGGCATGTCGCGGCGAAGGCCATGGACAGCGACCTCGACTCGGA
>JAKEFM010000123.1 GCA_022616055.1 Planctomycetota bacterium
ATCGCGTCGTTCGGCGAGGCGACCCCCGGGATGACGGCGTTCCCGAAGAAGCCGGCCCCCAGCGCCTGGTCGAAGGCCATCCACCCGTTGTTGTTCACCTGGAACGTCGTCTTCGGCGCGCCGAAGAAGGAGAAGGGAGCCGGCAGGGCGATCCCGGGGGAGGTCGTGTCGTCGACCGACGCGGCGGCCGAGGAGAAGAGGATCACCTCGCCGGGAACCCCGACGATCGAGGCGAACGAGGGCGCCGTCGGCGTCGCCACGTACCCCGGCGGGGCAGGAGGGGCGAGCGAGCACGCCGTCTGCGCGGGGAGGAGCGGGGACGTCCCGGCGACAAAGAGGAGGATCGGGACAATGGGGAGTCGTTTCATGCCGGGCATCAACCTACCCTGGGGGCAAGAGGGGACTCGACCGCCGTGACCACAGGAACCTCTCCCGAGCCGCGGGCGGCCAGAACCTTCCACGAAAACCAGTGCCAGTCTCGCACCCCTCGGGCCGGTCCGTCAATGTTCCGCTCGACGCTGGCGTCGAGGCAGGCGGGCCCGACCGCGCCGCTCGGGCCCGCCTCGAGCCGGGAGAGGGAGGAAGCCGGGGCTCAGACCGCGCCGACCGTGATCGAGAGGCCCCGCGAGAACCCGAAGAGGATCCCGTCGAAGTTGACCCAATGGGCGAAAACCGTCGCGCCGGTCATCGCCGGGTCGACGGGCATCGCCGGGACCGTGATCGTCCCGCCGAAGCCCGGTCCCGGCCCGACCGCGGTCGCCGGGACAATCGTCATGAACGGCGGGCCGACGAGGAGGTCTCCAGGGTCGAGGCCGAAGACGGCGAGCGGGATCGCCGCGGCGACGGGGGAGAGGGGGGCGAGGAAGGGGACGAACGGGGGCGGGAGGGGGTAGGCCGAGAGGAGCTCGCCCGTCGTCGCGTTCTCCTCGAGCACGCCGGGGAGACCGGTGATCGTCCAGATCCGCCGGGCCGAAACGGCGGGGGCGAGGAGGAGCGCCGCCGCACTGAAGAGGAGCCGGCTCGTTCGCATGGGAGTTCCTTCCGACCCCTCGGGTCGGGTCTCGGAGCGCCGGGAGGGACGCGAAGGGAGCCCCGCCTCTTCCTCCGGCGACGCGCCCCGATCGCGCGCGTGGGACCGAGCCTCGCCGCTCCCTAGACTGCTCCCGAGATGCTTCCGCTCCTCCTCGTCCTCTGCGCCGGAGGGGAAGGTCTCGACCTCGCCGGCCTCTTCGACCTCTCCAAGCTCCCCCAACCGCGGCCGTGGAAGGTCCGGCAGTTCTCCTCCTTCGACCCGGGCGGGGGGAACGACGACGCCGGCCGCTTCCTTCGCGTCGAGGGGGAGCGCTCCGTCCTGGCGCGACTCGAGTGCTCCGGGGTCGTCCTCCGGATCTGGAGCGCGAACCCGGACGGGGACGAGAAGGCGCCCGCCCTGTTCCGCTTCGAGGAAAGGGGGGGGAAGCCCTTCGAGGCCCCCTTCGGCCGCCTCTTCGACGGCCTCGCCTCCCCCTTCGCGCCGCCCCTGGCGACGCGCTCCTCGGGAGGGGCGGTGTCCTACCTTCCGATGCCCTTCAAGGACGGCCTCGAGGTCTCTGTCGATCGAGCTGGCCGCTGCTTCTACCAGGTCGAGGCTATGGCCCTTCCGCCGGCGGCGACGGCCTCCGGCTGGGAACCCGGAGGGGCGGCGTTCCTCGAGTCGATCCGACGGATCGAGGAGATCCTCGGACGCTGCGGCAGGGAGGATCCCGTGGGGGGCCCCCCATGGGGGTACGCCGTGAACACGGCCCAGCCCCTGGCCCAGGCGGGGGTGCTCTTCTCGAAAGAGGGGGCGGGGACGATCGAGGAGCTGCGCCTCGAGGTCGGGGAGGGACAGGACCTGCGCGACCTCTTCCTCCGCGTCTGGGTCGACGGCGCGACGGATCCCGCCGTCGACGCGCCGTTCGACCTCTTCTTCTGCAGCCCCTTCGGCCTGCGCGACACGGCGGCCCTCCCCGTCCTCGTCCGGGGGTCGACGCTGCGCTCCTTCTTCCGCATGCCCTATTCGAAAGGCATCCGCGTCGGCGTCGCCGCCCGAGGGTCGCCCCCCGGCGGCATCCTCCTGCGCGCCCGCCTCCGCGACGGGGACCCGGGGACGCCGCTCCGCTTCCACGCGCGGTTCCGGCGCGAGACGACGGCGGCCGGGCAACCGTTCCCGATCCTGGAGGAGGCCGGCCGCGGGCACTTCGTCGGCGTCTCGATGGCGATGGTCGGGAACGACGGGATCTGGTTCCTCGAGGGGGACGAGGAGGTTGCGGTCGACGGCGAGACGGTCTTCCGCGGGACCGGGACCGAGGACTACTTCAATTGCGGCTGGTACTTCACCCGGGGCCCCGTCCAGCAGCCCTTCCACGGGTGCACCGTGAAGGAGGACCTGCGAGGCGAGATCGCCGTCCACCGCTTCCACATCTCGGATGCGATCCCCTTCGACCGCTCCTTCCGGATGACGATCGAGCATGGCGGGCGCAACGACTACCCCGGCGCGGGCTACGCGGCGGTCGCCTACGCCTACCTCGACCGGGCGGAGGGCGCGCCCGCCGTCTCCCTCGAGGAGGACCCGCGGCCGCTCGTGACGGCGCCGCTTCCCGCGGGAGCCCTCGACGCCTCGGCCCTCCGCGAGCGGCTCGCCTCGGGGAGGGGCGCCGTCGCGCCCCATCGGGACGGCTCCGTGCTGCGCCCCTTCCTCGACTTCGAGACCCCCGAGCGCGGGGAGATCGGCTCGCTCCGGTGCGAAATCCGCGAGGCGGGGATCTACCGCCTCTGGGTCGCCTACCGGCTCGGCCTCTCGGCCGACGTCGAGCTTCGGCTCGACGACCGGCCGCTCGCATTCCTCGAGGCCGGGGCGGGGCCGGCCCTCCGGATCTCGGAGCCCGTCTCCCTCTCCCCTGGCCCCGTCCGTCTTTCCTTCGAAGGACGGCCGCCCGCGACCGGCTCCGGGCGGTCGGGCGACTTCGGCCTCCGCGGGATCCGGTTCCAGGACCTCCTCGAGGTGGAGAGCCACCTCCCGCTCCCGCCCGGGTCCGTGAAGGAGGGCCTCGCCGTCGAGCAGGGGATCTCCTGGGATCCCCGCCGGAAGGGGACCTCGCAGGTCTGGTTCCGCAACGCCCGGGTGGGCTCCTCCTTCACCATCGGGGTCCCGGTCCCGAGCGCGGGCCGCTACCGGATCGGGGGCCGCTTCACGCGCGCGCCCGACTACTCGATCTTCCGCCTCCTCGTCGACGGCGAGGCGGCCGGCGAGCCGTGGGACGGCTACGCGCCGAGGGTCGAGCTCGCCGAGGCCTCCTTCGGCGAGCGCCGGCTGGAAGCGGGCACGCGGCGGTTCGCGTTCGAGGTCGTCGGCCGCAACGAGAGGGCCCGAGGCGACTGGATGATCGGCCTCGACCGGCTGCTCCTCGAACGGGCCGGAGACTGATCCGGGTCGGCCGCCCCCTCGATCGGCCCGTGACGGCAGTGGGGGCCTCCCTTGCCGAGGTGGCCCTCCAGCATCGAGAGCGCCGCGCCCCTCCGCCCCGGCGGGCCGCCCGACCCCGTCCGGAAGTAGGCGAACTCCTCGCTCACGGCGTGGGGGATGTCCTCGTCCGAGTGCGTCGTGCTCCGGAAGAGGAAGACCGCCTCGGCGTAGAAGGCGAGGCTGTTCCAGAATCCCACGGTCCCCTCGCGGGCGACGACGTGCGCCGTCTCGTGGAGGATCAGGTCGGCGATCGCGTCGGGCTCGAGCAGGCCGCCGTCCGCGGTCCGGAAGAAGGAGTGGTCGAGGAGCGGCTCCTTCTCGGGGGGGCAATCCCCCACGCAGAAGCCGTACTCGCGCTCCTGCGCCTGGAAGCCGGCCCACAGGACGAGGTCCCCCCAGGTCGTGCTGCGGACCTCGATCGGCCAGATGCGGTCGCCGGCCACGAAGCGCATCCCGCCCGGGCCGAGGTCGTAGCGGGCCTCGGGGAGCGTGCGGCGGAACGGGGAGGCGAGGAACGCGTTCGCCCGATCGACCGCCTCGCGCCAGCGTCGCAGGGCGCTCTCCTTCGCTTCCGGGGCGGCGGCGCACGCCTCGATCGCGGCCGGTGTGATCGGAATCGACCGGCAGGCGCCGAGGGCGGGGGCGAGGGTGAGGGAGGCGTGAAGGAGGAGGGCGCCCCGGCTCACGCCGAGGGCTTCTCCCCGTCCTCCTCCTCCTCGGGCTCCTCCTCGTCCTCGGGAGCCTCCTCCTCCGGCTCCTCCTCCTCCTTGTCGGTTTTCTCGTGGTCCTTCGCCACGGGCGCGGGAGGGGCGGGGGTCTTCGGCCGGCCCGCGCGGGCGGCCGCGGCCGCCTCGGCGGCGGCCTCCTGCGCCTCCTCGCGGACGACCTGCTCCGCGGCGACGAGGCGGTCCCCCTCGGCGAGGTCGATGAGCTTCACCCCCTGGGTGGCCCGCCCGATGACGGAGATGTCCTTCGTCCGGATGCGGACGATCTGTCCCTTCTCGGAGACGAGGAGGAGCTGGTCCTCGTCGGAGACGGCGAGGAGGTTCACGACCTTCCCGTTCTTCTCCGTCGTCCGGATGTTGATGATCCCCTTCCCGCCGCGGCGCGTGCGGCGGTACTCGTCGAGGGCGGTGCGCTTGCCCCGCCCCTTCTCGCAGGCGGTGAGGAGGGTGACGCCCGGCTTCGCGATCACCATGTCGACGACGAAGTCGTCCTTCCGCAGGGTGATGCCGCGGACCCCGCGCGTGGACCGGCCCATCGGGCGGGCGTTCCCCTCGGGGAAGCGGATCGCGTAGCCGTCGTGCGTCGCGAGGATCACGTCCTCCGCCCCGCTCGTGAGGCCGACGCCGACGAGGCGATCCCCCTCGTCGATCCGGATCGCGATGATCCCGCCGCGCTTGGGGCGGGAGTAGGCCGCGAGGGGGGTCTTCTTCACGACGCCGAGGCGCGTCGAGAAGAGGATGTGGCGCCCGTCGAAGGCGTCGACCGGGAGGATCGAGGTGATCTTCACCCCGTCGCGGAGGGCGAGGAGGTTGCCGATCGCCCTCCCCTTCGCGGCGCGGCCGAGCTCGGGGAGGGCGTGGACCTTGAGCCAGCGCACCTTTCCGTCGTCGGAGAAGAGGAGGAGGTAGTCGTGCGTCGAGGCGACGAAGAGCTGGGAGAGGATGTCCCCCTCCTTCGTCTCCGAGCCGATGACCCCCTTGCCGCCGCGTCCCTGGGCGCGCAAGGCGGTCAGGGCGGTCCGCTTGATGTAGCCGTCGCGGGTGACCGTGACGACCATCGACTCCTCCGGGATCAGGTCCTCGGCGACGAACCGCTCGACCGCCCCGGCGATCTCCGTGCGTCGCTTGTCCCCGTACTTCTCCCTGAGGTCGAGGATCTCGGCGCGGATCAGGGCGAAGACCTTCGCGTGGTCCCCGAGGATCGCCTGGTACTCCGCGATCTCCTTGCGCAGGGAGGCGATCTCCTCCTCGAGCTTCGTCCGCTCGAGGCCCGTCAGTCGCCCGAGGCGCATGTCGACGATCGCCTGGGACTGGATCTCCGAGAGGGAGAAGCGGGCCTGCAGGTTTCGCTTCGCCTCGGGGGTGTTCGCGGACTTGCGGATGATCGAGACGACCTCGTCGATGTGATCGACGGCGATCGCGAGCCCCTGGGCGATGTGGAGGCGCTCCTCGGCCTTCCGGAGGAGGAAGGCCGTCCTCCGGCGAATCGTCTCGAACCGGTGGTCCCGGTGGCACTCGAGGAGCTGCTTGAGGGTGAGGGTGCGCGGGCGGCCCCCGTGGAGGGCGAGGTTGATGACGGAGATCGTCGTCTGGAGGGGGGTGTACTCGTAGAGCTGGTTGAGGACGACCTGCGTCTCCTCCCCCTTCTTCAGCTCGATGACGATCCGGATCCCGTCCCGGTCCGACTCGTCGCGGATGTCGGAGATCCCGCCGATGCGGTCCTCCTTCACGAGCTCGGCGATCCGCTCGATGATCGCGGACTTTCTCTGCTGGTAGGGGATCTCCGTGACGACGAGGACGTCGCGGTCCTTCTTCGACTCGACCTCGACGCGGCCGCGGAGGGTGAGGAGCCCCCGGCCCGTGCGGTAGGCCTGATCGATCCCCTCGCGCCCGCAGATGATCCCGCCCGTCGGGAAGTCGGGGCCCGGGACGATCTTGAGGATCTCCTCGACGGACACCTCCGGGTCGTCGAGGAGCGCGACGAGGGCGTCGACGACTTCGTTCAGGTTGTGGGGGGGGAGGGAGGTCGCCATCCCGACGGCGATCCCGTCCGAGCCGTTGCAGAGGAGGTTCGGGAACCGGCCCGGGAGGACGACGGGCTCCTGGCGCGTCTCGTCGTAGTTCGGCCGGAAGTCGACCGTCTCGAGCTCGAGGTCCGCGAGCATCTCCATCGCGGACCCGGCCAGGCGCGCCTCCGTGTAGCGCATCGCCGCGGGGGGGTCGCCGTCGATCGAGCCGTAGTTCCCCTGCCCCTGGATCAGGGGGTAGCGCAGGGTGAAGTCCTGGGCGAGTCGGACGAGGGTCGGGTAGATCACCCCCTCGCCGTGCGGGTGGTAGTTCCCCGAGGTGTCCCCGGCGATCTTCGCGCACTTCCTGTACTTCGAGCGCGGGGTGAGCCCGAGGTCGTTCATCGCGACGAGGATCCGCCGCTGCGAGGGCTTCAGGCCGTCACGCACGTCCGGGAGGGCCCGTGCGTAGATGACCGACATCGCATAGTTGAGGTACGCCTCCTTCATCTCCTTCTCGATGAGGAGGGTCGGCGTGCGGGCCTCGGGCGAGGCGGCTCCGGGGATGGGGGAGTGAGCCATCGGGGATGACGGCGGCGAGGGGCGCTCTCGTGCGCCCGCGCCCGCGGGCCGCCGAGGGGGATTATCCGGGGTCCGGAGCCCCGGTCGCACCCCCTCCCCGGCCCGGATGCAGCGCGTCCCCGGCAGGGGGAAGGCCTTGACTTCGGCGGGGGGCGCACGGGCTCCCCGACCTGTCTCCGACCCCGCCCCCGACCCTCCGCCGGACCCCCTCGAGGAGCCTCCGGCTCCGGGCCACGTGGTCCCCTTCCCAGTACACCTTCCGGCAGGCCGGGCACCGGAAGAACTCGGCGTACAGGGCCAGGGACCTCTCGGGAACGGTCCCCCGGGCCCGCTCCCGATCGATCGCCTCGAGGGGATCGTTGCAGAGGGGGCAGCGGCGGAAGGCCCGCTCGAGGGGATCGAGCCCCAGGGCGCGGCAGACCTCGAGGAGCTGCTCGCGCGTGTCGAACCCTTCGACGAGCCGGATCCGGGCGGACCCCGCCTCCGCGCGGAGGGGCGGGGCGAGTCGACGCGGATCGAGGAGCTTGCGGTCCCGGGTGAGGAGGAGCCGCCCCTCCGCCCTCGCCGTGCGGAGGAGCCAGGCGTCGTCGGCCGGGTTGCGGTGGAGCGCGTCGAACCCGGCGACCCGCAGCCACCGGGCGAGCCGCCCGAGGTTCTCGTCGACGACGAAGCGGGGAGCCTCCCCCACGGCCGGCCGTTCACCCCCGGGCGAGGGCCCGGATCGAATCGGGCGTCTCCCCGATCGCGTTCAGGAGCGCGGGCTCGACCTCGGCGAGCGCCCCCCGATCGAGCGCTCCGCGCAGACGCTGGCGGCCTCCGGCCGCATCCCCGCTCCGGATCTCGAGGAGGCCGAGGAGGAGGGCCGCGACGCCGTCGGCGCGGGAGCGCGGATCCGCGGCCTCCTCGAGCAGGCCTCGGACCCGCGCGCCGAGCCCCGAGGCCGAGCCGGAGGCGTAGGCCCTCGGAAAGAGGTAGAGGGCCTCCGTCCGGCGCGCGCTCGCTTCTTCCTCGGGGGTGAGCCTCGCGCCCTCGACCCGGTCCGCCGCCTCCTGGACCGCCCGGCTCGGGAGGCGCTCGGCCAGCCCGGGCCGGGAGGCGATCGCCCGGAGGATCGCCCGGGCGAGGAGGATGTGTCCGGCCGCGGTCGGGTGGACGTGGTCGACGAAGACGTCGTCCCCGGCGATCCCGGTAGGGTCGGCCTCCTCCAGGACGGTCTGCGCGTCGAGCCACGGGACGGAGGCGCGGGCGCAGGCCTCCTCGAGGATCGCCCGGATGTCCCCCGTCATCCGCGCCGGCAGCGCGTCGAGGTCCCGCGCGCGCTCGAAGGCGAGCCGCGCCTCCTCTCCCCGCCCTCCCTCGAGGAGGAGCCTCCCGCGCCCGAAGTGGAGCACGGGATGGTCGGGCGCCTCGTGGATCGAGGCCTCGACGAGGGCGAGCGCCCCCCGGGGATCGCCCGCCCCCGCCCGGGCGAGGACCTCGACCTGCGCGCGCGCGATCCGGCCGTCGGGATCGGGGTAGTCCCGTCGGGCCTTCGGCACCGCGTCGCGCAGGTTCGCCCCCGGCAGGACGGCGAGGAGCGGGACGCCGGCCCGCCGGCAGGCCTCGAACAGCCGGGGGAACTCCTCGCGACAGCGGGCGCGCGCCTCCCGCCGGTCCTCCTCCGAGGCCTCGTACGGGTAGCCCCGCTCGGCGCCGAGGATCGGCTTGTCGGGGGCGAGGAGCTGGAAGAGGCGCAGGCGCCCCAGGAGGTCCCGCAGGCGCGTGCGGGCGGGATGCCTCCTCCGCTCGCGGTCCGGGAAGCTGTTCCAGGGGAGGAACTCGTTGCTCCCCGCGTAGAGGACGAGGAGGTCGGCGGCGTACCCGAGGATCTCCTCCGTCCGCTTCCGGGAGCCCGCCACGCCGAGTCCGGGGGCCGCTGCGTTGAGGGTCTCCGCCGCGAGGCCCGCGCGGCGCAGCGCCGTCTCGATGCGGGCGGGAAACGCGACGGAGGGGGGGAACGGGATCCCCGCGACGGTCGACTCCCCGACGTAGACGAGCCGCGCGTGCCCGGCGGGCTTCGCCTCGGGGAACTCCGGCGTGACGGCGAGGGGGATCCCCTCGACCACGGCCACCCGCCGCACGCGCGACCCGTCCTCCCCCCTCGCGGGCCCGTACAGGGGCGCGGGCGCGCCGAGGCCGAGAAGCCGGCAGGTCCCTTCCCCCGCGAGGAGGGGGAAGAGCGCGGCGCCCGCGACGAGGAGGAGGCGGAGCGGCCGGCCGCCGCCCGCGGGGGGCCCGGGCGGGCGGGTCATCTCCGCGCCCCGCCGGCGGGCCTACTCGAGCGCGCGCCGAGCCGCGGTCGCGATCGACTCGAGCGCTTCGCGGTATCCGTCCCGCTCGGCCTGGAGCTTCTTGTAGCTGTCGAGGAACCCCTTGAGCTCGTCGAGCGACTCCACTTTGAGGACGGTCCGACCCCCCTTCCGGCCGCGAGGCGCCGCCTCGGGACTGGCGACGCCGCGCTTCTTCACCGGTATCAGGCCGAGGATCGCCTTCGCGCGCCCATACATGACCGGGTAGATCGTGTGCCCGCTCTCCTTGGCCGCCTCCTGGACGGTCTTGTATGGGGCCGCGCTCTCCTTGCGGAGGTACTCGACGATGAAGGACATCGCTCCGCTCGTGGTCTGGCTCATGTCGGTTTCCTTCGACGGTCGCACCGCGGCTCCGCCCGGCCTGATAGGGGGACGGACAGGCGAGCGCGCATGGAAGAATGCCAGGGGAAGGCCAAATCGATGCAGGGGATGGGAGGAGGAGGACTTGGCCTTTACACCGCGCAGCGGCGACCCGTGGCCCGGGATGTCGTATCGGATTCCCGCCCCGCAATCAAGGGGCCCTCAGCCGCGCGCCTCCTCCCGGTCGAGGATCTGCTTGAGGAGGTCGAGGAGGCCCCTGCGGAGGGAGAGGAAGCCCCGGTACTGGACCGTGCGGTGCAGCCGGTCGGCGCGCTCGGCGGCCTCGCGCGCCTTCTCCGTGAAGGTCGTCCGATTCCAATGGAGGATGACGAGCCCGTCGTGGCGCCGGTCCATCTCGTGTCGAAGGCGCTGCATCCGGCGATGCCAGCCGTCGTAGTCGGCCCATTCCCATTCCCCCTCGATCCCGACGCGGGCCTTCAGGGCATCGAACTTCGGCTTGTGGGAGTACTGCTTGCGCGCCCCCCCGATGACGAGGACCGAGGGGCGCCGGCCCCGCCGCGCGGCGAACGCGGCGACCCGACCCGCGAGGGCCTCCTCCTCCGCCGTCTCGGCGGGCTTCGACGGGGCCTCCTCCTCCTCCTGCTGGGCGAGGGCGAGCTGCTCCTCGAGCCACTCGAGCTTCTCGCCGAGGACCTCCCCCTGGCGCCGCGCCGCGTCGAGGTCCGTCCGGAGCGCCGCCTCCCGCTCGGAGGGGGCGAGCGCCTCCTCCTTAACCCGCTTGTGCTCGGCCGCGCGCCGGTCGGCCTCCCGCCGCGCGTCCGACTCGCGGCGCACGTCCTCCTCGAGGGCCCGGATCCGCTCGTTCGCCTCGCCGAGCCTGCGCCGCGCCTCGTCGAGGGCGCGGCGGGAGCGCTCCGCCTCCTCGAGGTGCAGCTGCCGCTCCCGCGCGAGCGCCTCGGCCCGCTCCCTCTCGGCCTGCGCGAGCGCCTTCGCCTCGGCGACCGGGTCGGGGGCCGCGGCGGGCTCCGGCACCGCCGCCTTCTCCTCGGTCGCGCGCGCCTTCGCCGCCTCCTCCTCGAGGTCGCAGGAGCCCTGGATCAGGTCGACCGTCCGGGCGCGCACCTTCGGGTCCTCGTCCCCGAGGAGCCGCACGACGAGGGGAAGGGTCGTCTCGTAGGGGAGGTGCCGGAGGAGCTCGATCAGGAGGTCGATCTGGGGTCCCGACAGCCGGCGCCCTCCGAGGAGGGGATCGGGGAGCCGCTCGCGGACGCGCCGGGCGAGCCCCTTCAGGAGCTTCGCGTCGTCGTAGGCGAGGTCCGACACGTAGTCCGCCAGCTCCCAGTCGGACATCTTGTGGAACTGGATCCCCCCGTACGGGCGCACCCCGGTCTTCTTCGCGATCTCCTCGAGCTCCTCCCGGCGGAAGACCTCGAGGAGGATCCACGCGAAGTCCTCGCGCTTCACCGACTCGAGGACGAAGGAGTCGGTGAAGAAGGGGTGGCGCTCCTCGGTCACGGGTCCCGGGAGGATACGCGAGGGGGTGGCGGCCCGACCTCGTCCGCCCGGGGAGGGAATCGGAGGGGGAGACCGCGCCTCTCGAGATCCGCGAGCAGGCCCATGTGGGCGAACGCCTCCCGGGCGCAGCTCTCCGCCCCGCTCGCCACGACCCGGGGCCCCGGCTCGACCGCGTCGGGGCCGAGGCCGGGCAGCTCGCGGAGGAAGGCGCGTCCCCTCCCTTCGAGGAGGCGCCGGTCGAGGACGAAGACCGCGCCCCGGTCCTCCCGCCTCCGCATCAGCCGGCCGAATCCCTGCCGGAACATCCCGAGCGCGCGCGGCAGGTAGATCCGGCGGCGGTGCTCCGCCTCGCCGAGGGAAGCCTGCTGCGCCCAGAAGTAGCGATCGAGCCGGCCGTAGGGGAGCTTCACGATCACCAGGTACTCGACGGCGGCGCCGGGGAAGTCGACCCCGAACCAGAAGGTGTCGAGCCCCATGAGGACGGCGTCGTCGCTCTCCCGGAAGCGCTCGGCGAGGCCCTCCTTCCCTTCCCCCTCCATCCCCTGCCAGAGGAAGGGGATCCCGGCCGCGGCGAAGTCGGGGCCGGCGGCGGCGGCGATCCGCCGCAGGTCGTCGTTCGCGGTGAAGAGGACGAGGAGCCTCCCCCCCGTCCGCAGGCCGAGGTAGCGGACGAAGTCCGCGACGAAGGAGAGGAACCGGGCGCGCGCCCCCGCCTCGTTCCGGAAGGGGGGAGCGTCCGACGGAACGGCGAGGAGCACCCGGGAGTAGTCGAACGTGCCGGGCGCTCCGAAGGACTCGACCGCCCGCCCCCGCTCCCCCGTGTCGGGACGGGGGGCGCCCCGCAGGAGGTCGAGGCCGAGGTATCCCTCGGCCGCCTCGAAGGAGTCCCCGAACCGGTTCGCCGCCGAGACGAAGGCCGCCGAGCGGAACGGCGGCAGGAACTTCGTCCCGAGGAACTCGTTCGGGAGGAGGACGCGCGAGACGCACTGGTACCCCTCCCTCCGGAAGGGGTCCTCCTCGACGTCGTAGAAGCGGCCCGCGTCGAAGCGCGGCTCCCCCTCGACGACGGGGAGGAACGCCTCGAGCGCCGCCGCCAGCGCCGCGAGGCCCGCCCGGGTCCGCCCGATCCGCAGCCGCAGGCGGGACGACCCGCGGACGGGGGCGATCTCCAGCTCCTCCGACAGGCCGCCGAGCGCCGCCTCGAGCGCCGAGAGCGCCCGGGCGAGGCGCATCCGACCCTCGACGAAGGGGCGCCCTTCCTCGCGCGAGACGAACTCCCGCAGGAGCGCATGGGTCTCGCGCTCCTCCCGGAGGGCTCCCTCCCGGTCGCGCCAGCGGGCGAACCGCTCGACCTCCCGGTCGAACTCCTCGAGCGCGGCGTGGGCCTCCTCCCACCCCCGCTCCGCCTCCTCCAGGAGGGCGCCGAGGGTCCTCTCCTCCCTCCCCTGCTCGCTTCCCAGCCTCCGCCCCCCGAAGCGCCGGGTACCCCGCCCGACCTCCCGGAGGATCGCGCGCGCCCGGGGAGAGCCGGGCGCGTGGACCTCGCGCAGGAGCCGCTCGAGCGAGCCGACCCGCACCTCGACCTCGTCGGCCGACCGCGCCTGGTCGTGGAGGTGCTCGCTCTCGTCGAAGACGGCGTGGCGGAAGAAGTCGGGCGCCGCGAGGAGGAAGGCGTGGTTCGTCACGACGAGGTGCGCCCGCTCCGCCGCCCGGCGGGCGACCTCCGCCGCGCACCGCCGCCGCTCTTCCTTCCGCGTGCAGCAGCCGCTCTCGGCGCGAACCTCGTCTCGCATCCGCCGCAGGGCGAGCCCCGCCGAGTCCCCCGCGGTCGGGATCGGGGCGAGGCCCGGCAGCCGGTCGAGGTCCGCGGTCGGATCGCAGAGGTGGAAGAGGCAGAGGATCCCCCACGCGAGCCACTCGTCGGGGTCCTCCTCCCGCTCCGGAGCGAGCGCGCGCAGCTTCCTCCCGCAGGCGTAGTTCGCGCGTCCCTTGAGGAGGGCGACCCGGAAGTCCCCCTCGACGCCCGCGCGCGCGAGCGCCTGGAGGGCCCGCGGGATCTCCCGCTCGAAGGCCTGCTCCTGGAGCGCCCGCGTGAAGGTCGACACCGCGACCCGCACGCCGGCCCGGCGGGCCCAAAGGAGCGCCGGGACCAGGTACGAGAGCGTCTTCCCCGTCCCGGTCGGCGCGTCGACGATCAGGAAGTCCCCTCCCTCGAGGTGCTCGACGACCCGCCGCGCCAGGTCGTGCTGCCCCTTGCGGTGGAAGAGCCCGGGGTCCTCCCCTCCCGCCTCCTCCATGAACATCCGCGGGAGGACCTCGGCGAACGCGAGGTCGACCGCCTCCCGCTCCGCGTCGTCGAAGGGGACCGGCTCCTTCGCCTCGTTCGGGAGGGGTTCCTCCGGAAGTCGATCCCAGACCTCCGCCATGCGCGGCTCCGCGGCGGAGGCCTCCCGGACCGCAGCGCCCAGCGGCCGTGCCGCGGCCGAGATGGCCCCTTCCGGGAGCGCTTCTCCAGCCTTCCCCTTCGATCCGCGCCACGACGAGGGCCGGTCGAGCAGCTCGAGGGAGGCGCGGAGGAACCCCGCGGCCGCCGGGTCCCTCCCGGCGTAGCGTTCCGCCGCCTCCACGAGGAGGCTCGCCGCGAGCCGGAACGCCGGCGCCGGAAGCCGGGTCGCCTCGAGGAGGAGGTCGCCGAGTAGGGCCACGAGTTCGTCGGGCCCGGGACCTCCCGGCCCGAACCTCCGCCCGCCGGAGAGCGCGGCGACGAGCCTCTGCGGGTCCGCCGCCGCGCGGCCGGGGAGGAGGAGCCGGGCGAGATCGACGAGGCCGACCACGGCGACGCGATCCATCGACGCCCCGAGGAGACGCTCGAACCACGGGACGAACCGGGCCCGCTCGAGGCAGACGACCGGGCCCCCGCCCACGAAGCCGGCGAACCGGCGGGCCATCTCCTCCGACGGCGGCTTTCCGCGCAGGTCGCTCACCGCGATCCCGTGGCGGCGCTGCAATCGGGCGCTCGCGGCCTCGCTCGGGCCTCGCGGGAACGGATCGGCGAGCTCCTCGAACCTCTCCCCCCCCCCCGTCCGGTCCCGGGCGCCACGCCCGGAACCGGGCCACCCCGTCGACGCGCGGGTCGGACCCCGTCGCGTCGAGTCGGGCGAAGACCGGAGCGGCGGGGGCCCGGGACATCGACGCCCGGAAGAGTAGCGAGCCTCCGCCTGCATCCCTCGGCGGATCGCCCCTCCTACAATGACTCCCATGCCTCCGGACGGGGATCGCGACCCCCTCCTGACCGAGCGGGGTGTGGCGCAGTACGCGCGGGAGACTCCCGACGTCCTCGCGGCCTGGCTGTTCGGCAGTCGGGCCGAGGGCGCGGGCACTCGCATCTCGGACCTCGACGTCGCCCTCCTCCTCGACGCGGCTCCCGGGACCGACCTCTTCGAGCGGCGGCTCTCCCTCCGGGCCGACCTCGCCCAGCGCCTCCGCACGGACGCGCTCGACGTCGTCGTCCTGAACGACGCCCCGATCGGCCTGCGCTTCCCGATCCTCCGCCGCGGGCGGCTCCTCTTCTGCCGCGACGAACTGGCGCGGGTGCGATTCGAGGCCGATGCGCGGAGCCGCTGGTTCGACATGGAGCCCTTCCGTCGCACCCTCGCGCGCGGGCTCGAGCGCCGGCTCGAGGAGGGCTCGTTTGGTCGTTGACCCCGAGGCGCTCCGCTCCCGCCTGCGGCGACTCGACCGCTGCCTCCAGGTCCTGCGCTCGATCGCCACGACCCCCCTTCCTCGGTTCGTCGCCGACGAGGCGCTCCGGGACCGCGCCGAACGCAACCTCCAGGTCGCCATCCAGTCGTGCCTCGACGTCTCCTCCCACCTCGTCTCCGGACTCGGCTGGGGCGACCCGGGGTCGTACGAGGAAGCGATCGCGCTCGCCGGACGGAAGCTCGGTCTCGACGAGGAGTTCCTCGCGGAGTTCCGCAAGATCGCCGGGCTCCGGAACGTGCTTGTCCACGACTACCTCCTCGTCGATCCGGCGCGGGTCCACGCCGCCCTCGGAAGACTGGAGGACTTCCGGACCTTCGCGAAGGCCGTCGTCTCCAGGTTTCCCGAAGCGAGGGTGTAGGCCGCCCCCGCGTCGACCCGCCCCCCGATGCCGGCCGTCCTGCCCAGAAGCCTCTTCCTCCTCCTCCAGGTCGCGTCGCAGGAGGCCGCTCCCGACGTCGAGGCCTACCGGGAGACCTTTCGGAAGGTCGTGCGCGAGTCCCTCGCCCGCGGCGAGGCCTACTCGAAGCTCGAGCGGCTCTGCTCCGTCGCCCCGCTGCGCCTGTCGGGCTCTCCCGGCGCCGCCGCGGCCGTCGAGTGGGCGAAGGAGGCGATGAAGCGCGACGGGCTCGAGAACGTCCGTCTGGAGCCGGTGACCGTCCCCCGGTGGGAGCGCGGCGCGGTCGCCGAGCTGCGGATCCTCGCGCCCCCCGGGGCGGTCGGGGAGTCGCTCCCGATCCTCGCCCTCGGGGGAAGCGTCGGGACCCCGCCCGAGGGGATCGAGGCCGCGATCCTCGAGGTGAAGAGCTTCGAGGAGCTGCGCTCCCTCGGCGAAGCGGCGAAAGGGCGGATCGTCCTCTTCAACCGGCCGATGGACCCCTCCCTCCCCGACTCGTTCGAGGCCTACGGCGGCGCGGTCGACCAGCGCGGCCGCGGCGCGATCGAGGCGGCGAGGGCCGGCGGCCTCGCCGCGCTCGTCCGCTCGGTGACCCCGGGCATCGACGACTTCCCCCACACCGGGGCGATGCACTACGAGGAGGCCGTCGCGAAGGTCCCCTCCGCCGCCGTCAGCACGCGAGGCGCGGAACGGCTCGCGGCCCTCCTCCGGGAAGGGAAGGAGGTCCGGGCGCGTCTCCGCCTCGACTGCCGCGACGCGGGGGAGGGGATCGGCCACAACGTCCTCGGGGAGCTCGTCGGCCGCGAGAGGCCCGGGGAGATCGTCCTCGCCGGGGGCCACCTCGACGCCTGGGACGTCGGACACGGGGCGCACGACGACGGGGCGGGCTGCTGCCAGTCGATCGAGGCCGTCCGCCTCCTCCGCGCCCTCGACCTCCGCCCCCGCCGCACGATCCGCATCGTCCTCTTCGCGAACGAGGAGAACGGCCTCCGCGGCGCGCGCGCCTACCGCGCGGCGCACGAGAAGGAGCTTCCCGACCACGTCCTCGCCTTCGAGTCGGACCGGGGAGGCTTCACCCCGAGGGGCTTCACGACGAACGCCTCGGGCCGCGGGCTCGAGATCCTGCGGGCGCTCGGCCGCCTCCTCGAGGAGGCGGGCGCCGGGGAGATCCGTCCGGGCGGCGGGGGCGCGGACGTCTCGGTCCTCGAGCGGGACGGGATCCCCCTCGCCGGGCTCCTCCCCGATCGCCAGCGGTACTTCGACCTCCACCACTCGGCCCGGGACACGATCGACGCCGTCCACCCGCGCGAGCTGAACCTCGGGGCGGGCGCGATGGCCGCCTTCCTCCACGCCGTCGCCGATCTCCCCGAGCGCCTGCCGCGCAACGAACGGGCCCGGCGCCCTTGAATTCGCTCGCCCGTTTCCTAGCGTGAGGTCGCCCCGAGGCCCCGAGACCGACCCGTGCCCACCTTCATCCGCGTCTGCAGCGTCTCCGACCTCCCCCCCGGCTCCTGCCGGACCGTCCAGGCGGGCGGCCAGGCGATCGCCCTCTTCAACTGCGAGGGGACCTTCCACGCGATCGACAACACCTGCGCCCACCGCGGCGGGCCCCTCGGCGAGGGGACCCTCGACGGGACGACCGTCACCTGCCCGTGGCACGGCTGGCAGTGGGACGTGACGACGGGCGCGAACGCGATGGGGATGCCCCAGAAGCTGCGCCGCTTCGAGACGAAGGTCGAGGGGGACGGGGTGCTGGTGGAGGTCTAGGGGCGGGCGCCGGCGCCCCCCCCGCGGAACCCGGAACGCCATGACCGCGACCCGAATCGAGACGGACGCCCTCGGGGAGTACGCCGTCCCCGCGGAGGCCTACTACGGGATCCAGACCGCCCGGATCGTCGACGCCTTCCAGGTGAGCGGGGAGCGGGCCCACCCGCGGCTCATCTGGGCCTACGCCGCCGTGAAGAAGGCGGCCGCCCTCGCGAACGGGGAGTGCGGCGCGATCCCGAAGAAGATCGCCGAGGCGATCTCGCGCGCGGCCGACGAGGTGATGGAGGGGAACCTCCGGGAGTCCTTCCCCGTCGACGTCTTTTCCCAGGGGGCCGGCACCTCCGTCCACATGAACGTGAACGAGGTCCTCGCGAACCGAGCGATCGAGCTCCTCGGGGGGAAGAAGGGGGAGTACCACACGGTCGAGCCCCACGACCACGTCAACCGCGGCCAGTCGACGAACGACACCTTCCCGGCTGCCACCCGCGTCGCGGTCCTCGCGGTGCTGCGCGACCTCGACCGGGCGATCGCGGGCCTCGTCGCCTCGCTGCGCGACCGGGCGAAGGACTTCCACGGGATCGTCAAGTCCGCGCGCACCCACCTCCAGGACGCCGTCCCGATCCGGCTCGGCCAGGAGTTCGGGGCCTACGCCGAGGCGGTCGTGCGGGGGGCCCGCGGCCTCGCGCAGGCGGCGACCGAGCTGGAGGATTCCCCGCTCGGGGCGACCGCCGCCGGCACCGGCATCACGGCGGCGAAGGGGTACCGCCCGGCGGTGCTGCGCCATCTCTCGGCGATCACGTGCCTCTCCCTGCGCCCCGCGAAGGACCTCCGCGAGGGGCTCCAGAGCCACCTCCCCTTCGCCTGCGCCTCGGCGGCGCTGCGCAACCTCTCCCTGGAGCTCGTCCGCATCGCGAACGACCTGCGCCTCCTCTCCTCCGGTCCCGCCACGGGCCTCGCCGAGATCGTCCTCCCGCCGATCGCGCCGGGCTCCTCGATCATGCCGGACAAGGTGAACCCCTCCGTCGCCGAGATGATGAACATGGCGGCGTTCGAGGTGTGCGGGGCGGACACGACCGTGGCGATGGCGGCCCAGGCGGGACAGCTCGACCTCAACGTCATGACGCCCGTCGTCGCGCAGAGCCTCCTCCGCGCGACCGAGCTCCTGACGGGGGCCGTCCGCGCCTTCGACGAGCGCTGCGTCCGGGGCATCCGCGCGAACGAGGCGAAGGCGCGGGCCTACGCCGAGCGCACCTCGGCCCTCGTCACCGCCCTCAATCCGATCGTCGGGTACGCGCGCGCGGCGGAGCTCTCCAAGGAGGCGAAGAAGCGGGGGATCACCATCCCAGATCTATTGCGCGATCCGTCTTTCGGCTCCGAGAAGGAGCGCGCCGCGATCGCCGACCTCGCCGCGCTGTGCGACCCGCCGGATGGCGGATAGCGCGTCTCGGCGCGCGAATCTCCTCCTCGCGACGGCGGCCCTCGCCGCGGTGCTCGGCGGCTTCGCGGGGACGACCCGCGGCCACTTCCTCACCGACGACTGGTTCATCCTCGGGAAGGCCGCCCAGTTCCGGGCCGGCAATCTCCACCACGTCTTCGCGCTCGGTCCGGGCCAGCTCCACTGGCGTCCCCTCGCCGACCTCGTCTGGGCCACCGAGTACGACCTCTTCGACCTCCACCCGACGGGCTGGCACCTCCTCAAGCTCCTCCTCCACGCGGCGAGCGCCTTCCTCCTCGGCATCCTCGCCCGGCGCCTCACCGGCCGGCCCGGGGTCGGCCTCCTCGCGACGCTCCTCTTCGCCCTCCATCCGCTCACCTGCGCCGCCGGGGTCTGGATCGCGGCGACCCACGAGAACCTCGTCTGCTTCTTCTTCCTCGCGACGCTCCTCGCCCTCGACCGGCGGGCGAAGGGGGAGGGGGGGATCCTTACCGTCGGCCTCGCCTTCACCGGCGCCCTCCTCTCGAAGGAGACCGGCGCGACCGTCCTCGCGCTCGGCTTCGCGCACGCCTTCCTCTGCGCCTCCCCCGGCGAACAACGAAGGCGCGCCCTTCGAGCGTGCGGGCTCCTCGTCGCCCTCGCCGCCGCCTACGTGGCGATCCGCCTGGTGGTGGGCGCCGTTCCCGGCTCCGAGTCGTCGTTCCGCCCCTCCCCCGGCGAGTTCCTCTGGAGCCTGTCGATCGGGCCGCTTCGGTGGATCCTCGGTCCCGTCTCGGAGACGGCCCACTCCAACCCGGCCAACTCCCGCCTCGCCCTCGGCCTCGTCACCGGTGTCGTCGTCGCCCGATGGCTCGTCGCTCGGCTTCCGTCCTGGCGCCCGGCGGTCCTCGGCCTCCTCGTCGTCCCGGCGGCGATGGTCCCGATCGCCCCGTTCTTCACGAGCGAGGTGATGGGGCCGGAGATGTGGAAGGGCCTCTTCGTCGCCCACTACCTCCTCCTCCCGACCGCGGGCTTCACCCTCGCCCTCGCCGTCGCCGCGGGAGGAGAGGGTCGAGGCCGCGGCTTCTCTTGGCTCGGCCCGGCCTTCCTCGTCGTCCTCTTCGGGATCACCCTGCGCCGCAATCTCGGCCCCTGGATCGAGGCGGGGGATGTCTCCGCTCGTTTCGCGGCGGGGCTCCGGGAGCATGTTCCGACTCGGTCGGCCGGACAGACCGTGGCGATCGGAGTCGTGGGCCGGCCCGTCTGGCACCGCGGCGTCCGGATCGATCCGGGACAGTCCCTCGAGATCGCCCTCGAGAAGGGGTGGCCGCTGCCGCCCTACCCGACGCAGCGCGGCATTCCGCTCGAGGAGGTGCAGCGCTACCTGACGGACCTCCAGGACGAGATGCCCTACAAGCCGGCCCTGTACGACACGCGGGTGCAGGCGCTCGCCGAGGCGCAGCGCGCGCTGGTGGAGGGACAGCGCCCCGAGGACCTCGTGATCCTCGAGTGGGACGAGGCCGCGCGGGCCCTCACTCGCCTCCCTCTCCCTCCTCCGGCTCCGCGGTGATTTGCGAGCCCTGTCCGGGGGGAGGCGGATTGCCGTTCGCGGATCGGGGCGTACGATTCGCTGACCGGAATTCGCGGGAGGCTCACGATGTCCCTCTGCGATCGACCGTGCCTTTGCGTCGCCTTCGCTGCATTCCTGGCCGGGGGCGCGGCCGCACAGACCGCGCAGTTCGCGGATCTCCACCGGATGGTCCCGTGGCACGGCGACCTGTCCGGGATCTCGGCCGGCGACCTCGACGCGTTCCTATCGATCTGGCCCACGAACCGCCTCCTCCTCAACGGCGGAACGGGGTCCTTCGTCGACGCCCCGACCCAGCCTCCCACGGTGACGACCGCGGGAACGCCCAGCGCCCTCGGCGACCTCGACGGGGACGGGGACCTCGACGTCCTGGCCACCGCGACCACGCTGACGCAGCCCATCCCCCTGTGGCTCAACCAAGGAACGGGGACCTTCACGCTCCCCGCGGGACAGGTCGCCGCTCCCCCTTACCTGCCGCGCCAGATCGCCGTCGGGGACCTGGACGGGGACGGGGACCTCGACGCACTCGTCGCGAACGGCGGTCCCGAGACCCTCCTCTTGAACAACGGCGCGGCGAATTTCTCCGACGCTTCGGCCCTCGTCCCTCCCGCGACGGACGACAGCGCCTCGGTCGCGCTCGGAGACCTCGACGGCGACGGAGACCTCGATGCGCTCGTTGGAAACGGGCCGTGCACCTCCCCCGTGAGTCCGGATCGTGTCCTCCTGAACAACGGGATCGGAACCTTCTCGAACGCGAGCGCCCCCCTTCCACCGCCCGCCAACAGCGGCGACACGCGGTCGCTCTCGCTGGGCGACGTGGACGGGGACGGCGACCTGGACGCGGTCCTCGGCAACGTGTCCTGCAGCTTCCCCGTACCGGTCAACTCGTCGGCCACCTCGATCTTCTGGAACAACGGCGCCGCCTCGTTCGTGTCGACCACCCTCGGGCCGGCCGAAGGCGTGACGACCACGGTCTCGGCCGCCGACGCCGACGCCGACGGCGACCTGGACGTCTTTGTCCACGGCGCGAGCGACTGCTCCACGGAGAGCCTCTGCACCTACGGCCATGGCGTCCTCTACCGCAACATGGGAGGCAGCGCGTTCCTTACGGCCGTCAACTTCACCGGCACCTCCGGCTTCGGGGGCGGAATGGTCGTGTGGGACGTGGACGTCCTCGCCGGCCGCATCGGCGGGCAGACCCGCCTCTACCTGAACGACGGCGCGGGCGGCTTCGCCGACGTCAGCGGAGCCGCTCCGGACGACTCCACCTTCCCGTCCAGCCCGGTCCCAGGGACGGGGCTGGGCGTGGGGGACCTCGACGGGGACGGGGACCTCGACGCGTTGACAACCCACTCCGACTACTTCGTCCCGAACTTCGTCCGGCTCTACCGGAACGACGGCACGGGCCTCTTCGCGAACACCCCGGTCGAGAGCCTCCCCTTCTTCGCTCTCTCCACGGCGATCGCCCTCGGGGACCTCGACGGGGACGCCGACCTCGACGTCCTGATCGGCAGGGGATTCTCCTGCACGGCGGACTCGCCCCTCCTCCTCCTCAACACGGGGGCGGGCGCCTTCCTCTCCGGCACCTTCCCCTCCGGGACCTTCGTCTCCGGAGACGTCGCCCTCGGGGACGTGGATGGAGACGGGGATCTCGACGCCCTGTTCGGGACGTCAGGGAATGGCCTCGTCGGGTCGTGCGCTCCCCTGCCGGACCGGCTCTACCTCAACAACGGATCGGCCTCCTTCACGGCCGCGGCCGGCAACCTCCCCGCGTTCATCGACATGACCAACGCCGTCGCCCTCTCGGACTTCGACGGGGACGGGGACCTCGACGCATTCCTCGCGAACAACGGCCAGGCGAGCCGGCTCTACGAGAATGACGGCGCCGGTCTCTTCTCCGACGCGACCTCCCAGGTGCCCGCGGGGTCCCCGTACGCGAACGACCTCGGGGCGCGAGACGTGGACGGCGACGGCGACGTCGATCTTCTGCTCGGGATCGGGGGGCCGACCGGGCTCGACCCGGACCTCCTCTACCTGAACGACGGGACGGGGACCCTCTCGGATGCGAGCGCCCAGCTCGCCCAGGCGCCCGGCCCGACGTCCACCCTCGCCCTCGGAGACGCGGAGGGCGACGGCGACCTCGACGCCTACGTGGGGGGCTTCGGACCCGACCGACTCCTGGTGAACGACGGGAGCGGGGCCTTCGTCGATTCCTCCGCGGGGATCCCGCTCGGAGGAGGCCTGTCCAGCGAGGTGACCTGGGGGGATGCCGACTCCGACGGGGACTCCGACGTCCTGTTCCTCGACGGGGGGGGCGTGCCTCACCTCCGAGTCCTCTCGAACCTCTCGCGCCAGCTCACGAGGGGCGCGGTTCCCCGCGTAGGGAAACCCCTGGCGCTCGATCTCTACGGCCCCCCGTTCGGCAGCTGGTTCCTCGGGGCGTCGCCGGGCACGGGCAACCTCCCTCTCCCTCCCCTCGGCACGCTGCGCCTCGACCCGGCGGTCCTGATCTTCCTCCTCGGCGGACTCCTGGACGGGCAAGGGCGAGCGGCCGCGACCTTTCCCGTGCCCGCTATCCCCGCGCTCGTCGGCGGGACGATCTACTGGCAGGCGCTCGTCGTCGGTCCCGCGAGACTCACGAACCTCGAGTCGACGACCTTCACGAACCTGTAGCTCGGGCGGGGGGACGGCCTCGACGCGCCGGGCGGAGGCGCGTTCGAGGGGGTTCGCGCCGGTCCCCCCCGATCCGGAGCGGGAGGTGATCCGACGGGGCCGCCGCGGAATTCGCGCGGATTCCCCCCTCCGGCGCGCCCGGTTTCAGTCCCGCCCCGCCCCCCGCCGAAGGTCTTCGCCCTTGACAGGGGCGCTGGGGCCCCTACAGAACTCCCGCCCTCCGGCACCGGCCGGCGGGAAGAAAGCGGATGGCGAAGTCCCTCGTGATCGTCGAGTCGCCCGCGAAGGCGCGGACGATTACCAAGTTCCTGGGCTCGGGTTACGTCGTGAAGGCCTCCTTCGGGCACGTCCGCGACCTGCCGAAGGGGAAGTTCGGGATCGACCTCGAGAAGGGCTTCCAGGCGCAGTGGGGGCCGATCCCGGGGCGCCAGAAGGTGCTCGCGGAGCTCAAGAAGGCGGCGGAGAAGGCGGAGAAGGTCTTCCTCGCCCCCGACCCCGACCGCGAGGGGGAGGCGATCGCCTGGCACCTCGTCGAGGCGCTCGAGCTGCCGAAGACCCGGGCCTTCCGGGTCCACTTCAACGAGATCACGGCGAAGGCCGTGAAGGAGGCGTTCAAGGAGCCCGGGAAGATCCGCAAGGCCCTCGTCGATGCGCAGCTGGCGAGGCGGATCCTCGACCGGATCGTCGGCTACAAGCTCTCGCCGCTGCTCTGGAAGAAGATCGCGAAGGGGCTGTCGGCGGGGCGGGTGCAGTCGGTCGCGGTCCGGCTGATCGTCGAGCGGGAGCTCGAGATCCGGGCGTTCAAGCCCCAGGTCTACTGGAAGGTCGCCGCGCACTTCCTCGAGGCCGACGGCAAGGAGTGGAAGGCCGCCCTCTCGAAGGTCGACGGGGAGCACGCCGGGGAGCTCGACTCCGAAGAGAAGGCGAACGCGGTCGTCGCGCGGGTCGCGGGGAAGGCGCTCTCCGTCAAGAGCGTCGAGAAGAACCGCAAGTCGATCCGCGCGCTGCCTCCCTTCACGACGAGTCTTCTCCAGCAGCAGGGGTCGATCCGGCTCCGCTTCTCCGCGAAGAAGACGATGCGGATCGCCCAGCAGCTCTACGAGGGGATCGACATCGGGGAGGAGGGGTCGGTCGGTCTGATCACCTACATGCGGACCGACTCCTATCGCGTCTCGAACGACGCGATCTCGGAGGTCCGCCCCCTGATCCTCGAGAACTACGGCCCGGAGTACGTGCCCGAGCAGCCGAACCGCTTCCAGGCGAGGAAAGGGGCGCAGGAGGCGCACGAGGCGGTCCGGCCGACCTCGGTGCGGCGCACCCCCGAGGCGATCGCGACCCATCTCGACCCCGACCAGCTAAAGCTCTACCGCCTCATCTGGGAGCGGTTCGTGGCGAGCCAGATGACCCCGGCGCGCTACGACCTGACGACGGCGAGGCTCGAGGCGGAGCGGTGCGAGTTCGTCGCGCGGGGCCGCCACCTCGTCTTCGATGGGCACACGCGAGTGCTCGGGGCGCTCGAGGAGGAGCAGGCCCTCCCGCCGCTCGAGGAGGGGCAGTCCGTGACGCCGCAGCGGGTCGAGGCGAGCCGCCACGAGACCCAGCCCCCGCCGCGCTACAGCGAGGCGACGCTGGTGAAGGCCCTCGAGAAGAAGGGGATCGGGCGGCCGAGCACCTACGCCTCGATCATCTCGACGATCCAGGACCGGGGCTACGTCGAGCTGAAGGAGCGGAAGTTCTTCGCGACGGAGCTCGGGGAGGTCGTGACGAAGGAGCTCGTCGAGCACTTCGGGCGCGTGATCAACGAGGACTTCACCTCCCACCTCGAGGGAGACCTCGACCGGATCGAGGCGGAGAAGGCGAAGTGGAAGGACGTCGTGAGGGCCTTCTACAAGACCTTCGAGAAGGAGCTGAAGAAGGCGACCGCGGGGATGAAGGACTTCAAGCGGGCGCCGGAGGTGACCGACCAGGTCTGCGAGAAGTGCCAGGCGCCGATGGTCGCGCTCTACCACAAGAAGGGGAAGTTCCTCGGCTGCTCCCGCTACCCCGAGTGCGAGAACCGCAAGTCGATCGGGACCGACGGCGCGGTGAAGGAGCCCCCGGTCGTCACCGAGCACAAGTGCCCGAAGTGCGGCTCGGCGATGCTCCTTCGCAACGGACGCCGCGGCCGCTTCCTCGCCTGCTCCGCCTTCCCGAAGTGCCGCTCGACGGTCTCGGCGGACGATCAGGGGAATCCCGTGAAGCCGAAGGAGACGGGGATCTCCTGCGAGAAGTGCGGCGCGCCGATGGTGATCAAGTCGAGCCGGCGCGGGCCCTTCCTCGCCTGCTCCGCCTTCCCGAAGTGCCGGAACGCCAAGCCCCTCCCCGAGGAGCTGCGCGAGCCGCCGAAGGACGCCGGGGTCGCCTGCGAGGTCTGCGGGGCGCCGATGGTGATCCGGACGAACCGGTGGGGGAAGGAGTTCGTCTCCTGCTCGACCTACCCGAAGTGCAAGAACGCGCGCAACGTCGTCCCGGCGGGGGCGATCGCGGGGACGGCGGCGGGGGACGGGGCCGAGTCGGGCGGGAGCGAGGGTCCCGACGAGGGGTCCAGTTCCGACGAGCCGTAGGGCGGCGTCCCCTGGACGCCGTATCCCGGGGAGCTCCCGCTCCGGAAGGAGCGCCCCCGCGGGGCCCGATCCGCGGCCCCGCGGGGGAGAGGGTTCAGACGGCTCGCGCTAGTTGCTTCCTCTTCGGTCGTGAGGAACGATCACGCAGCAGCTCGTCGTCGCGATGTTACTCGCGCTGTCGAGGGCCGCGACGTCGATCGTGTACTTTCGCCCGTCGCTCGTGCCCTGGCGCTCGGCCCGGAGCAGGATCGTAGCCACGTACGTTCCGGGCAGGATCCCCTGCACGAAGTCTGCCGAGACGTCGACCGCCGCGGCGAACCCGTCCTGCCCGTTCACGTCTCCCGTCGTCTGCCCGTCGCCGACGCCGGTCTCGTCGTCCTCCTCGTCCGACCGGACCGTGACGATGAGAGGGATCACTTCCGCGGGAGCCTCGCAGGCATCCGTCGCGGTCACCACGAGCGTGACCTCCCGCATCGTGTGATTCGGCGGCCAGAGGGAAGCGACGCTCGTCGTGCACATGACCTCCGGAGGGATCGTGTCCTCCACCTCGACGAGGAGGTCACAGATCGACACCCCCCCGCGCCCGTCCGCCACCGTCAACGTCGCCATCGTCACGCCGTGCGGGAAGACCCCTGTCGGGTTCGCGATGTTCGGGTTGTCGAGCACGACGGCCAAGTCCGAGACATCCGAGTGATAGAGGAGGGTCGCATCGTCGGCGTCCGTCCCACTCCCGTTGAGCATCACGACCGCCCCCGAGGCGCTCGTGCACTCGTACGTGACCGACCCCTCAAGGTCCCCCCCCGAGTTGCACACCGGCTTCAGGTTGATGTCCTCAATCACGAACGAACAGCTGTGGCTCCCGCCGGCCCCGTCGTCGAAGGTCACCACGACGGTGTACGGCGCCCCCGCCTTGTCCGCGGCGGTCGGCGTCCAGGAGAGGGTCGCCACGAGCGGCGCCGGGCCGCTCGAAGGCGCGAGCGAGGCGCCGCCCGGGAGGCCGGTCACCGACGCCGTGAGGTTGTCTCCGTTCGGATCGGTTCCGGTGAACGGAATGGTGATCGTCTCCTCCTCGGTTACCACGTAGGAACCCGGCGACGGATGGTCGAAACTCAAGTCCGCGTTTGTGAAGTCCCCTTCACAGGTCGGCGGCAGGTTCGAGATCACCGTGATCTGAGCGTTGACGACGCAACTGAGCGGCGGCGAGCCGTTGTCCGTCGCAACGAAGTTGACGCCGATCGTCTGGCCGCCCTGCGAGCCGTCCGGCACGAAATGGAAGATCGCCGTCACGGGATTCGTCCCCACCGGGGTCAGCGTGGCGTTGGGGATCGCGGCCGGAATCGTGACGATCGTGAGCGCGTTCAGCGGATCGGGATCGTTCACTTCGATGATCAGGTCGAGGGCGTTGCCCACAACGACGGACGGGCTCGTCTCCGAGACCGTGATGCCGCACACCTGGTTCGGCGTGGCGACGACGTCGAGCATCACGTCCTGCTCGATGTACTGCCCCAGTGCGTCCTGGATCACGACCTTGAAGACGTAGTCCCCCCCGGGCTGGCCGGCGAGGTTGGTCGAGTTCAGCGCCGCCGTCGAGACCGCGGGTATCTCGACTTCGCCGGTGGCGTCCACCGTGAGGCCC
>JAKEFM010000124.1 GCA_022616055.1 Planctomycetota bacterium
CCGCCCCGCCCGCGCAGCCCCGTGTCGGCGACGGCGCGCAGGATCGTCTCTCCGTCGGGGAGGTCGTAGTCCTCGCGCCCGCCGCTCGAAGCGCCCTCGACCAGGTGGCGCAGGACGACCGGGGAGTCGACGAGCGACCGGCGCGGGATCGGGGTCGGCTCGCCGTCGGTCCGCGCCGGGGGGTCGTAGCAGCGGCCGAGGCAGTGGACCGAACCGATCCGACTCCCCGGGTCGAGTTGGGGGCCTCCGCCGAACCGGCACGCCGTCCCCGTGCAGACCCGGGGTCCGGCCGGCCCGTGCAGGAGGTCGTAGAAGCCGCGGATCCCCTGCACGGTCGCGGCCGGGAGGCCGATGCGCGCGGCGATCGCCCCGATTGTCTCGCCTCCTCGCAGCGCCTCGAGGAGGGGCGACCCGTCCCGGCCCTGCGCTCGGCGGCGGGCCCACTCGAGGAGAAGGCTCAGGACTTCGGCTCCCGTTCAGGTCTCGCCCGGGGTCTCCCGCTGCGGCGACTTGTATATCCTCCCCGCCCCGGGATCCAGCCCGGGAGGTCCGGCGCCCCTTCGAACGATGGGAATGAACGCGTGGGTCGCGAGCCTGCTCAGCGTCGCCATCGTGAGCCTCGCTTCCCTCGGCGGCGTCCTCACCCTGTCCTTCGGGGAGGGCCGCGTCCGGCTCCTCTCCGCCATCCTCGTCAGCTTCGCCGTCGGCACGCTGCTCGGCGACGCCTTCCTCCACCTGATCCCGGAGGCCTGCGCGGGCCCCGGCGCGACGCTGCGGCCCTCCCTCCTGATCCTCGCCGGGATGCTCCTCTTTTTCGTGGTCGAGAAGCTGCTCCGCCACCGGCACGGGCCGCTGCACCGTCACGAACATCCGGAGCCGGCGGCGCGCTCCGAGCTGGCGGCGATGAACGTCATCGGGGACGCGGCCCACAACTTCCTCGACGGGCTGCTGATCGCGGCGAGCTACCTCGGGTCCCCCGAGCTCGGCATGTCGACGACGCTCGCCGTGCTCTTCCACGAGATCCCGCAGGAACTCGGGGACTTCGGCATCCTCGTCCACAGCGGACTGAGCGTGCGCAGGGCCGTCCTGCTCAACCTCGCCTCCGCCAGCGCGGGACTTCTCGGGGCGGTCCTCGCCCTGCTCGCCGGTTCCGTGGCAGGCGAGGCGGTGACGACCCTCCTCGTCCCCGTCGCCGGCGGGGGCTTCGTCTACATCGCCGCCGCCGACCTGATCCCCGAGCTCCACCACGACCGAAGCCTCCGGGGTCTCCTCCTCCAGGCGAGCCTGATCTCCTCGGGCATCGCGGTGATGGGGCTCCTCACGCTCGTCGAATGAGCCGGGGCGGGTCGGGGACCGACCGGCCTCAGGATCGACCCGGGCGTTCACGTTCCCTTAAGTGGCGGGCGATAGACTTTTCGGCGCGCGGGCTGGCCCCGCGAGCAGGACCGGATAGAGTCTCGTGCGCAACCCCTTGCCCCTGGAGCGATTCACCATGCGTCACACGACTTGGCTCGTCGTCCTAGCGCTCGGCAGCGCGCCGTGGATCGGATGCACGCAGTCGTTCCGCTCGGAGGCCGGACCCGGCGCCCCGAAGGGCGCGGGCAAGGCCACGGTGGAGGCGGACGAGGAGGTCGACATCTCCCTCGACCAGGTTCCGGCCGCCGCGCTGCAGGCGGCGCAGAAGGCGGTCGCCGGCATCGCCTTCACCTCCGCCGAGCGCGAGGTGGAGAACGGCGTGACGTTGTACTGCCTCATGGGGACCGCCGAGGGCAAGACCTACGAGGTCGAGGTCACGGCCGGCGGGCAGGTCCGCGAGGTGGAGCAGGGGGACGACGACGACGACGACGACGACGATGACGATGACGACGGGGACGACGACGGCGACTAGTCGCCCGTAGCCCCGTCCGTTCGGTCCGGCGGAGACGGGCGCCCCCGGACCGGCGGACGGGCCTGGACGCAGGCCCGTGCGAATTCTGGTGGTGGAGGACGAGCCCGATCTCTCGCGCGCGCTCCGGCAGGCGCTCGAGGAAGAGGGGTTCGCTTGCGACGTGGCCACGGACGGGGAGACGGCCGCCTTCGACCTCGAGAGCTGGGACTACGACGCCGTCTGCCTCGACCTGATGCTCCCGGGCTGCGACGGCCGCACCCTCCTCGCGCGCCTGCGGGAACGGAAGCCGACGCCGGTGCTCGTGCTGACCGCCCGCGACGCGCTCGACGACAAGGTCGCCCTCCTCGACGCGGGGGCGGACGACTATCTGACCAAGCCCTTCGAGCTCGCCGAGCTGATCGCCCGCCTCCGCGCCCTCATCCGGCGGGCCGCGAATCGACCGGAACCGGCCCTCGCCTTCGGGGAGGTTCGCGTCGACACCGTCGCGCGGGCCGTGACCCGGAGGGGGCGGCCGGTCGCGCTCTCGCCGAAGGAGTACGCGATCGTCGAGTACCTCGCCAGGCACCGGGGGGAGCTCGTCACCCGCACGATGATCTACGGGCATGTCTACGACGAGCGCGAGGACACGCTCTCGAACGTCGTCGACGTCTACGTCTCGAACATCCGGCGCAAGCTCGGCCGGGACTTCGTGCGCACGCGCCGCGGCGCGGGCTACATCGTCGATGCGTAGGTCGATCCGCGGGTCCCTCCTGGGATGGTACGGCGCGCTGCTGACGGCGGTGCTCGCCGCGTTCGGGGGGGGCCTGTTCTGGCAGGCCGCGGCGGCGGTGCGGGCGGGGGTGGACGCCGAGCTCGACGGCCGAGCGCAGGCCATCGTCGCCGCGCTCGAGTGGGACCCGCGGGAGGGGTGGGAACTCGATCTGCGCGACGATTTCCTGCGCGGAGCGGGGGAGGGCGCCCACTTCGGGATCTGGGATGCCGGCGGCCGCGAGGTGCGCCGGGGCGGAGCCGGCGCACCGGAGCGGCCGTCCGGCCGAACCGGCGTCCGGGAGCGCGGCGAATACCGCGAGGTCGAGCGCGCGGGTCCGGAAGGGACGACGGTGCTCGTCGGGCGCTCGATCGCCCCCGAGCGCGCGCGGCTCGCGACGCTGCGCGCGCGCGTCCTCGGCGCGGGGCTCGGCGTGCTCGCCCTGGCCCTCCTCGTAGGAGGGTGGATCGCCCGCCGCGGTCTCGCCCCCGTCGAGGACCTGGCGGCGGCGGCCGGGCGGATCACCGAGCGCGACCTCTCGACGCGCCTCGACGTCGCCGGGGCTCCCGCCGAACTCCGCGGCCTCGCCTCCGCCTTCAACGCCGCGCTCGAGCGGCTCGCGGCCGCCTTCGCGCGGCAAGCGCGGTTCACCGCCGACGCCTCGCACGAGCTGCGGACGCCGGTCTCGATCATCCGGGCCCAGGCCGAGTCGGCCCTGCGCCGGGACCGCACTCCCGAGGAGTACCGCCGGACGCTCGAGGCCTGCCTGCGGGCCGCCGAGCGCATGACGGGCATCCTCGAGGGACTCCTGAGGTTGGCCCGGGCGGACGCCGGCGACGGCGCGCTCGCGCGCGCCCCGGTCGAGCTCGCTCCCCTGGTGGAGGAGACGACGGCCCTCCTCCGGGCCGATGCCGCCGCCCGCGGCGTGGGGCTCCGGTGCACCGCGACGCCGGCCACCGTGCACGGCGAGGCCCCCCTCCTGTCCGAGGTCGTGACGAACCTGGTGTCGAACGCCGTGCGCTACAACCGACCCGGCGGCCGGGTGGACGTCACCCTGGCGCCGCGCAACGGCGAGGTCGAGCTCCGCGTCGCCGACACCGGGGTCGGCATCCCGGCAGACGCCCTCCCGCATGTCTTCGAGCGGTTCTTCCGCGTCGACCCCGCGCGATCGCGCGAGCGGGGCGGCGCGGGGCTCGGGCTCGCGATCACACGCTGGATCGTCGAGGCGCACGGCGGGTCCCTCGGGGTCGAGAGCCGCGAGGGGGAGGGCTCGACCTTCACCGTCCGGCTTCCCGCCTCCGAGGGATCGCGCCGGCACGGGGTCGGGCCCGTGCCGGCGCGCGCCTGAAGTCGCGCCTCGGCTCGTTTCGACGACCGGACGAGCTCCGGGCCGAGGTCTACCCGCCCGCGTGAACCCGGCGTGAGGAGCCCCCCACGCGATCGGACGGCGCTTCCCGTACGAGCCCGATCTCCGGGATGGTGCGACTCCCGCGGTCGGGAGTGCGAACCGGACGCCGTGGACCGCGCGGGGGCGTTCGAGGTCTACCCGCGGTCGATGCGCGACCTGTGAAGTCGGGCTCAGGATCCGATGGGGAGCCCGTGCGCCCCGGATCCCGGCCACACCTCGGAAAACGCCGCGCGGAGCGCCTCGAGATTCGCGGGCACCCGCCTCCGCCGGACGGGGGCCGTCCCGACGGCGTCGGGGTCCTTGAGGCCGTGGCCGGTCGCCACGCAGACGACGGTCGCCGCTTCCGGGATCCTCCGCTTGCGCAGGTACGCGATCGGGGACGCGGCCGCCGGCTCCACGAACAGCCCCTCGAGCCGCGCGAGGTCCCGCTGCGCCGCGAGGATCTCCGCGTCGGTCACCGTCCCCGCCTCGCCTCCCGAGAGGCGGACCGCCGCGACGGCCTTGCGCCAGTTGACCGGGGCGCCGATCCGGATCGCGGTCGCGACCGTCTCCGGACGCTCGACGCGGCACTCGGAGGCGCCGTCCCGCAGGACGCGGACGAGGGGCGCGGCCCCCTCCGCCTGCACCCCGATCATCCGCGGCAGCCTCCCGATCCGCCCCAGCGCCCGGAACTCCTGGAACCCCTTCCAGACCGCGCTCACGTTCCCCGCGTTCCCCATGGGGAGGACGACGGCGTCCGGCGCCTCCCCCAGCGCCTCGCAGACCTCGAACGCCAGGGTCTTCTGCCCCTCGAGCCGGTAGGGGTTGATGGAATTCAGGAGGTAGACCTCCCGCCGCGTCCGCGCGAGCTCGAGGACCAGCTCCATCGCCTCGTCGAAGCTCCCCTCGACCTCGGCGATCGCGGCTCCGTGGGCGACCGCCTGGGAGAGCTTGCCCGCGGCGACCCTCCCGGCCGGGACGAGGACGAACGCGGGGAGCCCCGCCCGCGCCGCGTAGGCGGCCATCGAGGCGGAGGTGTTGCCGGTCGAGGCGCACGCGACCGCGCGGACGCCCGCGGCGATCGCGAGGGAGATCCCCACCGTCATTCCGCGGTCCTTGAACGACCCGGTCGGGTTCTCCCCCTCGTTCTTCACGAACAAGCGCGGGATTCCGAGATCGCGGCCGAGCCGCTCGCACCGGTGCAGGCCCGTGTCCCCCTCGCCGAGGCTCACCGCCGGGCCCCCCGGAAGGAGCGGCCCGTACCGCCAGACCCCGCGGCCCGCGAACTCCGGCTTCCCCGCGAGGACCTCGGGCGCGAGGAGGACCTCGAGGGCCTCGCCGCAGCGCGGGCAGGAGAGGAGGAGGGGATCGTGGGGCGAGCGTTCCCCGCAGGCGACGCACCGCAGGTCCACGGGCGCTCCTCAGACGACTCCGAGCCTGCGCATCTCCCGCCTCTCCAGGGGCGAGTAGCCGAGGGAGCGGAGCGTCGCCTCGGTGTGCTCCCCGAGACGCGGCGCGCGCGCGGGGCGGCGGACCCGGGCGCGGGAGAAGCGGACCGGGAAGGCCATCTGCAGGAGCCCCCCCACGCGGCGCACCATCCCCCGGTGCCTCACGTGGGGATCGCGGAGCGCCTCCCCCATCGTGCGCACCGCGGCGACCGGCAGGTCGGGGAGGCGCTCCCAGTCCGCCGCGCGCCGCCTCCGCAGGACGCGGCCGATCCGCGCGCGGGCGCGCTCCTCCGAGCGAGCCCCCGCCGGCGCCCGGAGGAGGTCCGGCAGCCCGAGGCGCTCGCAGAGCGCGGTCCAGAACTTCGGCTCGAGGCAGCCGAGGCTCACGTGGCGGGCGTCCTTCGCGCGGTAGACCCCGTACCGGGCGAGGCCGCCGGTGAGCGGGAGCCTCCCGCGACGGGGGACCTCCCCGCGCCCCATCCAGTAGCACGCCGGGAGGAAGGCAAGGGAGAGGAGGCCGTCGAGCATCGCGACGTCGAGGTACTGGCCCCGGCGCGTCCGCTCCCGGGCGAGGAGGGCCGAGAGGATCCCCACGAGCGACATGAGCGCCCCCCCCGCAAGGTCGGCGGCGAGGAGCGCGGGGATCGTCGGCTCCCCCCCGGGCGGCCCCGTCGCGTCGAGGAGGCCCGAGCGGGCGAGGTAGTTGACGTCGTGGCCGGGCTCGTCGCGCAGCGGCCCGCTCTGGCCGTACCCGCTGATCGAGCAGTAGACGATCCGCGGGTTGAGGCGCGCCACGCGGCGGTACCCGATCCCGAGGCGGTCGGCGACTCCGGGCCGGAACCCCTCGACGAGGACGTCGGCGCGGCGGGCGAGCCGCAGGAGGACCTCGCGGCCCCGGCGGAGGTCGAGGGTGACGCTCTCCTTGTTGCGGTTGAGGTTCTCGAAGGCCGGAGAGGCGCCGGGGAGGCCGCGCATCGGGTCGCCTCCCTCCGGCTGCTCGATCTTGATCACCCTCGCGCCGAGGTCGGCGAGCATCATCGTCGCGTACGGCCCCGGCACGAACCGCGAGAGGTCGAGGACCGTCAGCCCGGAGAGGGGGAACGCGCGGGGCACGGCGGAGGGCGCCGGCGGGGGGCTCAGTAGCGCAGGAGGAGCGACCCCCAGGTGAGCCCGCCGCCGAAGGCGACGAGGAGCGCGAGGTCCCCGCGCCGCAGGCGCCCCTCGCGGACCGCCTCGTCGAAGGCCGTCGGCACCGAGGCGGCCGAGGTGTTGCCGTACTTCTGGATGTTCACGAGGATGCGCTCCTTGGGGAAGCGCAGGCGCTCGGCGGCCGCCTCGATGATCCGGAGATTCATCTGGTGCGGGACGAGCAGCGCCACGTCCCCCAGCCCCACGCCTGCCTGGGCCGCGGTCCGCTCGCAGAGCTCGACGAACTTGTTCACCGCGAACTTGTAGACGGCGCGGCCGTCCATCTGGATCGTGTAGGTGGCGGGGTCGACGTCCCCCTTCCCCGGCGGGATGCGGGCCCCGCCGCCCGGCGACTGCACCAGCTCGGCCTGGTTCCCGTCGGCCCCGAGGGAGCCCGCGAGGAAGGCGCTCCCCGGCTTGTCGGAGGCCTGGAGGAGCACCGCGCCGGCGCCGTCGCCGAAGAGGACGCAGGTCGTCCGGTCCTTCCAGTTCGTCATCCGCGAGAGCGTCTCCGTCCCGATGCACAGGACGTTGCGGTGCCGGCCGCTCTCGATCATCCCCCACGCGCAGTGGAGGGCGTACAGGAAGCCCGTGCAGGCGGCGTTGACGTCCAGGGCCCCCGAGTTCGTGCAGCCGAGGGTCCGCTGGATGAAGCAGGAGGTGCCGGGGAAGATCTGGTCCGCGAGGGTGTTCGCGCAGAGGATCAGGTCGACCTCCGCGGGATCGACGCGGGCCTCCTCGAGGGCGCGGCGGGCCGCCCGCACGCCGAGGTCGGAGGGACAGTCCCCCGGCGCAGCGATCCGGCGTTCGACGATTCCCGTCCGCTGGACGATCCACTCCTCGCTCGTGTCGACCGTCCGGGAGAGCTCCGCGTTCGTGAGGACGCGCTCGGGCGGGCTCGATCCGGTCCCGGCGATCCGGACGGCGGGGCGGGTCACGGGCGCTCCGGGCGCGGGCGTCGGTCGGGGTCGGGCTTCAGGAGTCGGGTCCTCCGGCGCGCCTGGATCTCGCGGCGGGGCGATCCGGGCGAGGCCGCCCCGCCCTGCGAAGGCCCGCCGGGGCCGGGGATCTGCTGGGCGCGGGGCGGCATTCTAGGGGCGGCCCCCCCCGCTTCAACGGGCGCCGGCGCGCGCGGACCGATACTCTCCCCCGCCATGGACGCCCCCTCTCCCCGCGTCGAGATCCGGGAGTACCGCCCGGGGGACGAGGACGCGATCCTCGCGTGCTTCAACCGCGTCTTCGCGCGAGAGAACCCGAGGTTCGTCCCCCGGACGCTCGCCCACTGGCACTGGAAATACCGCGACAACCCCTCCGGGAACCGGATCTTCGTCGCCGTGACGGAGGAGGGGGAGGTCGCGGCCCACTACGCGGCGCTCCCGGCGCGCGCGATCTTCCGCGGGCGCCCCGTCACCTTCCACCAGGGGATCGACTCGATGGCCGACCCGCGGTTCCGGCGGGTCGGGCTCGCGCGGGGCGCGGACGGGGAGCGAGGGCCCAGCCTCTTCGCGCAGACGGGCCGCCGCATGATCGAGCGCTGGGGCCTCTCCGGGGTCGACCAGTTCGGCTACGGGCTCCCGATCCCGATCGCCTGGCGAGTCGGCAAGGACTGGATGGGGTACGAGGTGATCCGCACCCTCCTCCTCCTCTTCGCCGAGGTGGGGAAGGAGGACCGCGGCGGCGGCGGCCGAGGGGTCGAGGTCGAGGAGGTCGCGGACGTCCCGGCTGAGGCCGACCGCCTCTGGGAGCGCGCGGCGCCGGAGTGGGAGGCCGCCACCGTGAGGGACGCGCGCTACCTCCGCTGGCGCTACGTGGAACCCCCGGACCTGCGCTACCGGATCGCCCTCGCCCGGGGCGCCGGGGGAGACCTCCGCGGCCTGGCCGTCTACCGGCAGGGGGAGTTCAGCGACCGCGACCAGGGTCTCCTCGTCGAGTGGCTCGTCCCTCGCGGCGAGGAGGAGGCCGCGCGGGCGCTCCTCTCGTGGGCCCGCGCCTGCGCCCGGCCCGACTCCGACCGGCTCGCGGCCGTCGTCCCCGAGACCTCCCCCTGGTTCCTCTTCTTCCAGAGGGAGGGATTCCTCGTCGAGGGGACGAAGTACATCCTCGTCGGGCGGAACTGGGTCGGACCCGAGGACGCGACGTGGTTCCGGAAGAACTGGTACTTCACGCTCGGCGACTTCGACGTCGCCTGACGGGCCGTGGGACGGGAGACGCGACCGCCCCGGGCCGGGGACGAGGAGGGGATCCAGGGAATCTTCCGGCGGGTCCGCGAGGACCTCGCCGGGACCCGGCTTCCTCCGGACGCCCCGCCCGCCCGGGAGGCGGCCCCGGCGAGCGCGGCGCCGGCGCCCGCTCCGGCGCCCCCCCCGGCTCCCCCGGTCCGCCGATTGCCGAGCCCAGCCCGGGCACCGGTGAGCAGCCTCGGGACGAAGACGACCGCCCTCTTCCTCGCCGCCGCCCTTCCCCCGCTCCTCGGTTGCGGCGCCGCCGCCTACTTCGTCGCTCGCAGCGCCCTGCTGCGCGACGCCTCGGCGCGACAGGAGGCGGCCGGGCGCGCCGCCGCCCGGGTCGTCCAGGATTACCTCGACCGCGCCCAGGCGAAGCTCCACTCCCTCGCCGCGCTCGCCTCCTCGGAAGGGGGCCGCGCGTCGGCGACGCGTGCCGCGCTCGCGCGCCGGTTCGACGCCCTCGTCGAGCCCGCCGACCTCTTCCTCGAGGTCAACTTCGTCGAGGCCGATCCGGTCCCGAACGTCCACGAGCAGAGGACGTCGCAGCTGTTCGGCGCCCCCGTCCAGATCCCGGTGCGAGCCTCCCCCCCGGTCGACTCCCCCCTCCTTCGGGAGTCGCTCTCGGGGGCGAACTGGATCTCGCCGGCGATCGTCCGCGAGCAGGGCTTCGCCTTCCTCGACCTCTCCACCCCCGTGCGGGTCGGGGAGGGGGTGACGGGCGCCCTCGCCGCGCGGCTGAACATGGGCCCCCTCGAGGCGCTCCTCGGCCAGGTCGCGGCCGAGCAAGGCCTCTCGATCGCCCTCGATCGGGGATCTCCCCACCCCCTCCGCGAAGCGGGAGCGAGGCTCGAGCTGGCCGTCTCCTCCGGCCACGCGGACTGGACGATCCGCGTCGCGCAGGAGCGCTCCCGGGCCACCGCGACCCTCGACCGCATCGCGGGGCAGGCCCTGATCTGGCTCGCCGTCGGGACGGGGCTCGCCCTCGCCCTCTCCCTCGCCTTCACCCGGGGGCTGCTCCGCCCGATCCGCGCCCTCCACCGGGCGAGCGCCTCCCTCGCCCGGGGCGAACGCGGGGCGCGCGCGGGCTCGGCCCGGCGCGACGAGCTCGGCGACCTCTCCCGCGCCTTCGACCGGATGGCGGAATCCCTCGAGAAGCTCGACGCCCTGAAGGACGAGTTCGTCGCGCACGTCTCCCACGAGCTGCGCACGCCCCTCACCTCCGCGAAGATGTCCCTCGGGAATCTCCGCGACGGGATCCCCGGGCCCGTCACCCCGAAGCAGGCGGCGGTGCTCGCCCGGATCGAGGCCGACCTCGACCGGCTGGTCCGGATGGTGAACGAGCTGCTCGACCTCGCGCGGATCCAGGCGGGCAAGGTGCGGATCGCGCCGCGGACCGTCGACCTGCGCGCCCTCGCCTCCTCCTGCCTCGCCGACCTCGCGCCCCTCGCGAAGGGGCGGTCGGTCCCGCTCGAGGGGGAGGGCTCCGCCCGCGTCGACCCGGAGAAGTTCCGCCAGGTCCTCCTGAACCTCCTCGACAACGCGCTCCGCCACGGGCGCGGCGCGGTGCGGGTGGCGGTCGGCCCCGGGACCGTCCGCGTCTTCTCCGGGGGGAGCCCCATCCCTCCCGAGCGACGCGACCGGCTCTTCGAGTCCTTCTCCCCCTCGACGGAAGGGGGGGCGGGGCTCGGCCTCGCGATCGCCCGCCGGATCGCGATCCTCCACGGGGGGGCGCTCCGGTACGAGCCCGCCCCCGGCGGTAACCTCTTCGTCGTCGAGGCTCCATGCCCGCCCGCATCCTCGTCGTAGACGACGACCCCCACATCGCCCTCGCCCTGCGGGAGCGGCTCGAGGCCCGCGGCCACGCGGTCTCGACGGCCGCGACCGGCGCGGCGGCCGTGCGGTCGATCCTCTCCGAGTCCCCCGACCTCGTCCTCCTCGACCTCCAGCTCCCCGAGGGGGACGGCTTCGACGTCCTCGGTCGCATCCGCGAAGCGGGGGTCGAGACCACCGTCGTCGTGATCACCGCCCACGGGACGGTCGAGCGGGCCGTGCGGGCGATGAAGGAGGGGGCCTACGACGTCCTCCAGAAGCCCTTCGAGCCCTCCCTCGTCGAGGAGACTGTGCGGCGAGCCCTCGAGCGCGTCTCGCTCGTGCGCCGCGACCGCTCCGCGCGCACCCTGGAGGAGCCCGAACCGATCGCGGAGGACCCGGCGATGCGGCGGGTCCTCGATCTCGCCCGCCGCGCCGCCTCGAGCGACGCGACCGTCCTTCTCCTCGGCGAGAGCGGGACGGGCAAGGAGGTCCTCGCCCGCTTCCTCCACCGGTCGGGCGCCCGGGCGGAGGGCCCCTTCGTCCCCCTCTCGTGCGCGGCCCTCTCGGAGTCGCTCCTCGAGAGCGAGCTCTTCGGACACGAGAAGGGAGCGTTCACGGGAGCCGCGGAGCGGCGCCGCGGCCGGATCGAGCTCGCGCACGGAGGGACGCTCTTCCTCGACGAGATCGGGGAGGTCTCCGCCGCCTTCCAGGCGAAGCTCCTCCGCGTCCTCGAGGAACGGACCTTCGAGCGGGTGGGCGGAAGCCAGCCGATCCGCGTCGACCTGCGCCTCCTCGCCGCGACGAACCGCGACCTCAAGGCGGCGGTCGCCGCGGGGCGCTTCCGCGAGGACCTCTACTACCGCCTGAACGTCGTCCGCATCGAGGTCCCCCCGCTGCGGGACCGGCCCGCGGACGTCCTCCCGCTCGCGCGCGCCTACCTCGAGCGCGCGCGTCGGAAGGCAGGGCGCACTCCGATGACCCTGTCGGAGGACGCGGCCGCCCTCCTCCGCGCCTATCGATGGCCGGGAAACGTCAGGGAGCTGGTGAACGCCATCGACAGGGCGGTCGTCCTCTCGAGCGACGCGGACGTCTCTCCGGAGGACCTCCCGGAGGAGATCCTCGGTGCGCCCGTCGCGGAACGCGCGGGGGGCTATCACTCCGAGGTCCAGTCGTTCAAGCGACGTCTCCTGCGCGAGGCACTCGACCGGAATGGCGGCAACCAGACCAAGGCGGCCGAGGCGCTCGGGCTGCAGCGCTCGTACTTCGCGCGCCTTCTCAAGCGATTCTCGCCCTCCCCGCCGACTTCCTAGGGGCCACCTACCGGGGGTCCTCCCGAGCGCAGCCGAGGGCCTGCCCGGAGCGCGTCAGACGGCGACGGCCCCTTCCATCGCCCCGACGGGCGCGCTCCGACCCACGTGGGTCGCGCGCCCGATCTCCCGCCCCGTCCGCCCGAACCACCGCAGCCTCCCCTCCTCCCCGCGCACGCTCCTCAGGTTCCCCTCGTGAATCAGGCCGTGGTGGGTGCTGCACAGCGTCGCCAGGTTCCCCGCTTCGTTCGATCCTCCCGCCCCCCGCGGAACCAGGTGGTGCACTTCGAGCCAGAGCCGGTTCGTGCAACCGGGCACGAGACATCGGTGACCGTCGCGGAGGAGCACCGCGCGCCTGAGCTTCGGAGGCAGGGTCTTGCTCGCCGGCGCCCCCGACCCGAGCGCCACCACCTCGGCATCACACCCCGCCCGCGCCTCGAGCGACGGCGGAGCGCTTGTCCCCTCCTGGCCGACGGTCGCCCCTCCACACGCCTCGCACTTGTAGAGGACGACCTGGAAGCGGGGCTCTCCCATCCGGTTCCCCTCCGGAGCCCCCCCCGGAGTCCCCCCCGGAGCCGACTCCTCGCCCTCCGCCGTCTCCACCCCCTCCAGCGTCTTCTCGGTCATGTAGAGGAGGGCCTCCTCGAGGGAGCCCCCCTCCGTCGCCTTCAGCGCCGCCCGAAGCGCCGCCTCGAACGCCGCCTTCACCTCGGGCCTCACCCGAAGCACCAGCGGCACCGACTCCACCCCCACCCCCTCCCCCTCCTTTCGCCCCCTCGCCTTCTCGGGGGAGTCCCCGAAGCACGCCCTCGCCACCAGCGCCTCCACCGCCCGGCAAGAGAGGCGCGAGGCCTCCTCGATCCAC
>JAKEFM010000125.1 GCA_022616055.1 Planctomycetota bacterium
GGATTCCTCCGCCCTCCTCGCCGTCCTCGGCGTCGAGGACCGCGGACGGGAGCTCGCGCTCCTTCTCGACGAGGATCCCGAGGGAATGATCTGGGTCCTTATCCGCCTCGAGCCGCTGACTCGGTCGTCGGGCCCCTGGGCCGCACGCTGTCCTCATCCGCGACTCCCGTCCCGGTAGGTCCGGGCTTGATCCAGGGGCTACGGCGTCGGACCGGGAAACGGCGGGATTCTTTCCTGCTCGGAGAACGAGGCCGCCCCGAACGCCTCGAGGGTCGCCTCCCTCCACGACTCGGGCGGGAGCCCCGCCTTGTGCGCGAGGCGGCGGAAGAAGGTCTCGCGGTCCCAGCCGTTCTCCGTCGCCACCTGGGGGAGGAAGACGGCGCCCGCGTCGCCGAGCTCGAGCGAGGCCCCTTCCTCTCCGAGGGCGAAGTCCTCGGGGTTCTCGATCCGCCGGGAGGCGCCGAGGACGGTGACCGCAACGCGCAGGTCCGCCAGCTCCTCCGGGCGGACCGGGTCGAATCGATTGTCGCGGAGCGCAGCCAGGGCCGCGTTCGTCACGATCGCCCTCCAGAGCGGCTGCGCAGGGCGCATCTGGCCGACGCAGCCGCGGAGGTCCTCTCCGCGGCGGAGAGTGACGAAGGCGCCCGAAGGGTCCCGGAGCGCACGGGGGAGAGTCTCGACCGCCGGCTCGGGCTCCGGCTGACCGAGGACGGCGGCGGTGAGGGCCGCACGCGCGAGGGAGAGGCAGGCGTTCGCCTCCTCCTCGGACAGGACCGGGCGGAGGCCCGAAAGGGCGATCGCGGCGTAGGAGACCGAGGAGGACCAGTCGCCCGAAAGTTGCCCGGAGGTCCGGTAGTCGAGGAGGGTGCCGCGATAGCCGCTCGGGAACATCTCGAGGAGAAGGCGGATCGCGGCGGCTCCGCAGGCGTTCGTCTCCCGCTTCTTCTGGAACGCGCCGAGGTGGGCGGCGTCCGCGCGCAGCACGGCGTCGATGAGGCCGCCGTCGAGGGCGCGGATCCGGTCGGGGAGGGCCGGATCGTCGGGAGGGAAGGGATGGAAGCCGTACGCCTCCCCGTAGTGCGTGAGGTCGGAGGAGGCGACGACCAGGGTGCGGGAGTCGACGACGGCGCGGAGGCGGCCGGCGATGGTCGCCGAGGCCTCCGCCGCTCCGAGGTCCCCGACGAGGACCGGCACGAGCCGGAAGGAAGGGAGCGCGCGCTGGAGGAAGGGGATCTGGAGCTCGAGGGAGTGCTCCTTGCCGTCGGCCTGGAGGGTTTCTCCGGACCGCTCTTCCCGGAGGCCGGCGGCGGATCGGAGGCGCGCGCAGGTCGGGGCGTCGAGCGGGACCTCGCCGAGGGGGGTGCCGTAGGCGTCCCACTCGGGGACCCGGGCCCCCCGGAAGTGGACGCGGTGGCTCGGGGCGAGGACGAGGACGCGGTCGAAGTCGCAGCCGCGCAGGGTGGCGTAGGCGCAGGCCGCGACCGGGCCCGACCAGCGGTAGCCCGCGTGCGGGACGACGAGCGCGACCTGCCGGGCGGGGAGCCGGGGGCGCGAGGACGCCTCGAGGAGCCCGTCGACGCAGGCGCGGAGGAGGTCCGGATCCCCCTCGTACCAGGAGCCCGCGAAGCGGGCGCGCCGCACGCGCGTCCCCCCGAAGGACCACACCCAGCACGCGAGGATGGCGAGGAACCCCAGGAGCGCCATCGCCTGAATCGAAGCGCTCCCCCCCTCCCCCCGCAAGGAGCGGGGTCAGGGAGCGGAGGCGACGAGGGCTTCCGGGCTGCCTTCGGAGGCGAGGGGAACGTCGAGGCGCCAGGCGCGGGGAGGGACCCCTCCGCCCACGCGGAGGCTCCCGCCCCCGCGCGCGAGGAGGGCCGCGACCGCCTCGGCGGGAGAGAAAGGAAGGGGAGCCTGCTCGGAGGGCCCCGATCGCTCGCTCCCCTCGACGGCGAGGGTCAGCCTCTCCCCCTCGACGCCGACGTCGATGCCGACCGCTCCTCCCCTCCCGGCCGCGACGGCGGCGCAGCCGATCGCGATCGAGAGGCCCCGGACGAATCCGTCCCAGGGAGCCGCGATGGGGAGAGCCGCGACGACGGAGCGCACGCCGGCTCCGACCGCGAGGCTCTTGAGCGTCGGGGCCACCCGCTGGAGCGCCCGCCGGATCAGCTCGGCCGCGTCGAGCGGGGGAGACGGGGACTCCTGCCGGGGAGGGAGCCCCGCGAAGGCGCCGGCCGCCATCGCGGCGACCTCCCCCTGGGCGAGGAGGAGGAGGAGACCGTCGCGCTCCGGACCGTGCGCGAGCCGCGGCGCGAGCGCGCGCGTGCGGCGCACGAGCGTGAGGAAGCAGCCCGCGAGGGACTCGCGGAAGGAGGCGGCGCCGGGCGCAGGAGGAGTCCGAGAGGGGGAGGGCAAGGGTGCCTACGGTCCCCTATCCGGAACTTCTCCGCGGCGCGGGCGGGAGAATCCCCCGGTCCGGGGACCTGGAGGCGGGGGGAGGCGGGTCCGATAAAAGGACGTTGAAGGACGCCGGGGATCCGCGAAAATCTCTCCTCGTCGGAGGTATGGGGTATCCCGCCGTCCTCGCCTCCCTTTCCGGACCCGGATCCTCCCCCCTCCCCCCCCACGTGAAACCCCTCGTCAACGACTTCAGCCTCCAGGTCGCCACCGTCAACGGCTCGGGCTCCCAGACGGCGAACAGCGTCCTGCTGCGCGCGATCTTCCAGATGGGGATCCCGGTGAGCGGGAAGAACCTCTTCCCGTCGAACATCGCGGGGCTCCCGACCTGGTACACGATCCGGTTGAGCAAGGACGGCTGGATCGCCCGCAAGCGCGGGCACGAGCTCCTCGTCGCGATGAACCCGGAGACCGCCGCCGACGACGCGGCCGCGATGGGGCCCGGGGGGGTCCTCGTCTGGAACGACGCGATCCCCCGGCCCTCGGTCCCGGAGGACCGGATCGTCTACGGCGTCCCCTTCGCGAAGATCGTCGAGCCGATCGTCCCCGACGCGAAGCTGCGACGCCTCGTCGTCAACATGGTCTACGTCGGCGTCGTCGCCTCCCTCCTCTCGATCGAGATGAAGGAGGTCGAGGCGGCGATCCAGGGCATGCTCGGCCGCAAGAAGAAGGCCCTCGAGATGAACCTCGCGGCGGCTCGGGCGGGGTTCGAGTGGGCGGCGGCGAACCTCGGGAAGCGCGACGGCCTGCGCGTCGAGCGGATGAACAAGACCGCCGGCAAGATCCTGATCGACGGCAACGCGGCGGCCGCGATCGGGTCGATGTTCGGCGGGGTGACCGTCGTCACCTGGTACCCCATCACCCCCTCCTCGAGCCTCGTCGAGTCCCTGATCGGCTTCCTCGAGAAGTACCGCCGGGACCCCGCGACGGGGAAGAACACGTTCTGCGTCGTCCAGGCCGAGGACGAGCTCGCCGCGGTCGGGATGGTCCTCGGGGCGGGGTGGGCCGGGGCGCGCTCGCTCACCTCGACCTCGGGGCCCGGGATCTCGCTCATGTCGGAGTTCGCCGGCCTCGGCTACTTCGCCGAGCTCCCCGGCGTGATCTGGGACATCCAGCGGATCGGGCCGAGCACGGGGCTGCCGACCCGGACGAGCCAGGGGGACGTGGGCAAGCTCGCGACCCTGTCGCACGGGGACACGCGGCACGTGGTGCTCTTCCCCTCCTCCGTCCGGGACTGCTTCGAGTACGGGATGCTCGCCCTCGACCTCGCCGAACGCCTCCAGATCCCCGTCTTCGTCGCCTCCGACCTCGACCTCGGGATGAACCAGTGGATGTCGGACCCCTTCCCCTACCCCGAGAAGCCGATCGACCGGGGGAAGGTGCTGAGCGCCGAGCAGCTCGCCCGCCTCCCGAAGTTCGAGCGCTACCGCGACGTCGACGGGGACGGGATCTGCTGGCGGACGATCCCGGGGACTCCGCACCCGGCCGCGGCCTACTTCACCCGCGGCTCGGGGCACAACGAGGCCGCCCAGTACACGGAGCGGCCCGAGGACTACGTGCGGCTCGTCGACCGCCTCGCGAAGAAGTACGAGACGGCGAAGACGCTCGTCCCGAAGCCCGACGTCGAGATCCGCCGGGGCTCGGAGATCGGGCTCCTCGCCTACGGGACGACCCACTGGGCGATCGTGGAGGCGAGGGAGGAGCTGCGCCGCGAGGGGATCGACCCCTCGACCTTCCTCCTGCGGGCCCTCCCCTTCACGCCGGAGCTCGCCTCCTACGTGGCCGCCCACGACCGGGTCTACGTCGTCGAGCAGAACCGCGACGGCCAGATGGCCGACCTCGTGCGGCTCGAGGTCGGGGCGGAGGCGGGGAAGATCCGCTCGATCCGCCACTACGACGGACTCCCGATCGACGCGCGCTCCGTCGTCGAGGGGGTGCTTGCCGCCGAGCGCGAGGGGGTCGCCGTCCGATGACCGAAGCCCCGTCCGTCCCGAAGAACCGCGTCGGCCTCGCGAAGGCGGAGTACCGCGGCGGCAAGTCGACGCTGTGCCCGGGCTGCGGGCACGACGCGATCACCTCCTCGATCGTCGAGGCGGCCTTCGACTACGGGGTCGACCCGCAGCGGGTCGTCAAGCTCTCCGGGATCGGCTGCTCGAGCAAGACCCCCGCCTACTTCCTCGGCCGCTCCCACGGGTTCAACGCCGTCCACGGGCGGATGCCCTCCGTCGCGACGGGGACCTTCGCCGCGAACCGGACCCTGATCCCGATCGGGGTCTCCGGCGACGGGGACACCGCCTCGATCGGGATGGGGCAGTTCGTCCACCTCGTGCGGCGCAACGTCCCGTGCGTCTACCTGATCGAGAACAACGGCGTCTACGGCCTGACGAAGGGGCAGTTCTCCGCGACGGCGGACGTCGGCTCCCTCCAGAAGGGGGGGCGGAAGAACGAGCTGCCGCCGATCGACTGCTGCGCGATCGCGATCGAGCTCGGCTGCGGGTTCGTCGCGCGCTCCTTCTCCGGGGACCCCAAGCAGCTGCGCCCCATCCTCAAGGCGGCCTTCGCCTTCCCGGGCACCTCCGTCATCGACATCGTCTCCCCCTGCGTCACCTTCAACGATCACGAGGGCTCGACGAAGTCCTACGACTACGCGAAGGAGCACGACGAGCCCCTCCACCAGATCGGGTTCGTCCCGTTCTGGGAGCACGTCGACGTCGAGATCGCCCCCGGCGAGGCGAAGGACGTCGAGATGCCCGACGGCTCGCGCCTGCGACTGCAGAAGATCAAGGAGGAGTACGACCCCTCCGACCGGCTCGGGGCGATGCGCGTCATCCACGAGGCGCGCGCCGAGGGGCGGCTGGTGACGGGCCTCCTCTTCCTCGATCCGAAGAAGCGCACCTTCGCCGAGGACGCCGACCTGGTCGAGGAGCCCCTCTCGACCCTCCCCGAGGAGCGCGTCCGCCCCCCGCGGAAGGTCCTCGAGGAGATCATGCAGGGCTTCCGCGTCGGCAGCGCCTGAGGGAGGCGACGGGAACGGAAAGGGGGGGCGCCGCGGCGGCGCCCCCCCGGAATCGTCCGGCGCTCCTCCCGGCTACGGCTGGAAGGTGATGGCGAGGCCGTCGGAGACCACGACCGGGAACCCGAGAGGCGTGCCGAGGTCGACGACGGCGTACTGGGCGTAGACCGTCCCTCCGACCGCCGCCCCGGCGAGGTTCGGGAAGCCGACGCTCGTCGTCCCGAGGCAGGCGCCTCCCCCGGCCGTCGCGAGGGAGAGGAGGATCGGGAAGTCCTGGAGGAGGTAGCAGGGGGCGCTCGCCGGCGGGAAGATCAGCCCCAGGTCGAGCGGGAAGAGCCCCGTGTTGACGACGCCGATCACGAGGAGGGCCGGGGCCGGGGAGGTCGCCCGCGAGAGGTCGATCGAGAAGGGGCCGGGCGCCGACACGCTCGCGTTCCCCCCGCTCCACCCGATCGAGGGGGCGCACCCGAGCGAGCCGAAGCAGGGCGCCGGGGGCGTCACGAAGTCGACCCCCGCCTCCGCCGGTCTAACGGTGAGCGCGTCGATCGTGAGCGGGCGGGCCGAGGTGTTCGCCGAGACGAGCTCGCGGTACCCGAAGTAGATCGTCCCGGGCCCGGGGTTCGCCAGGGTCCCCGAGAAGTGGGTCCCCTCCGTCGTGCCGAGGGGGCCGCCGAACCACCCGTCCACCCGGGAGCCGTTGACGCGAAGGCGCAGACGCTGCCAGCCGTCGTTCACTCCCTGGGTGATCGGGATCGAGCCGAGCGTCGTGTTGTCGAGGCCGCCGTCGTTCTCGTCGACGAGGGCGAGGACCGCCGTCGTCAGGCCGCTGTTGAGGTCCGTGTAGACGACGTACTCCCAGGCGACCCCCGTGTTCGGCTCCGCGAGCCCGGTCACCCCCGCGCCGGAGAGGAGCCCCGTCGGGTTGGGGTGGTTCGCGAAGGCGTCGGTCGTCCCCTGGAGGCCGATGGAGAAAGTCTCGAACTCCCCGGGGCCCACGATGGCCGGGAGGTTCGTCGCGTCGAGGTAGACGTAGCACTCGAGGTCGATCCGGTCGCTCGCGGCGCTCGTGAGGACGGTGGCGTTCCCCCCGCCGGCGGGATCCCACAGGCACAGGGCGTTCCCTCCCTGGGGCGAGGGGGCGATCGAGCCGGGGTTGAAGCCGTCGACGGTGGCGGGGTCGATCACGCGCGGGTTCACGAAGGAGCCCGTGAGCCCCGCCGGCTCGAGCGCGACCGGGAGGGCGTCGAAGTCCTCCACGTAGGGGACCGTGACGGCGAGCGTGTTCGAGGCCCCGGGGCTCGCCGGGGCGAGGAAGAAGTCGCGGCCGTTGTTGTTCGTGTCGAAGCCGTCGGGGACCCGGCTCACCGCGAGGCGGGCGAAGGGGGGATTGACCGTGAACTCGGTCATGACGTTGTTCCCGTAGATCCCCGGGCCCTCCGCCGCCGTCCCGATCGGGAAGCACGACTCGATCTTGTTCGCCTCGTAGACGAGGGTGTCGACCACGACCCCCCCGCCGTCGCGCAGCGTGATCCACTCCTCGTCGTTCTCGAGGGTCAGCGCCGTCACCTGGTTCACGTTCGTCACCGGCGCCATCCCGATCACCCAGAAGCCGCCGGGGGGGAGGATCGTCGCCGCGGGGATCGTGAAGTCGGCGTTGTTGTTCGCGGCGAGGCAGCCGGGGGTCGCGCACAGGCCCGCGCACGCCGTGGCATCCCCGCAGTCGACCGTCCATCCGCTGATGTCGACCGGGGCGCCCGAGCGGTTGTAGAGCTCGACGAACTCGTGGCTGTCGGTGCCCGTGTCGTCGTAGGCGAACTCGTTGATGACGACCGGCGCCGTCGAGGAGCCCTGGAGCAAGAGGAAGGCGAACGCGTGCAGCATGCAGAGTCTCCCGTCCCGTCCTGGAACCGGTCGCCCCGGATCCCATCACCGGAAGCCGGGGCCCCCGGCCGCGCCAGGGAGCCGGCCGGGGCTCGCGAAGCCGCGAGCGATCCGCAGCCGATTAGCGCACGCGCGCGAGCCCTCCGCAAGGTCCGCCCGGAGGGGAAGAGGGCGCGGGGGGGGCGCCGGACGGGCGTCCCCCCCGCTCGGGAGTTCTCCGGGAGTCTTAAGGCTGCAGCGTGACGGCGAGCCCGTCCGACATCACGATCGGGAACCCGAGCGGCGTGACCGGGTCGATCACGCCGTACTGGACGTAGATCGTGCCGCCGACCGTCGCTCCGGCGAGGCTCCCGAAGCCGACGGTGCTCGTCCCGGCGCACGGCCCGCCGCCCGCGCTGGCGAGCGTGACCAGGATCGGGAAGTCCTGAAGGAGGTAGCAGGGCCCGGACGCCGGCGGGAAGAGGAGGCCGAGGTCGAGGGGGAAGAGCCCCGTGTTGACGACCCCGATCAAGAGGACCGCCGTCGAGGGGGAGTTCGCCCGGGCGAGGTCGACGGAGAAGGGGCCGGGCGCCGTGACGCTCGCGGCCCCGCCGCTCCAGCCGATCGAGGGCGCGCAGCCGCCCGAGCCGAAGCAGTGGCTCGGCGGGGTGACGAAGTCGACCCCCGCCTCCGCCGCCTCGACCCGGACCGCGTCGACCGTCAGGGGCCGCGTCGTCGCGTTCACCGAGACGAGCTCCCGGTACTGGAAGTAGGTCGTGCCGGGGCCGGGCTGGGAGGCGGTCCCCGCGATGTGCACGCCCTCGGTCGTCCCGAGCGGGCCGCCGAACCAGCCGTCCACCCTCGAGCCGTTCACGCGCAGGCGCAGCCGCTGCCACCCGTCGTTCCCCCCCGCCGTGATCGGGATCGAGCCGAGGAGGATGTTGTCCGTCCCGCCGTCGTTGTAGTCGACGAGGTAGAGGACGCCGGTCGTGACCCCGGGGATCGTCGTGTGGTGGACGTAGGTCCAGCCGATCCCCGTGTTCGGGCTGGCGAGCCCGGTGATGCCGTTCGCGGCCAGCAATCCGCCCGGATCGGGGTGGTTCCCGAAGGAGTCGGACGTCCCCTGCGCGCCGATCGTCCAGCTCTCGAACTGCGCGATCGCGGAGGCGGCGTGCGCCGCCGCGTCGAGGTAGACGTAGCACTCGAGGTCGACCCGGTCGGTCGACTGGCTGACGAGGAGCCCCGCGTTCCCCCCGCCCGTCGGGTCCCAGAAGATCAGGGCATTCCCCCCCTGAGGCGAGGCGGCGATGGCGTTGGGGTTGTTGGCGTCCACCAGGGTCGGGTCGATCACGTGGGGGTTGACGAAGGAACCTCCCCACTCGGCCGGCTCGACTCCCACGACGGCGGCATCGAAGTCCGCCGCGTAGAGGAGGATCGAGGCGAGGTCGTTCGAGGCCCCGGGGCTGGCGGGCATCTGCGCGAAGTCGCGCCCGTTGTTGTCGGTATCGAAGCCGTCCGACACCCGCGACCAGCTCAGCCGGGCGAAGGCCGGCGCGAGGAGGTCCGTCATCGTCTGGTTCCCGTGGATTCCGGGGCCCTCCGCCCGGGTCGCCAGGGGGAAGCACGCCTCGTTGAGGTTCGTCTCGTAGGAGACCGTGTCGACGATCGCGCCCAGGGGATCGACGAGGGAGATCCACTCCTCGCTGTTCTCGATGATCCCCGCCGCTCCGGGGGCGAAGACCTGGTCCACGCCCGGGACGATCGCGGTGCCGATCACGTAGTAGTCCCCGGCCGCGAGGACCGTCGTCGCCGACCCCGGGGCGCCCGGGATCGCGAAGTCGGCGTTGTTGTTCGCGGCGAGGCAGGCCGGGGCCCCCCCGCAGACCCCGGCGCACACGGTCGGGTCTCCGCAATCGACGACCCATCCGCTGATGTCGACGGGCAGGGCCGTCCGGTTGTAGAGCTCGATGTACTCCCGGTCGTCGACACCCGAGTCGTCGTAGGCGAACTCGTTGATGACCACGGGAGCGGCCGCCCCGGCCTGAAGGAGGAGCACAAGCGGGAACGCATGCGGCATGCGGGATCTCCCATCAAGTCCTGGAACCGATCACCCCGTGCCCCATCACCGGAAAGCGGGGTCCCGGGCCGTACCAGGAGAGCCGGCCGGAGCTCGCGGGAGCGCGAGCGAAGGACGGAGGGATTACCGCACGCGCGCGAACGGTCCGCAAGGATCCACTCGGGATCCGGCGAACGGATCGCGGGGGAGCGCCTCGCGGCGCTCCCCCGCCCAGGTGGCACGGAGGGAATCTAGGGGAGAACCGTGACCACGAGGCCGTCCGACATCACGGCCGGGATCGCGAGCGGCCCCGCGGGATCGAAGACGACGTACTGCAGGTAGACGGTCCCGCCGGGGAACGCGCCGACGAGGTTCGGGAAGCCGACCGACGCCGTCCCGCCGCAGGGCCCCGGCCCCGCGGTCGTCACCGGATACTTGACGAAGAAGAAGCTCTGGAGGAGGTAGCAGGGGGCCGACGCGGGAGGGAGGATCGTGGCGAGGTCGACCGGGCCGGCGGTCGAGGTCGAGATCAGGAGGATCGCGCTCGCCGGAGCGAGGGCCCGCGAGAGCCCGACGGCGAAGGGGCCCGGCGCCGAGAGGCTCGCGTCACCTCCCGACCAGGTGATCGTCGGGGCGCACGCTCCGCTCCCCGCGCACGGGACGGGCGGGACGGCGGGATCGACGCCCGCCTCGGCGGCCCGGACCGTGAGCCCGTCGATCGTGAGGGGGCGAGCCCCCGCATTGACCGAAACGAGCTCCCGGTACTGGAAGTAGGCCGTGCCGGCGCGGGGCTGCGCGGCCGTCCCGCCGAGGTGGACGCCCTCGGTCGTCCCGAGCGGCCCGCCGAGCCAGCCGTCCACCTTCGAGCCGTTGACGCGCAGGCGCAGCCGCTGCCACCCGTCGTTCCCTCCCGCCGTGATCGGGATCGAGCCGAGGACGACGTTGTCCGTCCCGCCGTCGTTGTAGTCGACGAGGTAGAGGATCGAGGTGCTCACCCCCGGGATCGTCGTGTGGTGGAGGTAGGTCCAGCCGATCCCCGTGTTCGGGTGGGCGAGACCGGTCACGCCGTTGGCGGCCAGGAAGGCGGCGGGGTCAGGGTGGTTCCCGAAGGAATCCGTCGTCCCCTGGACGCCGAGCGTCCAGGTCTCGAACTGCGCGATCGCCGCGACGGCGTGGGGAGCGGCGTCGAGGTAGACGTAGCACTCGAGGTCGATCCGGTCGGTCGGCTGGGAGAGCAGCACGCCGGCGTTCCCCCCGCCCGTCGGGTCCCAGCAGATCAGGGCGTTCGCCCCCTGCGGGGAGGCCGCGATCGCGTTCGGATTGTTCGCGTCCGCCAGCGTCGGGTCGATCACGCGCGGGGTGACGAACGATCCGCGCAGGAGCGTCGTCGAGGACCCGACGATCCCGGCGTCGAACGTCTCCGAGATCGGGAGGGCATTCGCGAGCGAGTCGTTCGTGGCGCCCGGAGTCCAGGGGAGGAGCCCGAAGTCCGTCCCGTTGTTGTTCGAATCGTACCCGTCGGGAACGCGCGACACCGAGAGGAGCTGTCCCGTGTCGGTCATGACGTTGTTTCCGTAGATCCCCGGCCCCTCGAGATGGGCCGCGGGGAAGCACGCGTTCTGGAGGTTCACCTCGAACGAGACGGCGTCGACGATCGCGGCCGCCCCGTCCTTGAGGACGATCCACTCCTCGTCGTTCTCGATCGTGACGACGCCGGCGGGCTGGTCCACGTTCGGGACGGCGACCATCCCGATCACGTAGTAGTCCCCCGCCGCGAGGATCGTCGTGCCGGACAGGGGCGCGCCGGGGATCGTGAAGTCGCCGTTGTTGTTCGTCGTCTCCGAGCAGCCGGGCGTGCACGTCGTCTGGCACGTCGTGGGAGAGTCCCCGCAGTCGACGACCCAGCCGCTGATGTCGACGGGAGCGCCGGACCGGTTGTAGAGCTCGATGAACTCGTGGGTGTCCGTCCCCGAGTCGTCGTACGAGAACTCGTTGATGACGACCGGGGCCGTCGAGGGGCCCTGGAGAAGGAGCAAGAACGCCAGCGCGTGCGGCATGTAGGCTCTCCCGTGTTGATCCTGGAGCCGATCGCCCCGAGTCCCATCACCGGAGGGCGGGACCCCGGACCGGACCAGGAGAGCCGGCCGGGGCTCGCGGGGCGCGAGCGAATGGCGGAGGGATTACCGCATGCGCGCGAACGCCGCGCAAGGATCGAGTCGGGATCGGGCCCGACCTCCTCGTGGCGGAATCCGCGATGCTCGGGGAGAATCCGGGTCCTTCCTGCCCCCGGTTCCAAGAAGCAAGGAGAGATCTCGAATGAATGGTCCGTCCATCCTCGGCCCGGCAGTCGCCGTCCTCGGACTGGCGGCGGCCGCCTCCGGCCAGTGCGTCGACCAGTGCGGGACCCTCGTCCCCGGGAACCAGAACGGCATCCGGATGCACCGGGGCCTCGGCGTCACGGCGACCGACTTCCCGAACATCGCGACCGGAAACCTCGCCGGAGACAACCTCTGGAAGGTCTACCCCTGCTCGGTCCTCTCGAATGCCACGGGGACGATGGCCCTGACTGGCATCGAGGTCCCCCTCATCGCCGGCAACTTCCTCGCCCCCGGGACGACGAACATCCCCGACTTCGAGTTCCGGCCGGCGATCCCCGGCGCGGGGGGGTGCCTCGAGCCCGACTTCGGCGCGGCGGCGATCGCGTCCTTCACCATCGGGAACACCAACCTCCCCAGCGGGGGCGCCTTCAACATCAACATCGGCCTGCCGGCGGCGGGGACGGCGATCCCGAACGGGGACGTCGCCATCGTCTACCTCGCGACGGCGGGGGAGAGCACGCTGACGAACAACCACGCGCGGGCCTTCCGGACGACGGCGGAGGTGAACCCGACCCTGTGCGGGTTCAGCGGGTCGTTCGCCCCGGCCGGGCCGACGATGGTCCACCTCGCCGTGACGGACGAGGTCCGGTTCGAGATGGCCTTCCTCGAGCCGGTCCTCCAGGCCCTCGGGACCGACGCGGCGGTCCAGCGCACCGGCACCGGCGCCTATTTCCCGGTCGCCGGGACGAGCGTCGGCTGGAGGTGCGAGTCGTTCGACGGGTGGAACAAGGGGCACATGGGCCTCCTCCTCCTCTCCTCGACCGGAGGGGTGTGTCCTGGCTCGTGCAGCCTGACCGACGCCTTCGGCGGCACCGAGTGCCTCTCGATCGTCGCCGACCCCTTCACGATCCCCGCCCTGCGGATGCCCGGGGCCTTCGGCCCCTTCGTCCTCACTCCCGCCACCCCGCTCTGCGGCGCCGCGGGATTCTCCCCCTTCGCGGACGGGACGAGGGACACGCCCGCGTTCCTCGTCCCCACCGGGATGACCGGGTTCACCCTGTACGGCGCGATGGCGAGCTTCTGCCTCACGCCGACCCCCGGGTCGAGCCCCGTCGTCGCCGCCTCGAACACGATCCGGATGAACTTCCAGTAGCGACCCAAACGGCGGCCTGGACCGCGGCTCCCCTCCACCGGGGGGGGGCCGCGGCCCGGGTGCCGAAGCCCCGTTCACGAGCCCCGCGAGGGGAGGCCCGCGCCTCCCCTCGCTTCGCCTCGCGGGAGGACGCCGAGGAGGAAGGTCACCCCCGCGCCGATCGGGTAGTGCCACGGCCAGGCGAGGGAGGTGCCGTGCTTCACCGCGACGACCGCGGCGACCCCGGCTCCCATCGCGACGAGGTTCCAGCGGTCCTCCCCTCGCCTCGTCAGGAGGCCGACGAGGAAGACCCCGAGCATCCCGCCGTAGGTGTACCCGAAGACGGAGAGGGCGTAGTCGAGGAGCCCCGCCGCCGGATCGGCGCGGTGGATCGGCGCGAGGAGGAGGGAGATCCCGACGACGATGACCGAGAACCCCACGGCCACCCTCTTCGAGAAGCGGACCTGCGCCTCGTCTCCGAGGGAGGAGATCCGGCGCGAGAAGGGGCGAACGAGGTTGACGACCGTCGCCGACGTGAGGGACTGGAGCGCCGACGACAAGGTCGACATCGCCGCCGCGAGGACCCCCGCGATCACGAGGCCGGAGACGACGGGAGGGAGCTCCCTCCCGATGAAGGTCGGGAAGACGTAGTCGGCCTTCTCCGGGAGCGCGTAGCCCCGGTCCGCCGCGGCGTAGAAGGCGGAGAGGGCGAGCCCGATCGCGAGGAAGGTCGCGACCGTCGGGAAGAGGAGCGCCGCGGAGAAGAGGATCCCGCGGCGGCTCTGCCGCGCGTCGGGGCACGTGAGGAGGCGCTGGGCCATGTCCTGGTCGGTGCCGTGGGAGGCGAGCCCGAGGACCGAGGCGCCGAGGAGCGCGGTCCAGAGCGTGAACCGCGCGGCGGGGTCGACGGAGAAGTCGAGGAGGACGAGCTTCCCCCCCTCCCGCGCGTGGGAGAGGACCCCCTCGACGCCTCCGGGCGTCCCGCCGACCGCCCAGAGGAGCGCCGCGGCGGCGCCGAAGGCGAACACGAAGCCCTGCAGGACGTCCGTCCACACGACGGCGCGGATCCCCCCGAGGACCGTGTAGAGGACCGTGACCCCCCCCATCGCGACGATCGCGGCCTCCAGCGAGACCTCCCCCCACGCGAAGTGGACGGCGACCGCGGCCGTCAGGAGCCGCACCGCGTCGCCGAGCACTCGGCCGACGACGAAGAGGGCAGCGGTCGCGGTCCGCGAGGCGGGACCGAACCGCCGGTCGACGAAGTCGTAGACGGTGAAGGCGTTCGCCCGGTAGTAGGCCGGGAGGAAGATCCGGCCGATCAGGATCCGGGCGAGGAGCGCCCCGAGGGCGAGCTGGAGGTAGGTGAGGTTCCCGCCTGCGGCATACGCGACGGCGGGGACGCCGATGAAAGTCGCCGCGCTCGTCTCCGTCGCGAGGACGGAGAGTCCCGCCGCCCACCAGGGGATGTTCCGGCCCGCGCGGAAGTACCCCTCCATGGTGCGGGCCCTGCGCGCGGCGTGGAGGCCGATCGCGGCGGAGGCCCCGAGGTAGGCGAGGACGACGGCGAGGTCGAGCGTCCTCATCCGGGGAACGGGAACGAAAAGACCCCCGGCCGCGCCTCCGCGTCCCGGGGGTCGCTCTCGATCGTCGGACTAGCCCTGCTTCGGGAAGTCCTTGTAGTACTGGTTGGCGGGGGTCCCCTCGCGCTCCTTCTCCGCCTCCCAGTCCGCCCGCTTCTGGGACTTCGGGAGCGCCTCGCCCGCCTTGAAGGGGGCCGCGTTCTTCTCCGTGAAGGCCGCCCACTTCTCGGGCACCGCGTCGGCCGCGAAGATCGCCGTCACCGGACACTCCGGCTCGCAGGCCCCGCAGTCGATGCACTCGTCGGGGTGGATGAGGATCTGGTCCTTCCCCTCGTAGAAGCAGTCGACGGGGCACACATCGACGCAGGCGTGGTCCTTGACGGTGATGCAGGGTTCGGTGACGACGTAGGTCATCTCGATCGTTCTCCGTGGTCGGGCCGGGTCTCCCTGGAGGGTCCCTCCCGGGCGGGGAGTTTGCCTCCGGCGCGAACCCGTGCCAAACGGAAAATCGCGCCCGCCTTGCCGGGAGGGGGGCGGGCCCGTACCTTTTCATGGCGACTCCCGTCTACGGTCCGGTCGCATGCCGGACCGATCGAGGGAGCCCGGAACGCCTCCCGGCCCATGACCCGACGCATCCCCCCCATCGCCGCGGCCCTCCTCCTCGCGGCGGCCGCGCCGGGGCAGCCCAACGTCGTCCCCGGGCTCGACGTCGCCTGCTCGAACCTCTCCTCCCTCCAGGCCCTCGCGCGCTCCGGGTCCTTCCCGGCGGGGCTGAACGGCTTCGCGATGTCGACGACCTGCTGCAACCCCGGCTCCGTCAACGTCCCGTTCACGGCGCCGATGGGGGCGAACCACCCCTTCATCGCCTTCCTCCTCGCCCGGGAGTCGGCCGGCCGCCTCGTCCAGGTCTCCGACTGGTCGTACGCCAAGCACACCTTCGGCTCGACGAACTCCCCGGGCGCCTGCGGCCCCGCCTGCGCCGGCGGATCGGGGGCGAACCTCGTCGTCGGGTGCTTCGACACCTACGGGGCGGGCACGAACGGCGACCACTTCTGGCTCGGCCCGCCGGCCGAGATCAACCCCTGGTCCGGGGTCTGGAACCCTGTCTGCTCCCACTTCGACCGGGGGGAGCCGCCCGTCGCCTCCCCGAACGACTGCAACGGACTCCGCTCCCTCTCCTCGAGCCAGGCCTCCGCGCTCAACGCGGGCGTCAACCACCGGATCCGGGTCCTCGACGCGGACCTGAACGTCCCCGGCGCCTCCTTCTACGCGCAGGCCCAGTACGTCGTCCTCGGCGAGGCGGAGAGCAAGCGCGACGACCCCGCCTTCCCCCTCGGGGCGAACCTCGGATCGAAGACCTTCACGCCGACCTGGAACGGATCCGCCTGGGCTGTGACGACCGGGACGACCCTGATGGCGGGGAGCGTCCTCAAGCGATGGTCGGGCGCGACGGTCACCTCGGCCGCGAACGGCCTCCCCTCGAGCCCCGACGACGGCCGGGTCTATGTGGGTCACAAGGTTACCGGCCCCGGCCCGTCGGGCCTCCACCACTACGAGTACGCCTTCCACAACCGCGACAACTCTCGCGGGATCTCCGCCTTCCGGATCCCGATCTGCGCGGAGGCGTCCTTCTCGAACGCGGGATTCCGCGACATCGACGGGGACGCGGGGAACGACTGGGGCCTCGCCCGCAACCCCACCGAGATCGTCGTCTCGACCGGGGCGAACCCCCTCCTCTGGAACACGATCTACAACGTCTGGTTCGACTCGGATGCCGCCCCGGCCGCCGGGAGCCTCGTCCTCGACGAGTTCCTCGCCGGCCCTGGCTCCCCGAGCTTCGCCGTCTCGGCCTCCGCGCCGACCGGGCTCTTCAACGTGAACCTCGGGCCGGGCTGCGGCGCGCCCTCCGCGCCGTCCCTCCTCGCCTCGGGTTCGCCCCCCCGCGCGATCCTCGGGAACGCCTCCTTCGGGGTGACCACGTCCGGGCACCCCCCCGGCGCCCCGGTCGGGCTCTTCGCGCTCGCCCCGGGCGGGCCGACCGACCTCGGCGGAGGCTGCGCGCTCTACTCCTCGGGGCTCCCCGGAGCCTTCCCCCTCTCCGTCGGGACGGCGAACGGCCTCGGCACTCTGTCCTGGTCTCTCCCCATCCCCGCCGACTCCGCCCTCGAGGGCCTCTCCCTCGACCTCCAGGCGGTCGCGCTCGTCCCGGGCGGGGCCTACCTCGGCGCGTTCAACCTGACGAACGGGCTGCGCGTCCGCGCCGGGAACTCGATCCCCGGCTGCCCGTAGCCCGCCGCTCCGCGGACACGAGATGGAGGATCGGCTCCCGGCTCTCGATCCGGGGCTCGAGCCCCGCCCGGCGGACCAGCGACTCGAGCCTCCCCTTCTCGAACCCCTCCGAGGCCCAGCCCGTCGTCGTCACGACGAGGGAGCCCCGGGTGCGCTCGGGGTCGATCCTCCCGAACCGCTCGTTCCCTTCCAGCCGCCGGTACCACTCCAGCCGGTCCGGCAGCGCGCTCTCGGCGTAGACCGTCAGCAGGAGGACTCCACCCGGCCGGAGGACCCGGGCCATCTCCCCGACCGCCGCCTCCTTCTTGTCCCCGAAGTTCCCGAGCGAGGCCTGGATGCAGAAGACCGCGTCGAAGGAGCCCTCCTCGTACGGGAGGGCCGAGGCGTCCGCCGCGCAGAGCGGGAAGCCCGCGCCGAGGAGCGCGCGCGCCCGATGCACGGCCCCCTCGACGAGGTCGCACCCGAACCGCCTCGCCCCCTGCTTTCCGAGCCGGGCGAGGAAGCGCCCCGACCCGCACCCGACCTCGAGAACCCGCCCCGACGAGGGGAGCTTCTCCCGGACGAAGGCCTCCTCGACGTCGAAGGAGCGGAGGATCGCCTCGGGGGTCGTCTCGTAGCAGGCGGCGAGGAACTCCTCGCCGCGGCCGCGCCGCCAGAACTCGACCGTCGAGACCGGGCGATCCGGGACCATCCCCTCCCCCTCCCTCCTACGGGATCGCGTTGATCTCGAGGCCGCCCGAGCAGGAGAGTCCCGAGGCCGGGCACGGCGGGCTCGGCGAGTTCGGGCCGAGGAAGGCGAACTGCGCGTAGACCGCCGTCCCGATCAGCGCGGGGTTGTTCGGGACCGCGAGGGGGACGGAGGCGGCCCCGACCCCGTTCGTCGCCGTGGGGACGACGAAGAAGGCCGGGGAGAGGAAGTCGATCCAGACCCCGAGGTTGTAGATCGTGACCGCGTTCAGGAACTTTGCGGCGCTGAACCCGAGGACGCCCGGAGCGTTGCCCGGCGCGTTCGCGCAGGTGACCGCGAAGGACGCGTTCCCGAGCTGCGCCGCGGAGTTGACCCCGATGACGAGCGGCCCGCCGCATCCGGGCGTCGAGTCCCCGAAGAAGAAGACCCCGTCCGGGAGCAGGTCGAGGGAGGCGACGAACCCGTCGTTCGTCCCGAAGTTCCAGGTCGTGTCGTACGCCCCCGCCGTCGCGGGGAAGTCGCTGCTCGAGGTCTCGCCGACGACGACCGCCCCGCCGGAGGGGACGAGGGCGACGGCCGTCGCCTCCTCGCCTGCCCCGCCTCCGAGGTACGTCGCGTACTGGATTCCCGAGCCGTCGGGGGCGAGCTTCGCGACGAAGGCGTCCGGGGGGCCGTTGAGGCTCGGGTCGTACCCGCCGACCTGGGTCGGGACCCCTCCGTTCGTGCGGCCGCAGATGAAGGCGGCGCCAGCGGCGTCGAGGGCGAATCCGTACTTCTGGTTCGCGATGGCGGGGATATTGAGCATCGTCCCCCCGATCCTCGTCGAGAAGGCGAGGGAGGCGAGCGAGGCGTCGAAGCGGGCGACGAACGTGTAGTTCCCCGTCCCGAACGGCCCGCTCGTCTCCGGAAACCCGGTGCTCGGGGCCTGCGAGTACCCGGCGATGGTCGGCAGGCCTGCCCCGTCGTGCTCGACGCCCCAGCCGAGGTCCATGCTCGTCCCGCCGAGATAGGTGAAGGCCGCGGGGGGGCCGCCCGCCAGAGGGATCCGGGCGACGAAGGCGTCGCCGCCCCCGGGATTCGTCGTGTCGAAGGCGCCCGGCGTCGCGAGCCCCGGGGAGAAGCTCGATCCGACGAGCGTCGCGACCGCTCCGGCGTCGACCGCGACCGCGCCCCCGTACTCCCCGCTCCCGCCGCCGAGGAGAGTCGAGTAGGGGAGCGTCGCCCCGTTCGCGCTGACGCAGGTGAGGACCGCGTCGGTGACCCCCCCTCCGCTCTGCGTCGTGTCGGCCGCGTTCGGAGTGGTCGGATAGTTCGACGAGGTCGTGAGCCCCGCCAGCGTCGCGATCCCGAAGGAGTCGACGAAGACCGTGGGGGCGGAGTCGGTCGCGCCCCCGCCGAGGTAGGTCGAATAGACCAGGGAGGTCCCGCTCGCCGAGAGCC
>JAKEFM010000126.1 GCA_022616055.1 Planctomycetota bacterium
GGTGGGTCGAGCCCTCCCGGTCGCAACCGCCGGCCGGGACGCTGCGCGTGACCGGGGGCGGGAACGGGCGGCTCTTGGACCGCACGGGGTTGGTCGGATGGGGCATCCACCCCGCCTACGGGGAGAACCTCTCGAACGAGGCGAGTCCCGATGGCGGGGTCCGCCTCCAGCGCCCAACGGACGGGCTGCTGCGGGTTGAAGCCACGACGGGGAGCAACCGGACCCTCGCTACAACCAGACCCTAGGAACGCGCCTCACCTCTATCCTGAGCAACGGCGCGACGGGCCGCCCGGCGCTCCCGGCGTCGCGTTTTCTCGACGCGGCGGTCCCTCCGGAGGAGAAACCGTCGAGCCGGTTCGACGAGGGGCTCGGGAGTCCCAAACCGGCCGCGGCCTCGGATCCGGCGCACCTCCCGATCCCGTAGGGGATTGCAATACGCTTCCGCGACGGTCCGCGCGCCGGCCCGACGCTTGCGAGGTCCGCGGCAGGTGAGGGTATGGACCCCGGGCGGTGGAGGGGTCAGGTCCCCCATGGCGCAGTTCCGAAGGGATCGCGGCGCGATCCTCGTCATCCTCCTCGCTTCCGTCGCCCTCCTCGCGGGGGCGGTCGTCGGTCTCCTCACCATCGAGCACGCGCGGGCGCAGCGCGCCCGGACCGAGGTCGAGCGGTCGAGGGCCTTCACGATCGCGGAGTCGGGGATCGACACGGCCGCCGTGCTCCTGTCGGCCTCCTCTTGGCCGGCGGGGACGACCCTCGACTGGTCGGCCGACATCGAGGACAACGACGGGGACGGCCTCGTGGACGAGGCGGACGAGACGCTCGTCGCGTCGGCCGAGCTGTGGGGGAGCGACCTCGCCGACAACGACGGGGACGGGGCGATCGACGAGGACGACGAGAGGATCGCCCGGGTCGAGTGCGCGGCCTCGATCGGGACCTCGGACGCGCGCCTCACCGGGTGGCTGCGGAAGCTCGACGTCGGGCTCCCGATCAACGTTCCGGCGGCCCTGACGATCCTCGACCCGAACGCGGACGTGAACTTCTCGGGGAACGCGTTCCGCGTGAACGGGAACGACACGAACCTCAACGGGACCCCGGGTCCCTCGGCCCCGGTCTACGGGATCGCGATCGACGGGGCGACCACCCTGGTCAGCACGCAGCTCTCGGGCCAGCAGAACGACAACGTGACGGGGGTCGGGGGCTTCCCGAGCCTCACCTCCTGGACTCCGGGGACCCCCGGGTGGCTCCAGGGGATGGTCGACCTCATGGAGCCCCTCGCCCACAACCGGTTCGTCAACTACAGCGGCACGTTCTCGGGCTCGCTCGGAAACGCGGCGGCGGGCTCCTACCTGATCACGCATTCCCTGGGGAACCTGAACGTCGGAGGGACCGGCGGCTCGAGCGGCGCCGGGGTCCTCTGCGTCGAGGGGGACCTCAACATCTCAGGCTCCTTCGCGTTCGTCGGCTACGTCTTCGTCACGGGCATGATCCGGATGACGGGCGGCGGCTCCGGCTCGGACATCCGCGGGGCCGTGTTCGTCGGCGGGGACGTCCAGCAGTCGCTGTCCACCGGGGGCGGCTTCGACGCCAGCATCGCGGGCTCGATCGACATCCTCTACTCCTCCGAGGGGCTCGCGAACGTCCGCGCCGCCCTCGGGAACTACCAGGTCGTCGCCGTCAGCGAGCCGTAGGAGGCGCCCCTCCCTCTCGGCTGGGGAGGAGCCCCTTCCCGCGGAGCCCAGGCTCTCCCTAGGCTCCGCGCATGGCGGACGTCCTCGTGACGGGCGGGACGGGGGTCCTCGGCCGGAAGGTCGTCGAGCGGCTGCTGCGGGACGGGAAGGGGGTGCGGATCCTCAGCCGCCGCCCCCGGCCGTCGGCTCCCTCCCGGGTCCGGGCCTTCTGGGGAGACCTGGCGGGGGGAAGCCCCTCGCTCCGCGAGGCGGTTGCGGGGGCCGAGGCGATCGTCCACTGCGCCTCGAGCCGCTTCCGGAAGACGCGGGCGGTCGACGTCGAGGGGACGGGAAGACTCCTCGAGATCGCGCGGGACTGCGGGGTCGGCCACTTCCTCTACGTCTCGATCGTCGGAGTCGACCGCAACCCCCTCGGCTACTACCAGGCGAAGCTCGAGGCCGAGGGCCGGGTCGAGCGGGGCGGGGTCCCCTGGACGATCCTCCGGGCCACCCAGTTCCACGACCTCCTCGCCCGGCTCTTCGGGGCCCTCTCGCGCTTCCCCGTCCTCCTCCTCCCGAAGGGATTCCGGTTCCAGCCGGTCGAGGCGGGGGAGGTGGCCGACGCGCTGGTCGCGATCCTCCGCGCGGGCCCCTCCGGGAGGGCGTCCGACCTCGGGGGGCCGGAGGTCCGCGGGGTGGCCGACCTCGCCCGCGCCTTCCTCGCCGCGTCGCGCCGGCGCCGGCTCGTCGTGCCGGTGCCGGTCCTCGGCGGGACGGGGGCGGCGTTCCGCGCGGGGGCGAACCTCTGCCCGGACCGGGCGGTCGGGAGGGTCCGGTGGGAGGAGTACCTCGCGGAGCCGCTCGTGGCGCGGGGTCCGGACGGCCGGTAAGTTAGCGCTTACCTACTTACGCCCGTCCCCCCATGTCCCTCCGCCGCCGGCTCCCGGGCGCGCAGCGCCGGGAGAGGATCCTCCGCGCCTCGATCGGGTGCTTCGCCCGCAAGGGCTTCGCGGGGACCTCGACCCGCGCGCTCGCGTCCGCGGCGGGGATCTCCGAGGCGATGCTCTTCAAGCACTTCCCCGGGAAGGACGCCCTCTACCGCGCCATCCTCGCCCGCAAGATCGCGGAGTCGGAGGCGGCGATGCCGCTCGGGGACCTGGCGCGTAGCAAGGAGGCGCCCGGACCCTTCCTCGCCCGGATCGCGGAGTACATCCTGCGGCGCGTCGAGTCGGATCCCTCCTTCCTGCGGCTCTTCCTCTACAGCGCGCTCGAGGGCCACCCCCTCGCGCGGGCCTTCGACCGCGCCCGGGCCGCGGGTCTGAGGCGGGAGGTCGCCGGCTTCCTCCGGCGGCGGGGGAGGGAGGGGGCGCTCCGCCGCGTCGATCCGACGATCGCGGCGCGCTCCTTCCTCGGAGCGGTCGCCTGGTTCGCGCTCGCCCGCGCCCTGTTTCGCGACCCGGAGATCCGCCGGATCCCCCGCGGTCGACTGGTCCGGGACCTGGTCGCGATCCACCTCGAGGGGCTCCGGCGGCGGGGGAGGGCGTCGTGAGGCGCCTCGCGATCCTCCTCGGCCTCGCCGCCTGCACGACCCCGCGGGACCCCCTCGAGCGGGACGACCTCCTTGCCGTTCCGTTCGCCCACGCGGGGGATCCGCCCGCGCCGGCCGTCCTGGCGAGGCCCGCCGCGGAGAGGATCGGAGAGGTCCTCCGGGACGTCGCGACGCGGGGCGGCGCCACCCTCGAGGACTGCTTCCGGATCGCAGAGGCGTCGAACGAGGCGCTCCTCGCCGGCGACGAGGCGAGGCTTCAGGCCCTCCTCGCCCGGGACGAGGCGCTCGCCGCGTTCCTCCCGGAGGTCGACCTGGAGGTGACCCACTTCCGCCAGAACGTGGTGAGGCTGGGGGGGACCGGGGGGGGAACGGGCGTCGTCACGACGAGCCCGGACCGGACGCAGTGGGCGCTGCGGGCCCTCCAGCCGATCTTCGACGGGTTCCGGGACTGGTACGCCATGCAGGCGGAGGAGCGGACGGCGGAGGCGCGGGAGGCGGCCCGGGAGGACCTCCGCCGGCGCCTCCTCTCCTCCGTCGCTCGCGCCTTCTACGGCGTCCTCCAGTCGGAGGCCGAGGGGCGCACGCTCGAGGAGGCGAGGCGGCGCGACACGGCCCGGGTCGAGGAGATGAGGGAGCGTTTCGCGCTCGGGCTCGCCCGCCGCACGGAGGTCCTCCTGAACGAGTCGAACCTCGCGACGACGGAGGCGGACCTCCTCCGCGCGCGGACCGACCTCGAGGTGCGCCGGGCCGTCCTCCGATCCCTCCTCGGAGCGCCGCTCGCGGCGCCCCTCCTCGAGGAGCCGGCGGAGGCCGGTCCCCTCCCCCCGCTCGAGGAGGCCCGCCTCGAGGCGCTCGCCGCGCGGCCCGACCTGCGAGCCGCGCTCGCGGAGGCGGAGGCGGCGCAGGCGCGGCTCGATTCCGTCCGCGGGGAGTTCCTCCCGAGCGTCTCCCTCGCGGCGAATCGCTACCTCCATCGCCAGCACTTCGCGGAGTTCCCCGACGAGACGGAATGGGACGCGCTGTTGGCCGTCGACGTCCCGATCTTCGCCGGAGGGGCGAGGCGCGCGCGCTACCGGACCGCCGCCTCGGAGCTGCGCCAGTCCCGCCTCCTCGTCTCCTCGACCCGCCGGTCGGTCGCCGAGGAGGTGGAGGCCACCCACGCACGGGTCTCGAGGGACGAGGAGATCCTGAGGACGCAGGAGACGCGGGAGCGGTCCGCCCGCGAGAACCTGCGGCTCCTCGAGGAGGAGAACCGCGCCGGGATCGCGACGAACCTCGAGGTCCTCGTCGCGCAGACGGCCCTCGACAACGCGCGCCTCGACCTCGACCGCCAGCGTCTCCTGACGCGCCTCGACCGCGTCGAGCTCGACGTCGCCATGGGGAGGGTCTCCCCGTGAGAATCCCCCCTGCGATGCGCCGCGTCCTCCTCCCCCTCCTCCCGCTCGCCGCCTGCGCGGACGGGAACGCTCCGCCCTCGCGGCCTCGCCCCCCGGCCCTCCGCGTGACGGCGATGGCGGTCGAGGAGCGCCCCCTCGCCTACCGGATCGAGTCGGTCGGGTCGATCGAGGCGCGCGAGACGGTCTTCGTCCCCGCGCGGGTCGAGGGGACCCTCGAGGCGCTCGCCTTCGAGGAGGGGCAGGCGGTCGTCCCCGAGACGGTGCTCGCCGTGATCGACGCGGAGCGCTTCGCGCTCGAGGTCGAGCGCGCCCGGGCGGCCCTCGCGGCGGCGGAGTCGGCCGTCACCCGGGCGAAGGCGCAGTCGACGGGGGACCGGGCCGCCCTCGAGGAGGCGGAGGGGAACCTCGCGCGGAGGCGGGCGCTGCGGGAGAAGGACCCGGGGTGGGTCTCCGAGGAGGTGATCGCCACCGGGGAGGCGGCCGTCGCGCGGATGCGCGCGAACCTCGACGTGCGGCGCGCCGGGGAGCAGGAGGCCGAGGCCTCCCTCGCGCAGGCGCGCGCCCACCTCGCGCTGGCGGAGAAGAACCTCGCCGACGCGCGCGTGCGGGCGCCGCTCGCGGGGACGATCGAGCGCAAGCACGTCGCGGCCGGCCAGTACGTGAAGAGCGGGGACCGGATCGCGACGATCGTCGACACGAGCCAGCTCCGCCTGCGCTTCACCGTCACGGAGGCGGAGGCGGTGCGCCTCTCGAACGGGCAGGCCGTGTCGTTCCGGGTCCAGCCCTACCCCGGGAGGGAGTTCCGCGCCGCGCTCTTCCACGTCGGATCGACCGCGGATCCCTCCACGCGGATGGTCGGGTGCCTCGGCTCGGTCGAGGAGGGGGGCGCCGCGCTCAAGCCCGGGTTCTTCGCCTCCGTCGAGATCGAGGTCGCGCGCGAGGAGCGGGCGATCGTCGTCCCGGCGGCCGCGATCCTGCCGACGGAGCGGGGATTCGTCGCCTTCGTCGTCGAGGAGGGGCGGGCGAGGCGCCGGGACCTGCGCCTCGGCCTCCACACGCCCGAGGGGGACGTCGAGGTGCTCTCCGGCCTCAGGGCGGGGGAGACCCTCGTCGTCCTCGGGGCGGCGATCCTCGAGGAGGGCTCCGCCGTCGAGGTCGTCCCGGGGGCCGCGAGCCGCCCCTCGGGGGGCTGACCATGCGCCTCTCCGACCTCTCGATCCGCAAGCCCGTCTTCGCCTGGATGCTCATGTCGGCGCTCCTCGTCTTCGGGACGATCGGGGCCCGCCGCCTCGGCGTGAGCCAGATGCCCGACGTCGACTTCCCCCAGGTCACCGTCGAGCTGGTCTTCGAGGGGGCGGCGCCGGAGGTGATGGAGACCGACGTCGTCGAGGTCGTCGAGGACGTCTGCATGGCGGTCGAGGGGATCCGGGAGATCCGATCGTCCTCGAAGGAGGGGCGGGCGACCGTCACGATCGAGTTCGAGCTCGGCCGGGACATCGACGCCTCGCTCCAGGACGTCCAGACGAAGGTCGCCCAGGCCCAGCGCCGGCTCCCGCGCGAGATGGACCCGCCGGTCGTCACGAAGACGAACCCCGAGGACCAGCCGATCCTCTGGGTCTCCCTCTCGGGCCCGCGCTCGCCGCAGGTCCTCGCCGACCTCGCGCGCTTCCTCGTGAAGGAGCGCCTCCAGACCGTCCCCGGCGTCGGGGAGGTGACGATGGGGGGCTACCGGGAGCGCAACGTCCGCGTCTGGCTCGACGGGGAGCGGCTCGACGCCTACGGGCTCGCGGTCGGGGACGTCCTCGACGCGATCGGCCGCGAGCACGTCGAGCTCCCCTCGGGGCGGCTCGAGTCGGACGCCCAGGAGGTGAACGTCCGCACCCTCGGCGAGGCGATCGACCTGCGGGAGTTCCGCGAGGTCGTGCTCGCCGAGCGCGCGGGGGCCCGGGTCCGGCTCCGCGACGTCGCCGTCATCGAGGACGGCCTCGAGGACCGGCGCCGGATCGCCCGGACGAACGGCCAGCCCGGCCAGTCGATGGGGATCAAGAAGCAGCGGGGGAGCAACGCCGTCGCGGTCGCCGACGGCGTGCGCGGGCGGCTCGCGGAGATCCAGCGGCTCCTCCCCGAGGACGTGAGCCTCGGCGTCAACTTCGACGGGACGGCGCCCGTGAAGGAGGCCGTGCGCGAGATCGGCTTCACGATGATCCTCGCCGTCCTCCTCACGGGGCTCGTCTGCTGGCTCTTCCTCGGCTCGATCTCCTCGACGATCAACGTCCTCCTCGCCATCCCGACCTCCATCGTCGGCACCTTCGCCGCGATGTACTTCTGCGGCTTCACCTTCAACACCTTCACCCTCCTCGGCCTCTCCCTCGCCGTCGGCATCGTCGTCGACGACGCGATCATGGTGCTCGAGAACATCTTCCGGCACGCGCAGGCCGGGGAGGGGAGGATCAAGGCGGCGGTGGCGGGCGCGCGCGAGATCGCCTTCGCCGCGCTCGCGGCGACCGCGGCGATCGTCGCGATCTTCCTCCCCGTCGCCTTCATGAAGGGGATCATCGGCGCCTTCTTCTTCCAGTTCGGCGTCACGCTCTCCGTCTGCGTCCTCCTCTCCCTCCTCGAGGCGCTCACCCTCACCCCCTCGCGCTGCGCCCAGTTCCTCGCCCTCGGGGAGCGCCGGTCCCGGATCGGGCGAGGGGTCGACGGGGGGATGGAGGCCCTCGCCCGGGCCTACCGGGCCGTCCTCGTCCCGGTCCTCCGCCACCGCCTCAAGGTCCTCGCCGCGGGGGGCCTCCTCTTCGCCGCCTCCCTCGCGCTCCTCGGCGGGATGAAGCGCGAGATGGTCCCGCCGCAGGACGTCGGGCGCTTCCTCGCCCGGATCCAGACCCCGGTCGGCTCCTCGATCGACGCGACCGACAGGGCGCTCCGGAAGTGCGAGGCGAGTCTCATGGGACGGCCGGAGGTCGAGCGCCTCTCCGCCGCGGTCGGCGGGTTCGGCGGCGGGGGGGACGTGAACTCCGGGGTCCTGTTCGTCACCCTCGTGCCGCGCGCGCGCCGCGCGCTCTCCCTCCAGGAGTTCATGGGGGCGATGCGGAGGGAGTGGAGCGGGATCCCGGGGCTCCAGCGCGTCACCTTCGTCGACCTCTCCCTCCAGGGCTTCAGCGCGCAGCGGGGGGGCGCCCCGATCGAGTTCTCCGTCCAGGGCCCGGAGTGGGAGGAGCTCGCCTCCCACGCCGGCCGGTTGATGAAGCGGATGGGGGAGAGCGGCGTCTTCCAGGACGTCGACACGGACTACCTCGTCGGGATGCCGGAGGTCCGCGTGATCCCGGACCGCGACCGCGCCGCGGCGATGGGGGTCAGCATGGAGGAGATCGGGCGCACCGTGAACGCCCTCGTCGGCGGCGTGCGCGCGGGCAAGTTCAAGGACCAGGGGAGACGCTACGACGTGCGGGTCCGCCTCCTCGCGGGACAGCGGACGCGCCCCGAGGACATCGCCGGCCTGCGGGTCCGGGGGGGGAGCGGAGAGCTTGTCCCCTTGTCCACCCTCGTGCGCCTCGAGGAGCGCCCGAGCCTCCTCGCGATCACGCGCCGCAGCCGGGAGCGGGCGATCGGCGTCACCTCGAACGTGGCCCCCGGGGCCTCCCAGGCCGGGGCGATCGAGCGGGTGAAGGCGCTCGCCGCCGAGATCCTCCCCGAGGGCTACCACATCTCCCTCTCCGGCAGCGCCCAGACGATGGAGGAGTCGTTCACGCAGCTCCTCTTCGCCCTCGGCCTGGGGGTCGTCGTCGCCTACATGATCCTCGCGAGCCAGTTCAACTCCTTCGCCCACCCCCTCACCGTCCTCGCCGCCCTCCCCTTCAGCCTCTCGGGCGCGCTCCTCGCGCTCCGCCTCGCCGGCCTCTCCCTCAACCTCTACTCCTTCATCGGGATCATCCTCCTGATGGGGATCGTGAAGAAGAACTCGATCCTCCTCGTCGACTTCGCCATCCAGCGCCGGCTCCTCGGCGACGATCGCGACGCGGCGCTCCTCCACGCCTGCCCGGTCCGGCTTCGCCCGATCCTGATGACGAGCATCAGCACGATCGCCGGGGCGCTGCCGGCGGCGCTCGCCACGGGGCCGGGGGGGGAGGTCCGCCAGCCGATGGCGGTCGCGGTCGTCGGCGGGGTCGCCGTCTCGACCTTCCTCACCCTCTTCGTCGTCCCCGCGCTCTACAGCGTCCTCGACAGCCTGACCCGGCGCGTCGGCCGGGCGACGCAGATCGAGCGCGAGACGCTCGAGGCGATCGCCGACCTCGACGCGGGGGAGATCGAGCGCGCGCGCGCCCGCCGGCCGGCGCCGGCGGTGGTGGCCCCGCCCGGGGGGTAGCCACGGGGCCGGGAGGGGGGTAGCCTCCCGGTGCTCTTCGGGCACCCCGGCCTCGAGCGGCTGGAGGGATGTCATGGGCCCCGAAAGAGGATTCGCCCGCGTCGTCGCCGTCCCGGCGGCCGCACCTCCCGCCGCGCTCCCGGTGTTCCCCCGCTCCAGGGGAAGAGGGAGAACGATGTAGAGCCGGACGCCCTCCTCGCCGCTCTTCGCGCGCAGGAGGATCCGAAGACGGGACATCCTTTCGGGTCGAAGGAGGTTGCACATGGTCGTTCTCGCCCTTCCCGCCGGGAGGTTCGCGCTCCCCGCGGCCGCCGTCCTCTCCTTCCTCCTCGCCGCCCGATCGCCCGGCTCGACCCCGGGGAGCGGCGAGATCTCTCCCGCCAGCCCCCCTCTCGTCTGGACCGGGTTCCCCGCGATCGCCGCGGCCTCGGAGAGCGAGGGGACCTGCGTCGAGGGGGTGAACTGCGACACCTTCACGCTCACCGTCTCGGGGACCCCGGCCGACTGGGCGGGGAAGGTGATCCGGATCCGGATCGACTGGTCGAACGCGGCGAACGACTTCGACCTGTTCGTCCACCAGGGATCGAACGCGGGGCCCCTCGTCGGGGTGTCCGCGGCAGGACCCTTCTCGACCGGCGAGAACACGACAGTCACCCCTTCCCAGAGCGGGACGGGGGTCTACACCGTCCACGTCGTCTACTTCGCCGTGGCGAACGACACCTACCAGGGGACGGCGAGCGTCGCGCTCGAGCGCTCGGCGATCTACGTAGAGGGGGGGATCGCCTTCTCGCCGAGCGTCGCGCTCCGGGCGCCGGCGGCCCTGGCGAGCGGGGAGCCCTCGTCGCGCTGCGACGGATTCGGCAACTTCTATGCGGGCGGGATCCGCGGCGTGCCGGCGGGGACCGACGTCTGGTACCTCGACCTGCGCCCCGGCAGCCCGACCTACGACCCCTGGGTCCGCAGCCCCCAGTACCTCGGCGTCCCCGAGTCGATCCCCCAGGACCAGGCCTTCAGCGTGGGGGCCGACGGCGGAGGGGACATCGACTTCGCCGTCGGCTTCGGCGGGAGCGAGCCCGCCTTCCTCGCCGGGGCGAGCCTCCTCGCGGCGAACGTGTCGGCCTTCCGCTCGCTCGACCGGGGGGCGACCTTCGAGCAGAACCCGGTCGGGAGCATGGTCCCCGTCGACGACCGGCAGTGGCTCGAGGCGTTCGGGTCGAGCAAGACCTACCTCTACTACCGGACGATCAGCGTCCCGACGCTCCACTTCGTCCAGCGCTCCGACGACGCGGGGCTGACGTACGGGCCCCCGGCCTTCGTCGGGACGGGGGGGCAATCGGGGAACGTCGACGTCGACCAGGCGACGGGGATCGTCTACGCGAGCCGGCAGGCGACCACCCAGGTCTCGGTCGCCCGCGGCGTCCCCCCTCCCCCGGCGAGGAGCCGGTCACGTACTCGGCGAGCGTCGCCGCGACCGATCCGGCGGGAGTCGACCACATCTTCGCCCCGGTGAAGGTCGCCCCCGACGGGACGGTCTACGTCGCCTACTCGAACGGGAAGGACGTCCTCCTCGTCCACTCCTGCGACCAGGGGCAGACCTGGAGCCTCCCCGTCCGGGTCAACCACGGCCCGCTCGCGCAGACGAACCTGATGCCGTGGATCGAGACCGGCTCCGTCCCGGGCTCGGTCGGGATCGTCTGGTACGGGACGGCGGCGGGCGCCAACGCGGACGAGGCGGACTGGAACGTCTTCTTCGCGCAGTCCCTCGACGCGACCTCCGCGACCCCGACCTTCCGGCAGGCCCTCGCCTCCGACCATGTCGTCCACGCCGGGAACATCTCCGTCGGAGGCCTCCTCGGATCGGCGAACCGCAACCTCCTCGACTACTTCCAGCTCGCGATCGACCCGACCGGGGCGGCCGTGATCGCCTACACGGACGACCACAACGACCTCGACGGGCACTCCTACGTGACGCGCCAGGTCTCGGGGCCCGGTCTCCACGGCGCGCCCGTCCCGGCCCCGGGCCCGCTGCCGCCGCCCGTCCCGCCCCCCGCGGACGGGTCCCAGACGAGCGACTTCGCGCAGGACCACCTGGTCGGGCTCCTCGCCACGACCCCCACGGCGAGCCCCTTCGACATCCTCTCGATCCGGTGGTCGTGCGAGGAGAGCCCCTCCGGGCCCCTCCTCGTCGGGACGATGGAGGTCTCCGACCTCCCGGCGGCGCCGCCCCCCGGGAACTGGCGGATCTACTTCAGCGCGAACGCGCCGGACTCCGTCCTCTCCCCGACGGGGGAGTACACCTTCGGGCGGTGGGACCGCGGGGACATCTTCTGGTTCCGCGCCTCGACCGCGAACGGGCCTCCGGCCTTCACGTTCGGGACGGCGGCCCGGACCCCGACCGGAGGGATCTCCCGCACGACGCGGGGGAGCGCGGACGCCGGGTCGATCGACCCCGCGACGGAGAGGGTCACGGTCAAGGTCCTCCTCGACCGGTTGAACGCCTTCCTCCCCGCCGGACACGCCCCGGTCGGGGGGGGCTCGACGCTCGTCGGGCTGATCGGGGAGAGCTTCTCGGCGGACGGGAACGCGGCGGTCGACCTCGCGCGGGGCGGAAGGCAGTTCACTCTCCCCTCCACCTGCCCGGCGACGGGGGCGCCTCCCCCGCCTCCGCCTCCGCCGACGGTCCCGATCGAGAAGGTCACGGGCGGAGGGAGCATCCTCGGCAAGGTCGTGAGCTTCGCGTTCAAGGCGGACGCGAACCTATCGGGGCACCTGAACTACCGGGACGCCGAGGAGGGGATCCACCTGGTCTCGGACAGGATCCTCACCTTCGTCCAGACGGGGCCGAACCGCGTCGAGTTTAGCGGGACGGGCAAGGTCGGCGGCAATCCCGTCGCCTTCGAGGTGACCGCGGAAGACGGCGGCGGGGCCGGGACGGACGACTTCTTCGCGATCGACATGGCCGGGAGCGTCGTCTCGACCCGCGGCGGGAACCTCTCGACGGGGAACATCCAGGTCCACCGGTAGGTGAGGCTCCGGGGGGACGAGCGGGCGGGCCCCCGCGGGTCCGCCCGCTCCCTCTGGCGCGGGTGGGGAGGGGAGGAAGGAACCGGGGACGGAAGGTAGCATCCGCCCACTCGCTCTACCCAAGGAGGTGGACATGTCGTTGGGCCAATGCTGGGAAAAGGCGACGCGCGAGGTTGCGTCCTCCTCTCGATCGCGCGGGAGGTTCCTCGTCGCGCTCCTCGTCCTCGGCCTCGGGGCGGGGGCGTTCGCCATCGTCACGGACCTCACCCTCGTCGGCGTCCTCCACGACCCCGCCGCCGAGCACGTCGACCAGTTCGAGCTGCTCGCCCTCGTCCAGGCCGGGGAGGAGGAGGAGGCCTTCGAGGTGGCGTTCGAGGAGGGGGACGAGATCTTCGCCACGTCCTTCAACGCCCTCGACGGCGTCGGCGCGAACGTCGGGCTGGGGCAGCGCTTCACGCGCGTGCCGCGCGCGGACCTCGCGGGGCCGGGGGAGTGGGCGAACCACGTCCCCGAGCGGACGACGGGCCCCAACGCCGAGAGCTGCGCCGCCTGCCACAACGTCCCCGTCGAGGACGGGGCCGGGCTCGCCTCGGCGAACGTCCATCGCGACCCGCTCCACTCGGGCAACCTCGGCTCGATGATCCAGCGGAACACGCCCCACGTGTTCGGCCCCGGGGCGCTCCAGCGCCTCGCGGAGGAGATGACGGCGAAGCTCCACCAGATCCGCGACCTCGCCGCGACCCAGGCGTGCGCGAGCGGGACGCCGAAGACGAAGGCCCTCGTCACGAAGCAGGTCGACTTCGGGACGATCACCGCGATCCCGTCGGGCAACCCCTGCACGGTCACCTTCGACACCTCGAACGTGCAGGGGGTCGACGCCGACCTCGTCGTGCGCCCCTTCCAGTGGAAGGGGAGCGTGGCGTCCCTGCGGGACTTCAACCGGGGCGCCTCCCACAACGAGCTCGGCATGCAGGGGGTCGAGATCGCGGGGGAGGGCGTCGACGGGGACGCCGACAGCGTCGTCGACGAGTTGACGGTCGGGGACCTGACCGCCCTCACCGTCTACCTCGCGGCCCAGCCGCGGCCGACCACGAAGCAGGAGCTCTCCTCCCTCGGCCTGATCCCCCCCCTCACGCCGCAGGAGAACCAGGCGATCAACCACGGCCGGCAGGTGTTCGGCAACGTCGGCTGCACCGCCTGCCACCGCGGCTCCCTCAAGATCAACGACCCCGTCTTCCGCGAGCCGAGCGCGAACCCCGCCTACCGGGACGCGACCTTCCCGGCGGGGCAGGACCCGGTGGCGATGGGGCTCGATCCCGCCTTCCCGGTCGCCTTCGACCTGACGGAGGACCAGCCCGACAACCGCCTCCTCGACGACGAGGGGGATCTCCTCTTCCACCTCGGCGCCTTCGAGACCGACGACGAGGGGCGCGCGATCGTGCGGCTCTTCGGCGACCTCAAGCGCCACGACATGGGGCCCGCCCTCGCGGAGCCGATCGACGAGGTCGGGTCGGGGCCCTACGTCTTCCTGACGGAGAACCTCTGGGGGGTCGGCTCGACGGCGCCCTACCTGCACGACGGGCGGGCGACGACGCTGACGGAGGCGATCCTCCTCCACGGCGGGGAGGCGCAGGCCTCGAAGAACGCCTTCCTGAACGCCTCCCTCGGATCGAAGAGGGACCTGATCGCGTTCCTCGAGAACCTCGTCCTCTTCAAGATCGAGGAGGAGGAGGAGGACTAGGCCGGCTTACCCGCGGACCGCGGCGTGGGAAGGTCGGGGCCGGCACCCCTCGAGCAGGCCCGCGACTTCCCGCGCCGCCCGCTCCCCTCCCTGGAAGTCGAGGGCGATCCGGGGTCGCGGCACGTCGCCGGAGAGGAGCCGCTCGACCGCGCCCCGCAGGGCGCGCGGGGAGAGCCCGTCGGGATCGAGGACCCTCCCGAGGCCGAGCCGCGCGAACCGCTCGGCCCGGAGGGATTGCTCGAGCCTCGGGTGCCTCCGCGGGACGAAGAGCGCGGGCCGCCGGCACCACACCGCCTCGCAGACCGCGTTGTAGCCGGCCATCGAGACGACGGCGTCGGCGGCGGCGACGAGGTCGGGGAGGTTCGGGGAGAACTCGAGGAGGCGCACGCCGCGGGCGCGCGCGGCCTCCTCGCGGAAGGCCGTGCGCTTGCGGGGGCTCATGAGGGGGCCCGTGACGACGATCGAGTCGTAGCCCGGGTCCGCCTCGCCGCGCAGCGCCTTCAGCCAGGACCGGACGAGGAGGTCGCCGTCGCCCCCCCCTCCGACGGTGACGAGGACCATCCGCCGGCCCTCGAGGCCGAGCGCGGCCCGCGCCGCCTCCCGCGTCGCGGGCGGCGGATCGGGAGCGAGGTAGCCGAGGAAGCGGACCTTTCCGGCGACGCTCGGCGGCAGGCGGTACTCCGCGGGGAAGTCGAACACCTCCGGGCTGCCGTAGACGAAGATCGCGTCGTAGAGATCCCGGAGCGCCTCCCGCGGGCCCGGCCGTCCCCAGTCGGCGATCACGCGCTCGGGGGCGTCGATCACGTCGCGCGACCCGAACACGAGCCGGGTGCCCGGGGACCGCCGGCGCAGCGCGCGCAGTCCCGGCAGGAACTCCCCCTCCGTCCCGAGGACGGCCTGGTCCACGAGGACGAGGTCGGGGCGGAAGGCGAGCGCGGCCGACCGCAGGATCCGCGAGCGCAGGGCCCGCAGCTCCGGGAGCGTCAGGTCGAGGACCCGGCTCCGGTACCTCCCCTCCGCGTCCTTCGTGATCGAGGGGAGCTTCAGGTAGTCGAACCGCGGGGGGAGCGGGAAGGAGTGGCTCCGCGGCGAGCCGGTCGCGCAGAGGATCGAGACCTCCGGCAACTCGCGGGCGATCGCCCGCGCGAGGAGGAGGCTGCGGCGGAAGTGGCCGAGGCCGTAGGTGTCGTGGCTGTAGAGGAGGACCCGGGGCCCCCCCCGGGATCCGCTCTCGAGGAGGTTCTCGTCCCCCTCGGTCTCGAAGGGAATGCGCACCGGCGCCTCTCAGGTCTCGACGACGAGGAGCCCCGAGGGCCTCGGGAAGCGGACCTTGAGCGTCCCCGTGAACGCCCCCGTCGTCCCGCCGTTCCCCCCGACGCGCAGGGTCCAGGTCCCGGCCGCCGCGAGCGGCAGGTCGACGATCGAGACGGAGACGCCCGGGCTCGAGACGAGGAAGCCCGCGAGCGACACCGGCGCACCGACGGGGTCGAGCAGCTCGACGATGGCCGGATCGAGCCCGCTCCCGCCCGACAGGACCACGACCTTCAGCATCGAGCCGGGCAGAGCGACGAAGGGGAAGTCCACGCTCGCTCCCGGGCTCGCGATCGCGCCGGCCATGAGGATCTTCTTCAGGGCGGGGGGCGCCTTCGCCTTCGTCGAGACGGCGTAGTTCCCCGTCCCGGCGTCGAGCGAGTAGAGGAGGAGCCGGTACACGCCGTTCTCGGGGAGCGGGACGGCCTTGCACTTCACGCCGGTGGCCTTGCCGGAGGAGTAGGGCGCGAGGTCGACCAGGCTGCCCGAAGGCGCGATCAGCTCGAAGTCGGGCCGGCCGCCGCCGAGAGTCCGCTTGGCCCGGAGGGAGACGAGGAGCCCCGCGACCCCCTCGAAACGCACCTCGTCCACCTCGTCGCCGTAGGCGAAGGAGCCGAGGAAACCGTCCCCCAGCGCGATCGTCGTCGCCGCGGGGTCCGTCGCGGGCGGGTGAAGCTGGACGTCGAGGACCATGTCTCCCGCGACGACGACGCCGGCCACCGTCGCCGGCTGGAGGATCGAGCCGAGGGGAGGGCCGAACGTCACGTCGAGCGTCCCGACCGGCACGACCACCAGGTACCCGCCGAGCGGGTTCGTCAGGTCGTCCTCGAGCGGGACGGCCTCCGCCGTCACCGCGTCGACGACGCTCACGTCCGCCGAGAGGATCCCGGCCCCGGTGGGGGAGGTCACCCTCCCCGAGAGCCACACGCCGGCCTCCAGCGAGATCGTCCCGAGGTCCGTGTCCGAGGGCATGGACACCGGGCCGATCTCCTGCGCGACGAGTCGGGTCGCCACCAGCGGCTCGACGGAGACGAGCCAGTCGCCCGGAGGCGCCGCGAACTCGAAGTCGCCGTCCGCGGCGCTGTCGTCGCCCGGGGTGTAGACCTTCACGCCGGTCACCGGATCGGACAGGTCGAGGTCGACCCCGGCGACCGGCGCCCCGCCCGGGCCGAGGACGGTCCCGGTCACGAGGATCCCGTAGCCGAGAGAGATGTCCCCGAGGTCGACGTCGTCCGCGACGACGACGTCCAGGACCTCCTTCGGCGCGAGCGTCGGGCCGGGCAGTCCGGAGGGATCGAAACCGATCCGGTAGACGCCGGCCGGCACGGAGATGTCGAACTCCCCGCCGGCCCCCGTATCGTCGTTCGCCGTCGTGAGCTTCGTCCCGGTCGCCTGGTCGAAGACGTCGATGTCGACGCCGACGAGGCCGTTCCCTCCCGGCCCGAGCAAGTTGCCGGAAACGGTGTGTCCCTCCGCGGATGCGGCGAGGGCGAGGACGAGAAAGCACGACAGCCCGATCCCCGGATTCCCCATGTGCAACGCTCCCCGTTCGAATATCGGGCTTCCGGGGCCTTCACGTTGAATCCCCCCCCGGGGCGCGCTCCTCACGGTCGGGGGGGAGCGTCCGTACGGGGAGTCCGTCCGCCATGACCCGCCTCCCGAGGATCTACGACGACCTCGCCTCCTGGTGGCCCCTCCTCTCGAGCCCCGCGGAGTACGCCGAGGAGGCGAAGGTCTACCGGCGGGCCATGGGGGACGCGAGCTGGGGCGCGCCGCGGACCCTCCTCGAGCTCGGCTCGGGCGGGGGGAACAACGCCTTCCACCTGAAGTCGCACCTCGCCTGCACCCTCGTCGACCTCTCCCCGGCGATGCTCGAGGTGAGCCGGGCCCTCAACCCCGAGTGCGAGCACCTCGAGGGGGACATGCGCAGCGTCCGCCTCGGGCGCCTCTTCGACGCCGTCTTCGTCCACGACGCCGTCGCCTACATCGCGACCGAGGAGGACCTGCGGGCGACCTTCGCGACGGCCTACGAGCACTGCCGTCCCGGGGGCGCGGCGCTCTTCGTGCCGGACTTCGTGCGGGAGACGTTCCGTCCCTCGACGAGCCACGGCGGCCACGACGACGGGGACCGGGGCCTGCGCTTCCTCGAGTGGGCGACCGACCCGGATCCCACCGATTCGACCTACCAGCTCGACTTCGCGATCCTCCTCCGCGAGGGGGACGCGGTCCGCGTCGAGCGCGACCGCCACGTCTGCGGCCTCTTCGGGCGGGACCAGTGGATCCGGTGGCTCTTCGAGTCGGGATTCCGCCCCCGCATCCTCCCGGCGGAGCATGGGGAGGCGGCGGGCACCGAGATGTTCGCCGCCCTCCGGCCCTAGGCGACGCCGCGCCCCCCGCCCGGCCGACTACGGCAGGATCGTGATCGAGAGGCCGTTCGAGATCGCGATGCACGCGCAGGGGCCCGAGACCGACGTGCACCCGAAGGCCTGCAGGCAGACTTCCATCCCGACGAGCGAGGGGTTCACGGGGATGGGGACGCCCGGACCCGTGTTGCAAGCCGGACAGTTCTCCAGGTTCATCGCGATCAGGTTGGCGGTCAGGTCGATGTAGGCGAAGCAGCCTCCGACGATGGAGGCGGGGCAGATCGGCGCGCCGAGGGCGAGGTAGGTGGCCGGGTTGTTGCAGAACCCGATGAGGAGGAACGAGGGCGGCGCGAGGCCGGTGGCGACGAGGGTGAACCGGCCCCCGCAGGCGGCCGGAGTCGTCGTCGAGCAGGCGTCGGTCCCGAGAACGGGGTCCCCGAAGCAGGTCAGGGCGGGCGTGATCCCTCCTCCGGGGGAGCAGCCGGTGAACCCCGGCGCGCCGAGAATCGCGCATTGCGCGGGGGCGGGGCCGGTCGTCAGGAGGAGCGAAAGCGCGCCGAGAGCGATCGAGCGGGGCAGGTCCAAGGGGTCGTCTCCGGAGCGAGGCCCAGGATCTGAGCCAAGAGAGGCTAGCGGAGTCCCACGAACTCGGCTACCCGCGTGTTCCTCAGCATCCGCCGAGGTGCGGCTCCTCCGCCGTCGCGGACGGGGAAGGGCGACGGCTCGTTCCGATCTCGCCCCGACCGCCTGCAAGTCCGGGGAAAAACCTCCGTGATTTCGGGGCTTTCGATCGTCCTTCCCGATAGAGGCGTCGTGTTCCGGGGGTGCCGGCGGGCAAGCCCTTCCGGGCGCCGATCGGGACCGTTCGAAAAAAAACCCGGACAGTCGGGGGGTCTCGATCGTCATTACCAGTAGGGGCTCTGCGTGCGGGTCGTCCCGTCGCGCGACCGCTCCGAGGGCGGCTCGAGGCCGCTCTGAAAAAACCGGCGTCCTGGGAGGGGTCTCGAGCGTCTCTTCCAAGTAGAGGGACCACGCGGCCGGGTCGTCCCGGCGCGGGTCCATGGCCGAGGCTCCCTCGCCGCGGCGTGAGGCCCGGCGCGGGCGCGTGAGTGGCGTTCCCCAAGGGTGCGCGGAGTCCGGCCGGCTCCGGGCCCCGACGGGACCGCCGCCTGCGCCGCCCGCGACGGGTCGCATCGCCCCGGCGGGAGGGCCGTTTCCGGGGTCCCATCGGGGTCCCCGAGGAGGTGTTCGGTGATCGCGACCGAGAACGGCATCGCGGTGGGCGCGACGGCGCTGGTCGAGGCGCCGCCGCCCGAGAAGACGGCCCCGGCGGTCGAGGCGAAGGCCTCGCCCGACTCCGACGCCGGGCTCGA
>JAKEFM010000127.1 GCA_022616055.1 Planctomycetota bacterium
CATGCTCTCCCCCTCGGGGACCTCGACCTCGACCGGTTCGCTGGAGCGGGTCCCCTTCCAGGCCCGGATGCGGTATCCGTTCGGTTCGACTCCCTTGAACCGGACGGTGCCTGTCTCGTCGGTCCGGTCGGGCCTAACACCCTGCGCCATGGAGTACGCCGGGAACGGCTCCCCGTCGACCTCCGCGAAAGGCACGGGGCGTCCGGCCCCGTCCACCACGCGGCACTCGAGCGAGCCGTGGGGCCGGAGTCGGATCGTGAACTCGTTTCCCTCCGGGCGCGCGATCCACGGGCCGATCCAGGCGAATCCCCTCTCCGGAGAAACGCCGTACGCCCGGAGGGAGTACCGCTCCCCCGGAATCACCCGCTCGAGGGAGAACCGCCCATCCGTCCGGCCGCGCGATGAGTGGTGCTCGACTGCGCTCCATGTGTCGTCGCCGTGGTCGTGGTCGAGGGAAACGCTGAACTCCCGGGGAGGACTCGCGTCGCCGGGTCCGAGCACGATCCCCGTGACCAGACAGGTCCGGGGACGGTCTCCGGGAAGGACGATCTCGAGGCCTCGCGTGCCGGCGCGCACTCCGCGGAGGATGGGCCAGTAGTCCCAACCGGTCGAAGGGAATGAGCCGGGATACCGGCGGATCGTGTAGGTCCCCATGGGGTGCAGCGACCTCCACTCGAAGGAGCCATCGTCTCTCGTCCGGCATTCCCCGCCGCCGAGCACGCCTGCGGAAGCCGTCCGACCCCGGACCCGGGCGAAGAAATCCGATCGTGCCTCCATCGCCGCCTGGAGGTTGATCCCCGCGATGGGCTCCCCGTCTTCCTTCCGGACGACCCCCGAGATCGTGGCTCCCTCGAAGAGTTCCAGGTCGACCTTCGCGTGGGGCGTGTTCTCCCCGACCGAGACCTCGACCGGCAGACTGCTCGCGAAGCCCAGCGCGATGCCCGCGAGCAGGTAGGTTCCTGGAGACGAGACCGAGATCCGGTATCGCCCGCCCTTGTCCGAGTCGGTGCCGAAGAAGGCGTCGGGTCGCCACTGACTCGGGCCCCAGCGAGTCGCGGGCCCATGGTCGCGCCAAGCCCACGTCTTCCCGCCCGAGACGGGATTCCCCGACGGGTCCCGGAGGACCGCCTCGATCGTCAGGGCGCCCGGGAGCCAGAAGTCGACCTCGTGTCGGGAGCCCGGGAAGGAGTGGACCCGAGCGCGCTCGGTCCCCTGTCCGCCCCCCTCGGCCCAGACCTCGAACTGCCCCCCGGCGAGCACGTCCGTGGAGTATCGACCCTGCGGGTCGACGGGCTGGGCCAGGGGAAGGCCTTCCTCCCCTCCCTCAGGCCCGTTCTCGCGCGAGAAGTGGACGGTCGCGTCCTTGGCGGGACCTCCCCCGGCGCCCATCACACGTCCTTCGACGAGGAC
>JAKEFM010000128.1 GCA_022616055.1 Planctomycetota bacterium
CTAGACCGTTGCGGAGGCGCGGGCCTTCCCGTATCCTACGACCGCAATCCCCCCCTGGGAGGCACGAGAGTCCCTGGAGGGATCGACGGGTCGCACGGGGGGAACGCAGGGTGACGGGACCGGACGGAGGCGCGCTCCCCGCCGACGCCCCGAGTCTCCGAAGGAGCATCTGCCATGAGATGGAAGCGTTCGCTCGTCGCGACGTACCTCTTCCTCGCCGCCGCCCCCGCCAGCATGGGGCAGGTGATCACCTTCTCGGAGGACTTCGAGGGAGGCGCCCTCGGCGCCTACACGGAGACCGACCCCGCGGGCCTCCCCGCCGCCACGCTCTGGCACGGCGAGGCCTTCTGCGACGGGGTGGCGCCGATCCCCGGGTCGATGGGGACCAACGCGGCCTCGTACAACCAGGGGGACATCGCGCTCTACACCTACGCGACGGGGGGGGCGAACGCCGGAGCGATCGAGTCGCCGGTCATCGCCTCGGGCGTCTGCTCCATCCGGACGCTCGCCTTCGAGTACATGAAGCAGACCGAAGCGGGCGGGTCGGCAACGTTCGACCAGTGCTTCGTCGAGGCGCGCCCGCCGGCGGGGGTCTACTCCACGCTCACCCAGATCACCGGGAACTCCGTCTGCCCCGCCTCCCTCGCAGTCTCCGTCGCGGTTCCGGGCTCTGGCGCCTGGCAGCACCGCTTCCGGTTCGACACGGTCGACGGGGTCGCGAACGCCTTCCAGGGCTGGACCGTCGACAACGTCGTCGCGAGCGAGGCGGTCTTCGCCGAGAACTTCGAGGGGGGCGGCCTCGGCGCCTACACGGAGACCGACCCCGCGGGCGTCCCCGCCGCCACGCTCTGGCACGGCGAGGGCTTCTGCGACGGGGTGGCGCCGATCCCCGCGTCGATGGGGACCAACGCGGCCTCCTACAACCAGGGAGACATCGCGATCTACACCTACGCGACGGTGGGGGCGAACACCGGAGCGATCGAGTCGCCGGTCATCCCCTCGGCCGCCGGCGCCATTCGGACGCTCGTGTTCGAGTACACGAAGCAGACAGAAGGGGGCGGGACGGGAACGTTTGACCAGTGCTTCGTCGAGGCGCGCCCGCCGGCGGGGGTCTACTCCGTGCTGACCCAGATCACCGGAAACTCCGTCTGCCCTGCCTCCCTCGGAGTCTCCGTCGCGGTCCCAGGTGCCGGAGCCTGGCAGCACCGCTTCCGGTTCGACACGGTCGACGGCGCCTTCAACGCCTTCCAGGGCTGGACCGTCGACAACGTCGTCGCGACCGAGGCGGCCTTCGCAGAGAACTTCGAGGGGGGCGGCCTCGGCGCCTACACGGAGACGGACCCCGCGGGCGTCCCCGCCGCCACGCTCTGGCACGGCGAGGGCTTCTGCGACGGGGTGACGCCGATCCCCGGGTCGATGGGGACCAACGCGGCCTCGTACAACCAGGGGGACATCGCGATCTACACCTACGCGACGGTGGGGGCGAACGCCGGAGCGATCGAGTCGCCGGTCATCCCCTCGGCCGTCGGCACCGCCCGGACGCTCGTCTTCGAGTACTCGAAGCAGACCGAAGCGGGCGGGACGGGATCGTTCGACCAGTGCTTCGTCGAAGCGCGTCCCCCGCTGGGGGTCTACTCCACGCTCACCCAGATCGTCGGGAACTCCGTCTGCCCCTCCTCCCTCGGAGTCTCCGTCTCGGTCCCGGGCGCTGGCCCCTGGCAGCACCGGTTCCGGTTCAACACGGTCGACGGGGTCGCGAACGCCTTCCAGGGCTGGACCGTCGACAACGTGGTCGCGATGCAGACGTCCGGCACGGCGGGTGGCTTCGTGACCACGCCGACCGGATGCGGCGGTCCCCCCTTCTCGGTCCTCACCCCAGGCGGGAACCCGTCGCTCGGCGGGACGGTCTCCTTCACGATGGGCTCCCCGGCGTTCTCGCTCATCTGGATCGGGCCCCCGGCGGCCGCCCCCCTCTGTCCGGCCGGATGCACGCTCGGTGCCGCCCTGGCCATCGTCCTCCCAGGGCCGTCGCTCATCATACCGGTGCCGTGCGACACCGCGCTGATCGGCGGCAGCATCTCGGTCCAGGGGGGAAACGCGCTCGCGCCCGGCGGGTGCGGCGTGATCCCCTTCGGAGTCCCCTTCACGGTGACGGACACGGTCGCCGTGACCATCGGCTGACCTCCTTCGACCCTCCGATGCCTCCGCGGGCGCGGCCTCCCGCCGCGCCCGCGGTCTTTCCGGGCCCGGTGTTGCGAGAACGGCGTTCCCGGGTAGCCTCGCCCCGCGCTTCCCTCGCAGGGAGGGACGCGGTTTCCGCAGGCCGCGCGCGAGGGCATTCGAGTGGACGGGTCCGGACGTCGGCGCCCCTCTCCGCCGACGTCGCGGCCCCCCGACGGAGGTGTGAGATGCGTCGAACGATGCGACTCGCGGCGATCCTCGGAGCCCCTGCGCTCGCCTTCCCCACGACCGCTCCGGCCCAGATCGTCGTCTTCTCGGAGACCTTCGAGGGGGCGAGTCTCGGCGCCTACGTCGAGACGGACGCGGACGGCGTCCCCGCCGCCACCCTCTGGCACGCCGAATCCGACTGCGAGTACCTGGTCCCGATCCCCCCGTCGATGGGGACCTACGCGGCGGCCTACAACCAGGGGGATCTCGGCTTCTACGACTACGCCACGGGAGCCGCGGGGAACGCGGGGGCGATCGAGTCCCCCCTGATCGCCTCCCCGGCGAACGCGAGCCTCTCCCTCTCCTTCGACTACGCGAAGGAGACCGAGAGCGCCGGGGCGGGCTCCTTCGACCAGTGCTTCGTCGAGGCGAAGTCGGAGGGCGCGGCCTCCTACGGGGTCGTCGCGCAGGTGATCGGGAACGCGGCGTGCCCGTCGGCTCCGTCCACCCTGACGGCGGTGGTGTGCGGCGTCCCGGGCGGTCCCTGGCGCCACCGCTTCCGGTTCGACACGCTCGACGAGATGCTCAACGGCTACCGCGGCTGGTACGTCGACAACGTCGTCGCGACCCAGAACTCGTCCACCGCGGGGGGATTCACCGTCTACGCCGTCGGTTGTGGCGGAGCCCCCTTCTCCACGATGACCCCGTCGGGGGACCCGGTCCTCGGAGGGACCGTGAGCTTCACGATGGGGGAGGCGGCGAACTCCTTCATGTGGCTCGGGCTTCCGGTCGGGATCCCGCTCTGTGCCGAGGGGTGCCGCCTGAACGCCTCCCTGAGCGCGATCACGTTCGGGCCGTCCTTCAGCGTGGACATCCCCTGCGCCCCCGCGCTGGTGGGAGTGACGATCTGGGTCCAGGGAGGGAACGTCTTCGCGCCCGGAGGGTGCGCGAGCGCGCCCTTCAGCGTCCCGTTCACCCTCACGGACATGGTCCAGACGGTGATCGGGTAGGTCCCGTCCCCACCTCGCGCGCCCTCGTCCCGGCGGCTACCGGAACGGGTTGCGCACCCGCACCGACGGGAAGCGGCGAAGGTCCTCGTCCGTGCTCAGGATCTCGTCGAACCCGTGCTCCAGGGCGAGGGCCACGATGTGGCCGTCGTGCACCAGGTTCCCGGAGGCGCGCCCCTCGAGGAGGACGCGATCGCGGAACTCGACGTGGCGCTCGGTCGGTCCGAGGAGCCGCAGTGTCGGCGAGCGGCCGAGGTCCCGGAGATCCTCCAGCGCCCTCCCGAGGGTCGTCGGCGGGTGGAAGATCCGCGGGTGGGTCACGATCCGCAGGAACTCGTACACGCAGGGCCACGGGATGGCCCACGGCACCGGACCTTCCGCGAGCCCGCGGAGGAGCGACAGCGCTTCTCGGTGGTGGGCGCTCTCCTCCCGCCGGGCGTAGACGAGGATGTTCGTGTCGACGGCCGCGCTCACCGGCCGTCCATGAGGTCGAACAGGGCGTCCCGGTCGTCCAGGTTCACCCCAGGCTGGATCTTCCCGCGCTCGGTCCTCCACTTGAGCCGGTAGCCGGTCCGGGGCGGCGGAGCCAGGGCGGAGCGGAGGAGGCGGTTGACGAGGTCCTTGAACGCGCACCCCTGCTCGGCGGCCATGCGCCGCAGGCGCTTGAAGAGGTCGTCGTCGAGGGTCAGCGTCGTCCGCGGCATGGCCTCCTTGTAGCCCGGCGGACATCAAGATGCCAGGCGCCGGCATCGCCATGCTCTCCCCGGCCCCGCGCCCGCCGGGGCGCATTCTCCCGCCTCAGGTCGTCGCGCGGCCGAACCGAGAGACGCGGTACCCCTTCGCGGCGAGCGCCTCCTTCACGGCCGACTCGATCCGGTCGCAGGGCTCCTTCAGGCGGACCCGGAACGCCCCCCCGCCGGCGAACACCTGCGCCGCGAGGACCTTGTCGAGCCGCGAGAGCGCCTCCCGGACCTCCTCGAGGGAGGCCGGGCCGTCCACGCCCTCGGCGTTCCCCACGTACGAGACGCTCGAGGCCGGCCAGTCCTTCCGCTCGAGCCCGGCGAGCGAGCATCCCGCGGCCTCGAGCGCCCCGGCGATCTCCGCCTTGGTCGTCTCCTTCCCGGGCTTCATCTCGAGGACGACGAACCCGCCGCCGTCGACGTCGATCCCCCTCGCCTCCGGGAATCGCTTCGGGAGTTGCAGGACCAGCGCCTCGCGACCCCCGGGCGCCAACCCCCGGGCGCGGAAGAGGTAGACCGCCACCGTCGGCGCGGCGCCGGACTCGAAGCGGGACATCTTGAAGCCCTTCTTCTCGAGGGCCCCCTTCGCCGCGGCCTCCGTGACCGTCCCTCCCTCCTTCATCGTGACGGTCGCCGTCTTGCAGTCGTAGGCGACCTTCGCGACTCCCGGAAGCGCGCCCAAGGTCTCACGGACCTTCTTGTTCGCGCTTCAGCCGCCCCCCGCGACGCCGATCCTGTAGATCGTCGGGGCGGCGGGCTCCGGCGACGCGCCCTCCGCCACGGGGAGGAGGACCGAGAGGAGGAAGGCGACCATCCGCACGATCGAGGTGGGGTTCATGGGGTCCGTCGCGCAGGCGAGTCCCTAGACGGACGGGCCGGGGTCGTTGTTAGCGCCCTCCCGAGTCCCGAGCGCGGCGGCCGCCGCGAGGCTGCCGGTCGCGTTCACCGCGGTCCGGAACATGTCGGGGATGCGGTCGACGGGGAGGAGGAGCCACATCGAGGCGATCGGCGCGCCCGCCGCCTCGACGACGGGCGCCATCGCGGCGAACGCGCCGAAGGGGACGCTCGGGACCGAGATCGAGGCGAGGGCCGCGACGGGCACGAGGAGGGCGAGGCTCCCGGCGGAGACCTCGATCCCCTCCAGGCGGGCGACGAAGAGGGCGGCGACCGCCATGAAGACGGCGCTCCCGCTGCGGTAGATCGAGGCCGCGAGGGGGAGGACGAGGTCGGGGACCTCCCGGCGCAGCCGGAGCCCCTTCCCCGCCGCCTCGAGGAGGGCGGGGAGGGAGGCGAGGGAGGAGGTCGTCGAGAAGGCGACGGCCTGTGCGGGGAAGGCGGCGCGCGCGAAGGTCCGGATCGGCAGCCCCGCGACGAACCGCACGGCGGGGGCGAGGCCGAGCGCGGCGAAGGAGGCGAGCGCGACGAGGACGACGAGGACGAACCAGCCGAGGTTCGCGAGCACGGCAGGGCCGATCCGGGCCGTGCCGGACGCGGCGAGCGCGAAGATCCCGATCGGGGAGAGGGAGAGGGCCCACCCGAAGATCCGCCCGACGACGCGCATCGTCGACTCGAGGAGGGCGACGAGCGGCGCCCGCTTCTCCTCCTCGACCCGCGCGAGGCCGAGGCCGAAGAGGACGCAGAAGACGACGAGGGGGAGGAGCGCGCCCTGGGAGGCCGCCTTCACCGGGTTGTCGGGGACGAGGCCGACGAGGAACTCGGCGAAGCCGGGCGGGGCCGCGGCCTCCCGCGCCTCCCCCATCCCGCGAATGCGGGCGACGGTCTCGGGGGAGAGGGGGAGGAGAGGGAGGAGGATCGAGCCGACGGCGACCCCGACCGCCCCCGCGACGAGGAGGGTAGCGCCGAGGAAGATCCCGAAGCGCGCGCCGATCTTGCCGAGTCCCGCGAGGTCCCGGAGCCGGGCGACGGCGAGCACGACCGCCGTGGCGACGAGGGGGAGGACCCCCATCTGGACGAGGGCGAGGAAGATCCGCCCGACCGGCTCGAGGAGGCGCGCGAGGGAGCCGAGGAACGCGACCTCGCCGGCCCCGGCGGCGAAGCCGACGGCGAGCCCGAGGAGGAGGCCGAGCGGGGTGAGGAGCGCGCGCCGCACGAGGCGCGCGGAGCCTACGGAGCCGGGCGGCGGCGGGCCAGCGTTGCGGCCCGGGGCCTCGTTCCGCACGATCCCGCCGCGCCCCGACGAGTCCATGCGACGCGCCCCCCTCCTCCTCCTCCTCCTCGCCCCGCTCGCGTGCCGGACGGAGCCCCCCCTCGAGATGCGCCTGCCGGCGCCGGACTATCCGCCGGGCCTCGGCCTCGCCCGCCTGCGCGACTACGAGACGGTGCGGGCCTCCTCGAGCGACCCGAGCGGGGGGAACGCCGACGCCCGGCGGATCGAGCCCGGGGAGGAGATCGAGCTCGCGAGGTTCGAGGGCCCCGGCTGCATCACCCACCTCTGGTTCACGATCGCGATGAACGAGGAGGGCTACCTCAAGAAGCTCGTCCTGCGGGCGTGGTGGGACGGGGAGGAGAGCCCCTCGATCGAGGCCCCGATCGGCGACTTCTTCGGCCTCGGCCACGGCGGCGACAAGCGGACCTTCTATTCCTCGGCGTTCTTCGCCGTGGCGCCGCAGCTCGGCCTGAACTGCTTCCTCCCGATGCCCTTCGCGGAGAGCGCCCGCCTGACGGTCCGCAACGAGGGGAAGACCCGCTGCAACGCCTTCTACTTCTACGTCGACGCGGCCCGCATGGGCGCGTTCCCCGAGGAGACGGCCTACCTCCACGCGCAGTACCGACAGCGCTTCCCGTGCAAGCTTGGGGAGGACTACGTCTTCGCCGAGGCGGCCGGGCGCGGCCACCTCCTCGGCGTCCACCTCGCCGTCGAGCAGACCGCGCACGGCTGGTGGGGGGAGGGGGACGACCGGATCCTCGTCGACGGGAACGAGGCGGGGGCGCTCCTCGGCACCGGCACGGAGGACTACTTCTGCGGGGCGTGGAACTTCCGCGACGTCTTCTCCTCCCCCTACCTCGGGAGCCCGCGGCTCGAGGAGGAGAGGCGCGGCTGCCGCCACGCGGTCTACCGGTTCCACGCGACCGATCCGATCCCCTTCCGGAGCTCCCTCCGCTACGCCTGCGAGCACGGCCACGGGAACGACCGGTCCGACAACTGGTCGAGCGTCGCCTTCTGGTACCAGACGGAGCCGCACCTCCCCTTCCCTCCCCTGCCGCCCGCCGAGGAGCGGCTCTTCGGCGCGGTGCCGCCCCCGTTCGTCGAGCCGACGCCGGAGGGAGGGGCGGTGATCGAGGGGGAGTCGCTCCTCCCGGGGGCCCGGGCGACCGCGGGGGGGATCGCCGAGCAGACGCTCGTCGGCCCCCCCGGGCGGAACTGGAGCGGCGAGGGCCACCTCTGGTGGACGCCGGCGCGCTCGGGCGAGCGGCTCACCCTCCCCTTCCAGGTCCCGACCGCGGGGACCTACGACCTCGCCGCGTACTTCACGCTCGCCGACGACTACGGCAAGGTCGCGGTCCACCTCGACGAGGGGGTCGTCCTTCCCTCGTGGGACGGCCACTCCCGGAACCTGATCCGCTCGGAGAAGGTCTCCCTCGGCCGCCGCGACCTCGCGGCGGGGAGGCACGCGCTCGTGGTCGAGGCCGTCGGGAAGAACGAGCGCTCGGCCGGCTACATGTTCGGGCTCGACTGCCTCGCGTTGTCGCCGGCTTCCGCCCCCCCTGCACCCCGCTGATGACGACTCGACCGGGGAACCGGCCGTGAAGCGCGATCGGCGGCGACCCGGCCCTCTCCCGTCCGGATGCGCCGCGCGGGCGGGCTCCCGTGCCCGCGCCGGACCGCGCCCCTGACCGATGGCGACCATCCGCCGGTCGCTCGAAGCGTTCCGGATTGGAAGGGTGGATCCGGTCCGGGACTCCCCCTTCGAGTTCAGGCGGGTCTGGATCTTCCCGGCCTGGGCCCAGGCGACGGCCGTCGTCGGGCTCTTCCTCGCGACGGTCGCGTGCACGCACGCCGAGTACCGGTCGAAGGGAACCGCGTTCGGATTCCCCGGCCCCCCGTTCAACATGCTCGTCTCCCCGGTCTACGAGGAGTGGATCTTCCGGGGCTGGGTGCTCCGCCGACTCGTCCGGAACCATTCCAACACCGTCGCGATCGGCCTCTCCTCGCTCCTCTTCGGCCTGCTGCACGTCCGCAACGTCTACTGGCTCGACACGGGGGCTCTCGTCCGCACGATGGCCTTCACGGGTCTCCTCCTCGGCCCGATCCTCGCCTACGTGACGCTGAAGACCCGGTCCCTGTGGCCGGCGGTGGTCCTCCACTACGTGAACAACCTCGGCTATTACCTCTGATCCCGCGATCCGGATGGACTCAGGCAAGGAGAATCCCATGTCAGGCTCGAAGCCGCAGGCCTCCCTCTACGAGCGCTTGGGCGGCGTCTACGCCATCGCGACGGTCGTCGACGACTTCATCGACCGCGTCATGGGCGACGCCCGCCTCAACGCCAACCCCAAGGTCGACGAGGCCCACCACAAGGTCCCGCCGCCGGGATTCAAGTACCTCGTCACCGAGATGGTCTGCTGGGCCGCCGGCGGTCCGCAGCGGTATACCGGACGCACGATGGTCGACTCCCACCGGGACCTCGGGATCACGCCGAAGGAATGGGAGGCCTTCCTCGACGACCTCCGTCAGTCCTTCGAGAAGTTCCGGGTTCCCGCGGCGGAGCAGACCGAGCTGCGGGCGATCGTGCAGTCCACGTACGACGACATCGTCGTCGGCAAGGACCCGGGACCCTCCCTGGCGCCCTCGAAGGCACCGGCCGGAGGAGCGAAAGGCCGACAGCGACCGCGTTGAGCCTCCACGTCCCGATCCGCCCGCGGGCGGATCGGGCACCGCGGAACCATGGCCGAGAGACGCGGTTCCATGATCCGCGAAACCCGGGAACCCGTTGATCCACGCCCTCGCGCTCTCCGCTCTCGCGTTCCAGGACCCGGCGCCCGCGTCGCGCCCGGCGGTCGAGGAACGGTTCGAGGTCCGGGTCGTCCGCGACCTCGCCTACTTCGACGGCGAGGGCGCCGATCCGGTCCGCCACCGCCTCGACCTCTACCTCCCCGTGGGGGCGAACGGGTTCCCGCTCCTCCTCTTCTTCCACGGCGGGGCCTGGGAGTTCGGCCGCAAGGAGGTGGCGACCCACGTGGGTCGCGCCCTCGCCGCGCGTGGCATCGGCGTCGCCTCGGCGAACTACCGCCTCTCCCCGGACGTCCGGCACCCCGAGCACGCGCGGGACGCGGCCCGCGCCTTCGCATGGGGGAAGGCCCACGCCGCCGAGCACGGGGCCGACCCGAAGCGGCTCTTCGTCGGGGGCCACTCGGCGGGCGGCCACCTCGCCTCCCTCCTCGCCCTCGACGGGCGCTACCTCGCCGCCGTCGGATGCGCGAAGGGGGACGTGCGGGGCGCCATCGCGATGAGCGGGCCCTTCGAGCTCGGGCGGCGGGGCCTCGGCCGGGTGTTCCCCGACGATCCGGAGGAGCGCCGCGACGCGGAGCCCGCCTCGCACGTCGGATCCGAGCAGCCCCCTTTCCTGATCGTCGTCGCCGAGCGGGACATGGCGAACCTGCGCGCGCAGGGGGAGCGGATGCGCGCGCGCCTCGCCGAGCGCGGCACGCCGGTCGAGTTCTGCCTCGCCGAGGGGAAGACCCACGTGGGCGAGTTCGCCGCGATCGGGACCGAGGGGGACGCGGCGACGGAGGCGATCGCGCGCTTCCTCCTCCGCCCCCCGGCCCGGCCCCGGACCTGACCCGGGCCGGGGCTTGACGGAGGGGGGCCGCCGCGGGAGGATCCCCCCGCTTGGTTGATCGATCAATCAAGAGCCCCCCCTCCCCCGGCACCCGGGAGCGCCTCCTCGACTCCGCCATGCGCCTCTTCCTCGAGAAGGGGTACGGCTCGACGAGCGTCGCGGACGTGCTGCGCGCCGCCCGGGCGAACAGCGGGAGCCTCTACCACTTCTTCCCCGCGAAGCACGACCTCCTCCTCGCCGTCCTCGAGCGCTACCGGAGCGAGATCGAGCCCCGCCTCCTCGCGCCGGCCTGGCGCGGCGTCGCCGACCCGATCGAGCGGGTCTTCGCCCTCCTGCGCGTCTACCGGCGGCTCCTCGTCGAGACCGGGTTCTTCTACGGCTGCCCCGTCGGCTCCCTCGCCCTCGAGATCCACGAGCCCGACCCCGCCGTGCGGCGCCTCCTCGCGGCGAACTTCGAGCGCTGGGCCGGCGCCGTGCGGGGATGCCTCCGGGAGGCGGGCGACCGCCTCCCGGTGGACGCCGATCCCCGCGAGCTCTCCCTCTTCGTCCTCGCCGTGATGGAGGGGGCCGTCATGCAGGCGCGGACGCACCGCAGCCTCGAGGCGTTCGACGCCTCGGTCCGCCGGCTCCGCGACTACTTCCGGAGACTCGAGAAGGGGGCGCGTCGCCCCCGCCTCCGTCCCGCCCCCGCCGCCAAGGAGAAGATCCGATGAAGCCCCTTCCCCTCGCCCTCCTCCTCGCCCTCGCCCCCCTCCCGGCGCCCGGGGACCCGGCGATCGAGGACTCCTCCTACGTCGCGCCCGACGGCTCGCGCGTCCTGCGCCAGAGCGCCCTCGTGCGCGCGTCCCTCCGCGAGGCGTGGGACGCCTTCACGACGAGCGAGGGGGTCCGCTCGTGGGCGGTCCCGGTCGCGCAGGTCGACTTCCGCCTCGGGGGGATCTGGGAGTCGTCCTACGACCTCTCCGCGAAGATCGGCGATCCGGCCAACATCCGGAACAAGTTCATCGCCTTCGTGCCGCTGCGGATGGTCGCGATCCAGGCGGTCCAGGCGCCCCCGGGGTTCAAGCACGCGGAGCTCCTCCCCGAGATCTTCCACGTGGTCGAATTCGCGGACGCCGCCGAGGGGAACGTGCGCATCACGATCTCGGGCGTCGGCTACCGCTCCGGCGAGGGGCACGACGCCCTCTACACCCACTTCGAGAAGGGGAACGCCTGGTCCCTCGGCAAGCTCCAGCGCCGGTTCGCCGAGGGGCCGATCGACTGGGCGAAGGCGCTCCCGCCGGCGAAGCCCGCGCCTCGCTGACGAAGGGACCCCCGCCTATCTCGACCCCGCGACCGGCTTCCAGAGGGTGATCTCCGTCGACCACCCCTGGGCCTTCCTCTTCTGGAAGGAGGCCCGGAGGTGGGGGGTCCTCTTGTGGTCCTCGAGCGCCGCGGCGTCCCGCCACTGCTCGAATCGGACGAAGCGGTTCGGCTCGGAGGTCGACTGGTAGAGGTCGTAGGCGAGGGAGCCCGGCTCGGCGCGGGTCGGGGCGGCGAGGGCGAGGAGCTCGCGCCTCAGCTCCTCCTCCTTCCCGGGCAGGCCCGTGATGAACGTCAGCGCGGTGAGCGGCTCCGGGCCGGCGCCCGCGTCGACCGCCCCCCTCTCCGGCGCCGTCCCCTTCATCTCGACGATGATCCCGTGCGCGTCGTTCTCGCCGACGTTGAGCGGGGAGTGCGTGACCGGCTCCGTGTAGAGGACCTCCCCCGCCTTCGCCTCGCGGACCCGCGTCGTGCCGTCGGGGAAGGTGAACCGGATCTTGAAGTCCTGGAGGACGTAGGTGACGTGCCGCGGGTGGGAGTGCATGACCTCCGTCCCCCCCTTCCTCAGCCGGAAGTCCATGACGCGGACCCGGTCGTTCTCGAGGAGGACCCTGTAGTTCTCGGGGTAGAGCGGGACGGGATCCTGCGCCGGCTCGGGCGCGGAGACGAGAGCCAGGGCGGTGGCGGAGGCGAGCGCCGTCGCGCCGAGGGCGATCGTGAGGGTCTTCGTCGCGAGCATGGTGGATCTCCCGGAGTAAAGGGTTCGGAGCGTCGACTTCAGGGACCCGGCAGCCGACCCGAGGTCGTAAGTCGGACGCGGTACACGGTCTGGTTCGAGGCGATGAACAGCGTCGATCCGTCCTCGCCCCACGCGCAGTTGCCGGTCGGGTGGCCGAGGAGGAAGGTGCCGAGGTGCGCGCCGTCGGGCGCGAAGACGTAGAGGCCGCCCGGACCGGCGGCGAAGAGGTTCCCCTCCCGGTCGACCTTGAGGCCGTCGGCGACGCCGGGCCTGGTGCCGGCGTGCTTCTCCATCGTGGCGAAGAGCCGGGCCGGGCCGACGCGTCCGCCCTCGAGGACCTCGCAGGCGAACCAGGTCGGACGGGCGGGGTCGGCGTCGCTCACGTAGAGGGTCCTCCCGTCCGGCGAGAAGCCGATTCCGTTCGGCGCCCGAAGGTCGCGGACGAGCGCCGTGAGCGTCCCGTCGCCCGCGCGCCGGTAGACGCCCTGGAAGGGGAGCTCCTTCCCCGGGTCGTCGAAGGAATTCGGAAGGCCGAAGGGAGGATCGGTGAAGTAGAGCGCCCCGTCGGGGCCGAAGACGGCGTCGTTCGGGCTGTTCAGGCGCTTCCCCTCGAAGCGGTCGGCGAGCACGGTCTTCGTGCCGTCCGCTTCGAGGCGGGTCACGCGCCGGTCCCCGTGCTCGCAGAGGACCAGTCTCCCCTCCGGGTCGAGGGTGAGCCCGTTCGACCCCGGCTCGGGGCCGTTGAACGGGGCCTTACCCGTGTAGCCGGCCGGCTGGAGGAACACGTCGAGGGCCGAGCCGGCGCGCCAGCGCATCACGACGTTCTTCGGGATGTTGCTGAAGAGGAGATCGCCCGAGCGCCTCCGCCAGACGGGCCCTTCCACCCAGTCGAGCCCCTCGGCGATCGGTCCGACCTTCGCGTCCCGGGGGACGAGCCGATCGAAGCGCGGGTCGATCCGCTCGATCGTGACCCCCTCGCCGGCGGAGGCCGCGCCCATCGGGGCGAGCAGGGCGAGGAGGCGCAAGCCTCTTCCGAGGGTCGAGACGGGCATCGGGGGCTCCGTGAGCGCGGGCTCCGGATTCGATGCCGTCGAGACCGGCCGATTTCGGGAGGGGACCCCCCCCTACCCTTGCGCCGCCGGATCGCGGCGGACGCCCCCCGCGCCCGAGGGTCGCACGACGCGGACCTCCGCCTTGCGCCCCGTGCGGCGCTCGTACTCGGTTGCCAGCGTCTCGACGAGCCGCTTCGCGCTCCCCGGTTCGACGAGGCTGACCGTCGAGCCCCCGAACCCGCCCCCCGTCATCCGGCTCCCGAAGACCCCGCGCGCGCGCAGCGCGATCTCGACAAGGGCGTCGAGCTCGGGGCAGGAGACCTCGTAGTCCTTCCGCAGGCTCTCGTGCGACTCGACCATCAGGCGCCCGAACCTCGCGAGGTCGTCCCGCGCGAGGGAATCGGCAGCCTCCTGGGTGCGGGCGTTCTCCGTCACGACGTGCCGGGCCCGGCGCAGGAGGGTCGGGGGGAGTCGCTTCCCCTCGGCGGCGAGCGCGCTCGCGTCGAGGTCGCGGAGCGATCGAAGGCGGGCTCCCGGTCCGTTCAGCCGGGCGAGCGCCTCCTCGCACTCCCCGCGCCGCTCGTTGTACCCGCCGGCCGCGAGGGAGTGGCGGACGCCGCTGTCGGCGACGACGACCGAGACGCGATCCGCCGGGAGGGGGACGAAACGGACGGAGAGGTCGCGGCAGTCGAGGAGGAGGGCCTGCCCGCTGCGGGCGTGCAGCGCGGTGTAGGGATCCATGATGCCGCAGCGGACCCCGAGCGCGACGCGCTCGGCGTCGCGGCAGATCGCGGCGAGGCGCCCCGGCTCCTCGAGCCAGGGAGGGATCGCCGCCCCGCCGAGGCGGGCGACCTCGACCGCCGCGAGGGCGCTGGCGCAGGTCAGGGCCGCGCTCGAGGAGAGGCCGCCCCCGAGGGGGAGGTCGGTGTCGATCTTCGCCCGGAACCCGACGGCCGGCAGTCCGTTCCTCCGCAGGCGCGAGAGGACGCCCGCGACGTAGCGCGCCCAGGGGGGCTGGAGGGTGGCGGGATCGTCGTCGACCCGGAACCGGGCCGTCTCCCCGTAGGCGACGCTCTCGAGGAGGACCGCGTCGTCCTCCGACGGCCATGCGCTCACCTCCGTCCCGCGGTCGATCGCGATCGGGAGGACGAACCCCTCGTTGTAGTCGGTGTGCTCCCCGATCAGGTTCACGCGTCCCGGCGCGCGGGCGACGACCGGGGAGAGGACCGGGTGCGGCCGGGCCTTCGGGAATCGGCGCATGGGGGGATTGGCGGGGAAAGGTCGAGCGGGGTCAAGGCTCCCGGCCGCGGAGGGACGCCGGTAGCCTCGGACGTCATGCTCGGCGCTCTCCTCCTCCTCGCCTGCGGGCAGGGGCCGCGGGTGGAGCCCTTCGCGTTCGCGGTGATCTCGGACCCCCATCTCGGGGCGCGGGGGAGCGCCGAGAACCTGGAGCGCTTCGTGGAGGAGGGCAACCGCCTCGGCGTCGCCTTCACGATCGCCTGCGGCGACCTGACGGAGGTCGGCAGCGCGGGCGAGTGGGAGCGGTTCGCGTCGATCTCGAAGGGGCTGAAGGCCCCGTTCCACCCGGTCCTCGGCAACCACGACGCTCGCTGGGCGCCGGAGGGGAAGCGGCCGCTCGCGAGGCATCTCGGGATCTCCCGGCCCTACCGCTCGTTCGACCACGGCGGCGTCCGATTCGCCCTCCTCGATTCCTCGATCCTCGGGGAGGCCCACGGCGGGATCGACCGGACCCAGCTCGGGTGGCTCGACGCGGAACTCGCGGGCCGGCCGGCGGGCTCTCCCGCCGTCGTCGCCCTCCACCACCACCCCCTCCCGGGAGGGGGGAAGCGCTTCCTCGCGAACGAGGAGGCGCTCCTCCAGGTCCTCCGGACGCGAGGCGCGCGCCTCGTCCTCGCGGGCCACGGCCACGACCTGCGACGCTGGTCGGTCGGGGGCGTGGAGATCCTCATGACCCCGAACCTCTACGCGGAGAAGGCCCGGTGGCGGCGCATCCGCGTCGAGGCCGACCGGTTCGTCGTCGAGAACCGCTCCCTCGGATCGGAGGGGACCGACGAGGAGGATCCGATCCCCTTCCGTCCTCCGGAACGGGTGGACGCGGTTCCGGGGCCGATCGAGGTCGCGCCGGGGGAATGGAGCGTCGAGACGCCGGCGACGTCGCTGCGGGCGGTGGCCGTCTCGGGAGAGCGCGCCTACGTCGCCGGAACCGAAGGGGTGCTCGCGGTCCACTCCCTCGCGAGGGGCGACCTGCTGAAGACGCTCCCCCTCGAGGCTCCCGCCCACGCTTCCCCGGTCGTCGCGGGGGACCGGGTGATCGTGGCGTCGGAGGCGGGGACCGTGACGGCGCTCCGTCCCACGGACCTCTCGACGATCTGGGAGGCGCGACTGGGCGGCGCGGTGGTCATGACGCCGGGAGTCGACGAACACCGGCTCTTCGTCGGAACCGGGGACGGCCGCCTCCACGCCCTCGCCCTGGTCGACGGCCGGGGTCTCTGGTCGTTCGAAGCGGGCCGCCACTTCGGCCCACCCGCCGCCGCGGGCGACCGGGTCTTCGCCGGGAACTGGGACGGCCACGTCTACGCGCTCGCCGCGCCCGACGGGCGACTCCTCTGGAAGCGCAAGGTGCACGACTCGTTCTACTTCGCCCCGGGAACGAGCCGGCCCGCCCCGGCCGGAGATCTCGTGGTCGTCACGTTCGCCGTCCCGACGAGACCCTCGGACGCACCGAGCGTCCTCGCGCTGCGCTCCGACACGGGGGAGGTCGCGTGGTCGCTGCGGATCCCGGCGGGCTACGCCTCCCCTCTCGTCGTCGAGGACCGCGTCTACTTCGCGACGACCGAGGGGGAGGTCGTCGCGGTCGAGCGCGCGACCGGGAAGGTCCGCTGGAACCGCGACCTCGGCGCGCCCTGCTACGACTCCTCCCCCGTCGCCGTCTCCGGGGGCATCGCGGTGGGCACGGTCGATGGAGAACTCGCCTTTCTCGACTTCGAGGGGCGCGTGAGGAACCGGTTCCAGGCCGCCCGCCTCTGGCTCTTCGCGACCCCCGTCGTCGTCGGGGAGAGGCTCGTGCTGCCCGACGCGTTCGGCCGGTCGCTCGCCTGCTTCCGGGTCCCCCGCTGAGCCCGCCGCTGGCGAGCGGCCCTACACTTCCCGCCCGCCCGCCGCGCCCCCCTGCGAGCGAGGTCTCCCCATGCCGCCCCGTGGCCGCGTCGTCCTCCTCCCCGTGCGGAGCCGCGTGCTCCAGGGGAATCCCCTCGGCGACCCCTTCGTCCGCGAGCTCCCCGTCTACCTCCCGCCCGGATACGACGACCGGCGCCGCTTTCCCGTCCTCTTCTGCCTCGCCGGGTTCACCGGAACCGGTCGGGCGCTCCTCAACGACCAGGCCTGGGCGCCGGGGCTCGCGACGCGGATGGACGCCCTGCTCGCGAGCCGGCGCGCGCGGCCGGCGATCCTCGCGGCCCCCGACTGCTTCACCCGGCTCGGAGGCTCCCAGTACCTCAACTCGACGGCGCTCGGGCGGTACGAGGACCACCTCGTGGAGGAGCTCGTGCCCCTCGTCGACCGCGCCTTCCGGACGCTCCCCGCCCGCGAGCACCGGGGGGTCCTGGGGAAATCGAGCGGCGGGTACGGGGCGATCCGGCTCGGGATGCGGCGGAGCGATCTCTTCGGCGCGGTCGCCTGCCACAGCGGGGACATGGCCTTCGAGTACTGCTACTTCCCCGATTTCCCGAAGGCCCTCGCCGGACTCGAGAAGCACGGGGGGATCGCCGGTTTCCTCCGCGCCTTCGACCGGGCGCCGAGGAAGACGGGCGAGCTCCTCGCCGTCCTCAACATCCTCGCGATGGCCGCGGCCTACTCGCCGAACCCGAGGGCGAGGCCGCTGCGATTCGACCTCCCATTCGACGAGAACACGGGAGAGCTGCGCGGCGAGGTCTGGGCGCGCTGGCTCGAGAACGATCCGGTCCGGATGGCCGAGGGGTACGCCGATTCCCTGAAGTCCCTGCGCGTCCTCTACTTCGACTGCGGGAGCCGCGACGAGTACAACCTTCACCTCGGCGCGCGAATCCTCGCCGGGCGCCTGAGGCGACGGCGGGTGCGCCACGTCCACCAGGAGTTCGAGGACGGGCACATGTCGATCGTCTACCGCCACGACGTCTCGCTGCCGCTCCTCACGCGGGTCCTCGCCCGGTGACCCCCTCCGATCCCCCGGCCGATCCTCCCGCCGGCCCGCGCGCCCCGGCGGGCGCGGCGGCGTCCGACCCGTACGACTTCTCCCTCGTCCTGGGCGGACCGCTGTACCAGATCGTCCGACGCGCCCATCTCGCCGGCGACGCCCTCGAGCTGCTCCGCCGCCGGCTCGTCGTGATCCCGGCGCTGCTCTGGCTCCCGCTGCTGATCCTCTCGGCGATCGGAGGGCGCGCGTGGGGCGATGCGGTCGAGGTGCCCTTCCTGAAGGACGTCGAGGTCCACGCCCGGTTCCTGGCGGCCCTGCCGCTGCTCATCCTGGCGGAGCTGGTCGTGCACCAGCGGATGCGCCCGCTCGCCCGGCAGTTCCTGCAGCGGGGCCTCATCCGGGAGACGTCCCGAGCGCGGTTCGACGCCGCGGTGGCCTCGGCCATGCGGCTGCGGAACTCGGTCCTGGGGGAGGTCCTCCTCCTCGCGTTCGTCTACCTCGTCAGCCTCCGGTTCATCTGGCCCCAGTACGTCGCCCCGAGCGTCGCGACCTGGTACGCCGTCCCCGAGGGGGCCGGCCGCCGCCTGTCCGCAGCCGGGCATTGGTTCGTCTACGCGAGCCTCCCGCTCTTCCAGTTCATTCTCCTCCGCTGGTACTTCCGCCTGTTCGTCTGGATGCGCTTCCTCCGGCACGTGGCGAAGTGCGAGCTGCGCCTGGTGCCCACGCACCCCGATCGCGCGGGCGGACTCGGCTTCCTCTCCCTCACGGTGACCGCGTTCGCGCCGCTCCTGGCGGCGCACGGGGCGCTCCTCGCCGGGTGGATCGCGACCCGGATCTTCTTCCAGGGGGCGTCGCTGCTCGACTTCAAGGTGGAGATCGCCGTCTTCGTCGCGTTCCCCCTCCTCGTCGTGCTCGGGCCGCTCCTCCAGTTCGCTCCGCACCTGTCGGAGGCGCGGCGCAACGGACTGCGCGAGTACGGGACCCTCGCCCAGCGCTACGTGCGGGATTTCGACGACAAGTGGATTCGCGGCGGGGCTCCGCCGGACGAACCGCTCATCGGGAGCGCCGACCTCCAGTCCCTCGCGGACCTGGGGAACAGCTTCGAGGTCGTCCGGGGGATGCGGGTGCTCCCCTTCACGAAGGAGGCGCTGCTCCAGCTCGCCGTGGTCACGCTCCTGCCCGTCGCACCGCTCCTCCTCACGCTCATGCCGCTGGAGACGCTCCTCAAGCGGCTGCTGGGAGTCGTGTTCTGACGGCCGAAAACGTTTCCGGGGCGCGGCCGTACCAAGGGCGCGACACCGTGCCTACGGCCGGTAGACTGTCCCCCCGTCGGGCGCCCGAGGCCCGGATCGAGTCCACGAACCCCTGCAGGGAGAGAACGTCATGGCCAAGGTGAATCCGATCCCGGAGGGCTACCACACCCTCACCCCCCACCTCATCGTCCGAAACGCCGGCAAGGCCCTCGACTTCTACAAGAAGGCCTTCGGCGCGGAGGAAATCTTCAAGATGCCCACCCCGGAGGGGAAGATCGGGCACGCCGAGCTCAAGATCGGCGACTCGATCTTCATGATGTGCGACGAGTGGCCGGGGATGGCCTCCTCGCCGCAGACGGTCGGGGGGACGAGCGTCACCCTCCACCTCTACGTCCAGGACGTCGACACCGCCTACAAGAAGGCGATCGCGGCCGGCTGCACCTCGACGATGCCGGTCCAGGACATGTTCTGGGGCGACCGCTACGGGAAGCTCAAGGACCCCTTCGGGCACGAGTGGTCGATCGCCACCCACAAGCAGGACCTCACCCCCGCCCAGATCGCGGAAGGCGCGAAGAAGGCCTTCTCCGAGATGGGGAAGAACTGCGGGTAGGTCGCCCGTCGCGACGCGAGCGATTCCGCGCGCCCGGGTCCGGCCCTCCGGACCCGGGCGCTTCGTTTTCGGGACCGGTCGCGGCACCCTCTCCGGCCCGTTCTCCCGAGCGTGATCCGCGACCCCCTCGCCATCCTCGGCGTCCTCGCCGCCGCCGTCTGGCTCGCGGTCCGGCTCGAGCGGGCGCACCGGGCCTTCGCCGCCGCGAGCGCGGGGCTCCTCGCCATCTTCCTCGCGGCGCTCGCCTCGTACCTTGGCCTGGTGCCGAGCGTCGCCCGGACCTACGACGCCGTCTTCCTCCACGTCGCTCCGGCCGCGATCGTCCTCCTCCTCCTGCGCGTCGACCTGCGCGCGATCGCCCGCGCCGGGCCCGCCGTCCTCGCCGGGTTCGTCCTCGCCTCGGTGGGGACGGCGGTGGGCTGCGTCGTCGGCGCGCTCCTCCTCCAGGACCGCCTCGGCGAAGACTGGTGGAAGATGGCAGGGATGATGGCGGCGACCTACATCGGCGGCTCGGTCAACTTCGTCGCGGTGGGCCAGGAGTACCGGCTCGACTCTGCGCTCTTCGCCGGGGCGAACACCGCCGACGTCGCCGCGACGGCGATCTGGGTGGGCGCGACGATCCTCCTCCCGCGCGCCCTCCGGCGGCTCTATCCCCCGCTGAAGGGGGGGAACCCCGCGGCCGCCTCCGGGACGGCGGAGGAACCGCCGCGCCCTCCCGGCGTCGCCGATCTCGCCCTCCTCGCCGCCCTGACGACCGGCGCCCTCTACGCCTCGAGCCTCCTCGCGGCGCGATTCCGGGGAGTCCCGTCCGTCCTCTGGGTCACCACGATCGCCCTCGTCCTCGGCCAGGTCCCCCCGATCCGGCGGATCCCTGGAATCGAGGAGGCAGGGACGTTCCTCGTCTACCTCTTCCTCGCGGCGATCGGCGCGACCTGCGACCTGACGGCGATGCGCGCCTCGGGGCTCGAGATCTTCCTCTTCGCCTGCCTCGCGATCGCGATCCACGGCCTCGTCGTCTTCGGCGCCGGGCGCTTCCTCCGACTCCCCGTCGAGGTCCTCGCCCTCGCGTCGAACTCGACGGTCGGCGGCCCCGCCACGGCGATGGCGCTCGCGCGCTCGCAGGGATGGACCGGGCTCGTCCTGCCCGGCGTCCTCTCCGGGCTTCTCGGGTACGCCGTCGGGACCTACGCGGGCGTCGCCGTGTGCGAGGCGCTGCGGCCGCGATAACGGCCAGGCGGGAGCAGGTGGCGGTCGCGAGGAGGGAGATCCCTTCCGGGGGGCGGTTGTCCCTCCCGCAACCCGACGACAGAATCCATGCGATGGTCGATGGCCCCTTTACCCCGGAGGAGCTCCTCGGTCCGCTCAACGAGGTCGAGCAGAAGAACGCTCCTCGAGCGCTCTACGTCGCCGGGGCCCGGGGCCTCCTCGTCGAGGGTCGCCGCGTCTCTCTCGTGGGATCCCGGAGGGGGACGAAGGCGGGCCTCGACCGTGCCGCGCGGTTCGCGCGGGCCCTCGTCGAGCGCGGAGTCGTCGTCGTGAGTGGGCTCGCCGAAGGGATCGACACCGCGGCCCATCGTTCCGCCCTAGAGGCTGCGGGCCGGACGATCGCCGTACTCGGGACGCCGCTCGACCAGTTCTTCCCGGCGGCGAACCGCGAACTCCAGCTCCGCATCATGCGCGAGCACCTCGCGGTCTCGCAGTTCGCTCCGGGCTCCCGCGTCCGTCCCCAATGGTTCCCGATGCGAAACCGGACAATGGCGCTCCTATCGGACGCGACGGTGATCGTCGAGGCGGGAGAAGGGAGCGGGACACTTCACCAGGGATGGGAGGCCTTGCGACTGGGCCGACCGCTCTTCCTCGCCGAGACGACGGCGAGGGACGGTCGCCTCCGGTGGCCCGCGGAGATGGTCCACTACGGGGCCGAGGTGCTGGCCGAGGACGGCCTGGACGTCCTCTTCGACGCGCTCCCCCAGTGCGGCCGTGCCGAGCGGTCCCGTCTTGCTCTCTGAGGTGGCATTCGGCGCCTTCCTCCAGTACTCCCCGCACGGCAAGAGCGAAGTCTCTGAGACGTCCCGGAAGTGGCGCGACGCCGTCAAGCACGACGAACCGGGCGCGATACGGAGCATCGTCCACACCCTTGCCGCGCGTCTTCCGGCCACAGGCCTCGATGCGTTCCTGGGTCCCGACATCGCACTGATCCCGGCTCCGAGGAGCTCGCCCCTTCGGAGCCGAGACGCTCTTTGGCCGGCGCGACGGATCTGCGAGGAACTCGTCGAGGAAGGCCTTGGATCCGAGGTCCTCGAGATCGTTTCCCGCCGAGAGGCGGTGCCGAAGTCGGCGTTCGCCCGCCGGGGCGGGCGGCCCGGACCGGAGGACCATCTCCGGTCCCTTGCTCTCGAAGGCAAGCTCCTCCCCCCACAGTCGAAGCTCACGGTCGTGGACGACTTCGTGACGCGTGGAGCGACGCTCCTCGCGGTAGCGTCCCTCGTGCAGCAAGCCTTTCCGGAAGATGCTTATCCACCGTACTCAGGAAGCCCCCACGGGCAGGGCGGCCTTCCAGACCGTGCTGGGCATCGGCAGCCACATCAGGGGTCCGACCTACAAG
>JAKEFM010000129.1 GCA_022616055.1 Planctomycetota bacterium
CCTCGCTTTGGAACTGCGCGAGTGGCTGGACGGCTCGAGCGAGAGGGAGCGTCGCCACGAGGAGGCGGAGTCGCTCGCGGCGGAGGGGAGGGAGGCCGCGAAGCGGTTCGAGCGGCTCCAGGCGGAGGTGGGGGAGGCGGAAGCCGCCGCGGGGGAGGAGGAGAGGAAGTACCACGCTTGGCAGCCGATCGCCGAGAAGCAGCCGCTCCTCGAAGCGCGGAAGCGCGCCGAGGATCTGAATACCGAGGGCGCCCTGGCCTTCGCGGAGACGCTCAAGTACCTCCAGGCCGCCCTCGTCCAGGAGGAGACGAACCCGACCGCGCGCGCCGTTCTCGCGGTCCTCTGGAAGGGGCGCCTCGAAAACCACGAGCGGAGGAACGAGAGGGTGGACGCAGCCTACGCCCTCACGATGGTCAGGCGCTACGACGACGGGCCTCTCGCGACGTTCGTGAAGGGGGAGGGTTCGCTCTCCCTCGCCTCCGAGCCGTCCGGCGCGGAGGTGCGGCTCTTCCGCTACGTCGAGCGGGACGGGATCCTCAAGGCCCGGGAGGAACGGCGCCTCGGCGTGACGCCGCTTTCGCCCGTGCCGCTGCCGATGGGCTCCTACCTCTGCGTCGTCACGAAGCCTGGCTTCCGCGACGTCCGCTACCCCGTCCACATCACACGCAACCGGGAGTGGAAGGGGAGAATCCGCCTCCGGACCGACGAGGAGATCGGCGAGGGGTTCGTCTACGTCCCCGCGGGCCCGTTCGTCTACGGGGAGGGGAAGGACACGAGGACCTTGGAGCTTCCCGACTTCGCGATCGCGAAATACCCCGTGACGCGAGCGGACTACGCGGAGTTCCTGACCGCGCTCGACCCCGAGGAGGCGACGGAGCGGATGTCGAGGAACGAGTACGACGGCGTCTACTTCGAGCGCGGGGAGAAGGGCGTCTTCCTCCCCATCAACAAGATCGAAGGGAAGGCGCGCGAGTGGAGCGAGAGGATGTTCGGCGAGGACTTCGTGGAGAGGCTTCCCGCGAGCTGCATGAGCTGGGACGACGCCCGCGCCTATTGTGAATGGAAGACGCGCACGACGGCGAAGCAGTGGAGGCTTCCGACGGAGCAGGAGCGGGAGAAGGCCGCGCGCGGCGTGGACGGGAGGCGGTTCCCGTGGGGTGACCTCGAGGATGCGAGCCTTGCGAAGTGCAGGGACTCCCGCGAGGTGAACCCCCAGCCCGAGCCCATCGGGACGTTCAAGACCGCGGAGTCGGTGTACGGGATGGGCGACGCCGCGGGAGGGGTCTGGGACTGGACGGATTCGTGGTTCGACGAGGACAAGGGTCTCCGCGCCCTGCGCGGGGGGTCGTGGAACTATCCCTCCTCGTCCCTGCGGGCGGCGTCCCGCTTCTGGAACTTGCCCGTGGTTCGGCTCACGCTCTTCGGTTTCCGGTGCGCCAGGGGCCTCTGAGGCTCTGGCCTCTGCTCTCTGGTTCGGCTTGTCCGCCCCAGCCGCTAGGCTGGGGCCGCCGTGACATGCACGGTCGGGGAGAGGCCGCCGAAATCGCCGCCGTCTCCGCGCCCTGCGCGGGGGGTCGTGGAACAATCCAACCACGAACCTGCGGGCGGCGTACCGCAACTGGAACATGCCCG
>JAKEFM010000130.1 GCA_022616055.1 Planctomycetota bacterium
CTCCCCGAGGGCCTTCTTGAAGTCGGTCGCGGAGCCCTGCCCCCGGTAGGCCCCCTCGACGAACCCGAGGAAGCGCTCCCGGTACTTCCCCTCGGCGCCGTGGAGGCAGAAGTGGACCAGGGTGTAGGCCTCCGCGAACTTGAGGGCGGCCTTCGAGGAGGCGCCGAAGTCCCCCGCCTCGAACTGGAGGACGCGCGGGAGGTCGTAGGGCCTCTCGGCCGCGGCGAACTCGCGGAAGTGGTGCTCCGCGCGCGCGCCGGTCGAGAAGGTGCGCTTCCCGGCCTCGCCGGAGACGCCGTACGCGACGTAGTCGGCGAGCCCCTCCCCCAGCCAGTCGGGGACCTCCCCCGTCCCCCCGCGCGCACGGGCGGCGGTCACGTGGAGGATCTGGTGCGTCGCCTCGTGGAAGAGGATCTCGGGACGGACGCTCCCGCCCGTGGACACCCGGACGCAGTTCTCGTTCCGGTCGAAGTACGCGATGCGGTTCCCCCCGATCTCCGGGTAGGTGTCGCGGTCGCGGTGGAGCTCGACGAGCATCGGCTCCTCGGGCTCCCGCAGGCGCAGCTCCCTGCCGAAGGCGCGGTAGAAGTCGTGGAGGACGAACTCCAGGTCGAGCGCGGCGGCGAGGGCGGCCGGCAAGGCGAGGTTCGTCTTCACGCGGTAGTGCTCGGACTCGAGCTCCCAGGCGTCGTTCCAGTCGGCCCGGACCTTCTCGAGCCGGCCGAGCGGCCACCATCCGTTCCGGTACGGGAGCTGCCAGGTCCCGCCGGCTCCCCGGCGGTGCCCGAGCGCCTCGTTCGCCTCGGGGTCGCCCGGGTCGAGCGCGAGCACCCCGAGCCACTCGAGCTTCGCCTCGCTCTCGAGCCCGTCCTCGGCGCACGCCTTGGCGAGCTGGGCGCGGGCCGCGCGGTCCTCCTTCCCGAGGCCGCGGTGGCGGTCGACCCACTTCGCGAGGCTCCGGGAGACGGAGCGGAGGGATCCGATCTCCGCGACGGGGATCGCCTGCTCCCGGGTCCCCGTCCGGAGGAGGATCTCCTTCTCGTCCTCGTAGACGACCCATCCCTTGAGGACCCGGCCGTCCTTGAGGGTCACCTCGTCCCGGTCCCTCTCCTTGTCGCCGCCCGGGAGGGGCGCGGCGAGGAGGGGGAGGAGGACGAGGAGGGCGATCAACGCGCGCCGCGGGCGGTCCGGACGCCGGACTGGAACCGCCCGGGGCGGAGGGATTATAGGCGGCCGGGCGAGCCCCCCTCGGAGCGATGAAGGAGACCGCGCGCGTCGCGATCGTCGGCGCCGGAATCGCCGGCGCCTCGGTGGCCTGGCACCTCTCCCGCGAGGGGGTCGAGGGAATCGTCCTCCTCGAGCGGGAGGAGGCTCCCGGCCGGCGGGCCTCGGGGCGCAACGCGGCCCTCGTGCGCCAGTCGGTCGAGGACGAGGTGAACCTCCGGCTCGCGGTCGAGAGCGTCCGGTTCCTGGAGGACCCTCCCGCGGGCTTCGAGCCGAGGCCGGAGTTCCGCCGCACCGGCTCCCTCCTCCTCGCCGGCGACTCGATGGGGCTCGAGCGGCTCGACCGCGTCGCGGCCGCGGCGCTGCGAAACCGCCTCGAGGTCCGGCGCGTCGGCGCCGCGGAGTGCGCCCGGATCGTGCCGATCCTCGCCCGGGGCGCCGTCGCGGGGGGACTCCTCTGCCCCTCCGACGGCGTGATCGACATCCACGCCCTCCTCCACGCCTTCCTCCGGGGCGCGGCCTCGCGCGGGGCGCGCCTCCTCACCTCCTGCCGCGTCGAGGAGGTCCTCGTCGAGGGTCATGCGGTCGCCGGCCTGCGGACGAGCGCGGGAGTTCTCGAGACCCGCCTCGTCGTGAACTCCGCGGGAGCCTGGGCCGGGGCCCTCGCGCCGCCGGGGGCCGCGAAGGTCCCCCTCCGCCCGACCCGGCGCCACCTCTTCGTCACCGAGCCCGTCCCCGCGGTCGATCCGCGCTGGCCCTTCGTCTGGGACGTCTCGGGGCCCTTCTACTTCCGGCCGGAATCCGGGGGTCTCCTCGTCTGCCCGTGCGACGAGGACGACGCTCCCGGCCTCGAGGAGACGACCGACCCGCGGATCGAGGAGGAGGCCGCGGCCGGGACCCTCCGACTCCTCCCCTCGCTCGCCGGCCGCGGCTTCGCGCGGCGGTGGGCGGGCCTGCGGACGCTCACGCCCGACCAGCGCTTCGCGATCGGGGAGGATCCCTCCCTCCGGGGCCTCTTCTGGGTCGCCGGGCTCGGCGGCCACGGCATCACCTGCTCGCCCGCGATCGGCCGGATCGCGGCGGACCGGATCCTCGGGAAGGAGAGCGCCCTCGCCGACGCCGCGCTCCTCGCGCCCGGGCGGTTCTCCTGAGGGGCGTCCCGTACAATCTCGGGCCCGTGCCGCCGCGCCCGATCCCGATCGTCGACCTCGCCGCCGAGTACGCGCTCGTCCGCGAGAAGATCCGCGCGTCCTTCGACGGCATCCTCGACTCCATGCGACTCGTCCTGGGCCCCAACGTCCAGGCGTTCGAGGAGGAGTTCGCCCGCTACCTCGGCGCGCGCCACGGCGTCGGCGTCGGAAGCGGGACCGACGCGATCCTCCTCGCCCTCCGGGCCTGCGGCGTCGGGCCCGGCGACGAGGTCGTCACGACCCCCTTCACCTTCTTTGCGACGACCGCGGCGATCGTCCAGGCCGGGGCGAAGCCGGTCTACGCGGACGTCGAGCCCGACACGGGGCTGGTCGATCCCGCCGACGTGCGCCGGCGCGTGACCCCGAAGACGAAGGCGCTCCTTCCGGTCCACCTCTTCGGCCAGTCGGCCGACCTCGATCCGCTCCTCGCCCTCTGCCGGGAGCGGCGGATCCCCCTCGTCGAGGACGCGGCGCAGGCGCACGGCGCGACCTATCGCGGCCGTCGCCTCGGCGCGATCGGGGATGCGGGAGCCTTCTCCTTCTACCCCACGAAGAACCTCGCGGCCTACGGAGAGGGGGGATTCGTCGCGACGAACGACGACCGGGTGGCGACGACGCTGCGGCTCCTGCGCAACCACGGGCAGAGCGTCCGCTACGAGCACCAGATCGTCGGGTACAACGCCCGCCTCGACGAGTTCCAGGCCGCGGTGCTGCGCGCGAAGCTCCCCTTGCTCGAGTCGGGCAACCGGCGACGCCGCGAGATCGCGGCGGCCTACCGCCGCCTCCTCCGTCCGCCCGTGCGCCCGCTTCTCGAGCGGGAGTACGGGGAGGGGGTCCACCACCTCTTCGTCGCCCGCGTCCCCGACCGCGAGGCCGTGTGCGCGCGACTCCAGGAGGAGGGGATCGGGTTCGGCGTCAACTACGCCGTCCCCTCGCACCTCCAGCCGGCTGTGAAACACCTCGGCCACCGGCCGGGGGATTTCCCCAACGCCGAGGCACTCGCGCGCGAGGTCGTCTCGCTCCCGTGCCACCCATTCATGACGGACGAGGACGTCGAGCGGGTCGCGCGGGTGGTGGCGGGCTGACCGACCCGCCGCGACGTGCGGATCCCCCGGCCTGGGACCGGCGTCCTACAATCGCCCCCCACCGCCCGCCCGGGTTTCGGGGTCGGGCGCGAACCGGAACAGGAGGTCCGCCGATGCGCGCGAACTGGATTCTCGCCCTCGGGGCTGTCCTCTTGCCCTGGGCCACCTCTCCCGCCCAGTCGACGCTCGACGTCCCAGGGACCTACGCGACGATCCAGGCGGCGATCGCGGCGGCGGTCAACGGAGACACGGTCCTCGTCGCTCCCGGCACGTACGCGGGACCGGTGAACTTCCTCGGGAAGGCGATCACGGTCCGCAGCAGCGCCGGCCCGTTCGCCACGACGATCAGCGGCGGGTCCGGCGGGCGGGTCGTCCGCTTCGAGACGGGGGAGGGGCGCTCCTCCGTACTCGAGGGCTTCACGGTGACGGGAGGGACGTCCACCGGAGGGAGCGGGGGTGGAGGGGTCGGGTGCAGCGCGAGCGGGCCGACGATCCGCGACTGCCGGATCACGGGAAACGTCGCCTCGATGAACGGGGGGGGCTTCTCGTACTCCGACCTCGGGGCGGGCTCCGCTCCCCCCGTCGGCCCGTTGCTCGTCGGGTGCACGATCAGCGGGAACTCGATCGCGACCCCCCTCATGACGCTCGCGGGCGGCGGCGGGATCCGGTGCCAGAGCGGACTCCTGTTCGCCGGCCCCTCCTTCGTCGTCGTCGAGTTCGTCGGCTGCACGATCTCCGGGAACATGGCCTGGGTCTTCGGAGGGGGCGCGCTCTGCCAGGGGGTGACCGCGATGTTCCGCGGCTGCACGATCCGCCAGAACTCCGCGGCCACTCCCGGCGTCGATCTGAGGGACGCCTTCGGGCTGTTCCAGGACTGCGTCGTCGCGTCGAACGGGGCGGCCGGGACGGGGATCGCGATCGCGCCGAACTTCTCCACGGCGACCCTCCAGCTCTTCCTGACGAACACGACGGTCTGGGGCCACGCGGGGGGCGCCCTCTCCGCGGCCGCGGGGACCTCGGCGACGATCTCGAACTCGGTCCTCTGGTCGAACGGCGCCTCCTCCATCTCCGGGGCGGGGTCGATCGCCGCGACCTCGAGCGACATCCAGGGGGGGACGGGCCAGCCCTGGTTCGGCGCCGGATGCATCGCCCTCGACCCGATGCTCGCGGATCCCGCCGCCGGCGACTTCCACCTCCTCTTCGGCTCCCCCTGCCGCGATGCGGGGACCGCCGCGGCCCCGTTCTTCTCCACCTCGGACTTCGAGGGGGACCCGCGCACCTCGGGCGCGGGGCCCGACATGGGGGCCGACGAGTTCCACCGCCACCTCTACGTCACCGGGAGCCTGACGCCGGGAGGAGCCGTGCAGATCAAGGTCGCCGGTCCGCCGGCCTCGCCCGTCGCGATCTTCTTCGGCTCGGGCGCGCTCCCGACGCCGACGCCGACCGTGTTCGGAGACGTCTTCCTGACGGCCCCGATCTTTGGCTTCGCCCTCCCCCCGATCCCCGCGAACGGCCTCCTCGCGATCCCGGCGACGATCCCCGCTTCGGTGACGCCGCCGGCCGCCTTCTACATGCAGGCCCTCGTCGGCGTCGAGGTCACGAACCTCTCCGTCGCGAACGTGAACTGATCACGGAGCGGGACGCTACTCGGGCTCCTTCGGCTGCTGCGCTGGACGCCAGAGTTCCCGGTATTTCGGGCGCACGTAGGGATGGAGCTCGCCCGCGTACGACTCGGGCAGCTTCTTGGCCCGGATCAACGCGATGACGTCCGCGAGATCCTGGAGTCGGTTCGGGCCCGTCATCCCCGACGCGAGCTTGAGCTCGATCAGGGTGGGAAGGGAGAGCACGCGGTAATCCTCCGTCTCGATTCCGGCCTTCGAAGGATCCGGGAACCGGATCGGCTTCGGCTTCCCGTCGCCCGGGTAGCCCCCCGTCAGGAGGAAGTCGACCGACAC
>JAKEFM010000131.1 GCA_022616055.1 Planctomycetota bacterium
ATCGCCTACGAGCCGAGGAACGCCCTGGTCGTCGGCTTCGCCCTGGGCTTCGCGGTCATCCCGATCCTCTACACGGTCGCGGAGGACGCCCTCTCGAACGTCCCGCGCTCCCTCCTCGCCGCGAGCGAGGCGCTCGGGGCGACCCGATGGCAGACGGCCTGGCGGCTCGTCGTGCCGGCGGCGAGCCCGGGGATCTTCGCCGCCCTCATGCTCGCCTTCGGGAGGGCGATCGGGGAGACGATGATCGTCGTCATGGCGACGGGGAACACCCCCGTCCTCGACCTCTCGATGTTCAGCGGGATGCGCACGATCTCCGCCTGCATCGCCGTCGAGATGCCGGAGGCCCCCGTCGGATCCTCCCTCTACCGGGTCCTCTTCCTTTCGGGGGCCCTCCTCTTCGCCTTCGCCTTCCTCTGCAACACGGCGGCCGACGTCGTCGGCAACCGGCTGCGCAAGCGCTACGCCCGATGGTGAGGGGGGGATCCATCTCGTTCTGGCGGCGCGGCGACCCCTTCGTTCTCGGGACCGGGGCCGCCCTCCTCCTCCTCCTCGCCTGCGTCGGCGGCGTCGTCTTCCTCCTCGCCTTCCGCGGGCTCGGGTTCTTCTGGCCCAGGCCCCTCGTCCTCCTCGAGACGAAGGAGGGGACTCGGGTCCTCGGCGAGCCCTGGGAGTCGGAGGCGATCCCCCGCACGACCGAGGAGGCCGCGGCGGGCGCCGCCCCGCGCACCCGGACGCTCTTCCGGACGGGGAACCGCAGGGAGGCGGGCGCCGACTTCGTCTGGGTCGACGACGACGCCGTGACGGCGCGATCCCTCCCGGGCGACGCCCTCTACCTCGAGCGGCTCGAGTGGGGGCCGGCCATCGCCCTCCTGAAGGAGACGCGCGTGGCCGGCGCGCGCGCGGCCGGCGCAGGGGAGGAGGGGTTCGAGGTCTTCGGGCGACTCCTCGGAGAGTCCCGATCGGAGCGGCAGGGCCGCCTCGCCCCCCGCCTCGAGGAGGCGGTCCGGACGGCGGTCCTCCTCCTCGCGGACGGCCGGGAGGTCGAGCTCCCCCTCGCCTCCGTCGTCCGGGCCGTCCGGCCGAACGCCCTCGGATTCCTCGGCCGGCTCTCCGTCTACCTCGGTCGCCTGTGGGAGTTCGTCGCCGGCGAGCCGCGGGAGTCGAACACGGAGGGGGGGATCGCCCCCGCGATCCTCGGCACGGTCCTGATGGTCCTCGTCATGACCCTCGCCGTGGTCCCCCTCGGGGTCGTCGCCGCCCTCTACCTCCACGAGTACGCGCGGCAGGGGCCGCTCGTCCGGCTGGTGCGGCTCTCCGTCACGAATCTCGCCGGCGTGCCGAGCATCGTCTTCGGGATGTTCGGCCTCGCCTTCTTCGTCTACCGCATGGGAGGGGGGATCGACCGCCTCCTCTTCTCCGACCGCCTCCCCTCGCCGACCTTCGGGACCGGGGGCCTCCTCTGGGCCTCGCTCACCCTCGCCCTCCTCACCGTGCCCGTCGTGATCGTCGCGACCGAGGAGGCGCTCGCCGCGGTCCCCCGGGGCCAGCGGGAGGCGTCCCTCGCCCTCGGGGCGACGCGCTGGCAGACGATCCGCCGGGTCGTCCTCCCCGCCTCCCTCCCGGGCATTCTGACGGGCCTCATCCTCGCGATCTCCCGCGGGACGGGGGAGGTCGCCCCCCTCATGATCACGGGGGTCGTCAAGCTCGCCCCCGATTCCCTCCTCGACGGGACCCTCCCCTTCCTCCACCTCGACCGAAAGTTCATGCACCTCGGCTTCCACATCTACGATGTCGGCTTCCAGTCCCCGAACGTCGAGGCGAGCAAGCCGATGGTCTACATGACCGCCCTCCTCCTCCTCGGCCTCATCCTCCTCCTCAACCTCGCGGCGATCCTGATCCGGAACCGGATCCGGCGCCGGCTGGCGGTCGGCGCCTTCTAGCCATGACGAAGCAGATCGAAGACGACCTCCGGGACCTGACGAAGCGGATCCTCCACATCGGCGGCCTCGTGGAGGCGGCGGTCGACCGGAGCCTGGTCGCCCTCCTCGACCGGGACGGCGAGCGCGCCCGGGAGGTCATCGACGGGGACGACGTGGTCGACGACCTCGAGATCGACTGCGAGGAGAAGTGCCTCGACCTCCTCGCCCTGCAGCAGCCCGTCGCCCGGGACCTCCGGTTCATCACCGGGGTGATGAAGATCAACTCCGACCTCGAGCGGATGGCCGACCTCGCCGTGAACATCGCGGAGCGCGCCGAGGTCCTCGCCGCCGTGCCCCCCCTCCCCTTCCGTCCCGACGTCTCCCGGATGGCGGCGATCGTGAAGCAGATGGTCCGGGAGGGGCTCGACGCCCTCGTCCGCCGCGACCCCCTCCTCGCCCTGCGGGTCTGGGAGCGCGACGACGAGGCCGACCGCCTCTACCGGGAGATCCTGGGCGAGGCGATCGAGTTCATGCGCCGCAACCCGGGGCGGCTCGGGGACGTGCTCCACCTCGTCGGGGCCCTTCGCAACCTCGAGCGGATCGCCGACCACGCCACGAACATCGCCGAGGACGTGATCTTCATGGTCGAGGGGAAGGTCGTCCGCCACAGGGTCCTGGAGTTCAAGAAGAAGCGCCAGGGGGACGGGACGGCGCGACCGGCGGGCGCAGAGGACCGAGCTCCTCAATCTTTGTAAAGATTTCGCCCCCCGTTCATCGGTCCTGAACGGGTCCTTCGCACCCTTCTCGCACTCACTCGACGCCACTCGCCCTGCCGATAGGTCGGCGGCGCGGCCCGAGTGACCCTGGCGAAAAGGAGAGACCCCGTGCGAAATCTCGTTCTGGCAGCGCTCCCCGCGCTCGCCCTCCCTTCCTTTCCCCCCGACGAGAAGGACACCCCGGAGGCCCGCCTCCGCGAGCTGGAGGCGCGCCTCGACGCCCAGGCCCGCGAGATGGAGGCCCTGCGCGCCTCGCTCCGCCTCCCGCAGGAGGGGAAGGCGACCTTCCCGCAGGACCTGGAGAACGCCCTGCGCGAGCGAAACCAGGGGAAGGGGATCGACGTCACCTTCGACGACAACGGGCTTCGGTTCAAAGCCCTCGACGGAAACCTCGACGCCCAGCTCGGGGGTCGCTTCCTCCTCCACGGCCGCTTCCTCGACAAGGACACCGACGAGCAGACGAACGCCGACACCTTCTTCGTCCGCCAGGCCCGGCTCGAGGTGGAGGGGATCCTCTTCCGGGAGTGGGACTTCAAGGTCCAGGCCGACTTCCCGACCGGGACGACCTCCTCGACGAGCGGCACGCTCCAGGACGCCTGGATCGGCTGGAAGGGGGTGCCCGAGTTCGCCATCCGGTTCGGGCAGGCGAAGGTCCCCTTCAGCCAGGAGGAGACCTGCTCGACGCGGTTCATCGACTTCGTCGAGCGCTCCCTCCTGAACCGCCTCACCCCCCAGCGCGACGTCGGGTTCTTCGCCTACGGGAAGATCGCCGAGGGGTTCTTCGAGTGGGAGGCGGCCTTCTACAACGGCAACGGCCGCTCCCTCACGGACAGCAACGACTCGAAGGACTACGCCGCCCGGCTGCGCCTCAACCCCTTCAAGACCTCCGAGGCGGCGGCGCTGAAGGGCCTCCGGGTCGGGGTGGCGGGCACCTTCGGCGACCACAACAACACCCTCGCCGACGTGACGACCGTGTCGACCGCGACGCGCTTCGTCGACTTCGACGGGACGGTGGCGAACGACGGGGACCTCGCCCGGCTCGGCGGGGAGCTCTCCTGGCTCGTCGGCCCGTTCGGCCTGCGCGCGGAGTGGGTGGAGGCCGACATCGACGTGAACGAGCCGACGGCCACCTCCGGCGAGACGGAGGCGAGCGCCTGGTACGCCCAGGCGACCTTCCTCCTCACCGGCGAGGACAAGACCCTCGAGACCCGGATCGCCCCGAAGGCCCCCTTCAGTCCGAAGGAGGGGACCTTCGGCGCGTGGGAGCTCGGCGTCCGGTTGAGCTCCCTCGAGTTCGACGACGAGATCGTCTCGAACGCGTGGGTGACGCCCGCCAACACCTCCGACGAGGCCCGCGAGCTCGTCGTCGGCCTGAACGGCTACCTGACCCGCAACGTGCGCCTGATGCTGAACTACGTCCGGGACGACTTCGACGACGACATTACGGTCGGGAGCGACACGTTCGACTCGCAGAACGCGTTCCTGATGCGCTTCCAGGTCGACTTCTAGGACCGGACCCGCTCAGGCGGGGGACTCCACCCCCTCCGCCCGGGCGTCCGGCCCGGGCGGGGGGGGAGTCTCCTCGACGGGAGGGACGACCGGCAGGGAGGGGGCGGACGGAGGCGGGGGTTCCTCCAGGCGGCAGAGCTCGAGCATGTCCCCGAGGAGCTCGTTGAGCCGCCTCGTCTCGGTCTCGGCGATCCGGAGCAGGCCCCCGTGGGTCGCCGGGCTCTCCTTGTACGACGTGAGCAGCTCGACGAGGGAGTGGACCGTCGCCCGGTAGGAGCGGACTTCCTCCGAGAAGCCCGCCAGGAGGCGAGTGCGCCGATCCTCCTCGTCCCTCGGGTCGGGACCGGAGGCGTCCGACGACGGTTCCCGCTTGCGGAGGATCCGGCGCAGGTGGACCGTGAGCCGCTCGCTCTTGTCGAGGGAGGCCCGGGTGCTCTCCTGCAGGCCTTCGACCGCCTTCGCGACCGACTCGAGGGCGCCGGTTTGGGGAGTCGACAGGGGCGTCTTCCTCCCCTTCGCCGCCGCCCCGAGCGCCGTCTCCAGCCCGCGGAGGTCCTCCTCGAGGTGCCGGGCGATCCGCCAGGCCGCGGCCCCCACGCCTCCGAGGACGAGGAGCTCCGAGGCGACGAGGAGCGCGAGCAGCGTCCAGGTCGACGTGAAGGGGGATTTCGCCCGGTGCGCGGCGAGGAAGTAGCTCTCCTCCTCCGCGCGGCGGACGCCGTCCCGGTCCCCGATGTGGAGCGGCTGGAAGGCCGCCGTCACCGGCGCGCCCTCCTCCTCGTCCTCGAGGACCGCCGTGCCGCTCTCCCCGTCGACGAGGCATCCGAGGAGGGCCTGGATCGAGGGAGCCGTGCCGCGGCCCACGTGGACCCCGGCGCCGGTCCTCGAGTAGAGGGTGAGCCCCGCCCCCGATCCTTCGACGACCTCCGCCCCCTCTTCGAGGAACTGGCGGACGGCGACGAGGCCCCGGAGCACTCCGCAGACCGCCCCCGCTTCGTTCCGGACCGGCGCGGCGATCGCCAGGGTCCCCCCGGTCGTCTCGAACTCGATCCCCCCCACGTACACCGCCCCCCGGCCGCCGTCCCACGCCGTCTTCCACCAGTCCTCGTCCGACTGGTCGTAGTCGTCGTCCCTCGCGCTCGCCGCGATGAGGCGTCCGGTGCGGTCGGTGAGGAGGAGCTGGGTGATCTCCTTCTTCCCCGCGCCGACCTCCCGGAGGAGGCGGACCGACTGGGGGAGAGCGAGGATCTCGCGCTCGAGGGCTCCGCCCGGCTCCGCCCAGTCCTGGTTCCCGTCCTTGAGCATCGCGCGCACCGTGGCGGGCGAGCTGCCGGCGATCTCGTTCGCCGCACCCGTCGCCTCGTCCACGACCTGCGGCTCCCGCGAGAGGTTGAGGAGGCGGTCGATGGCCCGGTCGATCCCCGACTCGAGCCGCCGTCCGCTGCGTCCGACCTCCTCGCGCATCTCGATCGCGGCCGAGCGCTCGAGGGAGCTCCGGATGACGAGCCCGAAGACCGGGACCGCGAGGAGGGCGGGAGGGAGCGCCACCAGAAGGAGCGCCCGGAGGAAGCGGCTTCGGAGGGTCACGACGGGCGAGGAAGAGGACCGCGGGACGGCTCATCGGGACTTCGGATCGCGTCGCTTGAGCCGCGCGGAGGCTCCGCGGCCTTCGGGCTCCGGGATCTCGCCCGTTCGCGATGAAGGCGCGGCCCCGCCCGTCCGATAAGGGGGCTTCTCCCGGACCGTCCGTGGAGCCGGGAGTCTGCACGAAGGTCCACTCGAGACGGAGCACCTCATGCACCAGCGCTCGTCCCGTTTCCCTCTCGCCTCCTTCCTCGCCCTCGGCCTCCTCGCGGCCGGCGTCCCGGCGGCGCCGCAAGCGCCTACCGGCGGAGGGGCGACCTACACGAACTCGACGTCCGTGGCGATCCCCGACCTCTCCACGGTGAACTCGACGATCACCGTCTCCGGGGCGCTCCCCTCCCTCCTCGACCTGAATCTCCGGACGTTCATCACCCACACCTTCGCGGGCGACCTCGACATCACGCTCACCTCGCCCGCCGGGACGGTCGTGACCGTCACGACGGACAACGGCGCGGACAACAACAACGTGTTCAACGGCACGGACTGGGACAACGACGGCGCGACCCCGGTCACGGACGCCGTCTTCGCGAACGGGGTCGTCGAGACCCCTCTCGCCCCGGAAGAGTCCCTCGCCGGGTTCCTCGGGGAGAACCCGAACGGCACGTGGACGCTCGCGATCACGGACGACGCCGGCGGCGACGTCGGGACCCTCGACTCCTGGTCCCTGTCCATCGGCACGCTCGGGAACGCCCCCGCGACGGTCGCGTCCTCGATCGACACGTTCACGCCCGTCCCGGTCCCCGACGCGGGAAGCGCGACGCTGACCCTCGACATCGTCGGGGCCGAGCGGTTCCTCTACGACCTGCAACTGACGACCTTCATCACGCACACCCGGAACTCCGACCTCGACATCACCCTCACCTCCCCCTCCGGGACGGTCGTGACCGTCACGACGGACAACGGGGGGAACAACGACGACGTGTTCAACGGGACGGTGTGGCGCGACGACGGGGCGACCCCCGTGACTGACTTCACCTACGCCAACAACGTCCTCGCGACCCCCCTCGTCCCGGAGGAGCCCTTCGCGGCCTTCCTGGGGGAGGACCCCAACGGGACCTGGACGCTGTCGGTCGCGGACGACCAGGGGGCGGACTCGGGGACCCTCCAGTCCTGGCAGCTCGTCGTCAACTCGACCCTCCAGAACCTCGAGCTGGGCGTGGAGGGGAGGATCTACGCGACGAAGGGGACCTTCACGATCGACTGGGCGAAGCACAACCTCGGCCTGGACGCCGACCGCCTGTCGCTGCGCGGCGTGGCGAACCCCGCCGGCGCCGTCGCCGACCTCGCGGGCGCCTCGATCTCGGTCGGCCTGAACGGGAACGCGATCCTGCCGACGGAGGTCCTCACGTCGAACGGGTCGGGCGCGTCCCCCTCGGGCACGACGCCGACGGTCAAGGCGAAGTTCTCCTCGAAGAAGGGGGCCTTCTCCGCCACCTCGACCGGACTCGACCTCTCGACGATCCTCGGCCTGACGAACACCACGGGGTCGGGGACGGTGACCCTCGACGCGGAGGTGTCCATCGTCGCCGCGGGCCTCACGGTCCAGACGGTCCGGGGCGACCTCGAGTTCGTCTACTCGACGGTCCAGGACAAGGCGACGAAGGGGACCTTCTCCTTCAAGAGGGAGCGCTCCCTCTCGGGCGTCTTCCAGTCGCTGAAGTCGCGCGCCGTCGAGCAGCCCGGCGGCGGCCATCTCGTCGCGGCCACCGGACCCCTCGTCGACGTCGGCGGGACGGAGATCGTCCCGACGGGGGACGTGACGCTCACCATCGGCGGCGCGACCCCGATCACGATCCCGCTCGCCTCGTTCATCGCCACCGGCTTCGGGGCGACGAGCGTCTACACCCTCGCGCCCGGGAGCGTCGCGGGGCTGAAGAGCTTCTCGATCTCGAACGCGAAGCGCACCTTCTCCTTCGCGACGACCGAGATCGCGGGGACGGGGATCCCCACGGCGAGCGTCGGGAGCCCCCTCGCGCACGAGGTGACCCTCCTGCTCTCCGTCCCCACGTCGGGGGGCCCGGTGAACCTCTCGACCTTCGTCGAGCTCGTGCGGAAGTCCGACACCGCGGCCAGCTGGAAGCGCTGACCGGGGCAGCCTCACCAGAGCCCGAACCACCACCCGCTCGGGTGCCACATCGCGGCCTGCGCCCGCACGCAGGCGAGCTGGAGGGCGCGGTACTCCGCGGGCTCCGCCGACCCCCCCGCCTCGAGGCGTGCCAGGATCGCCTCGACTCGCCGGCGGTCGGCGAGGAGGGCGCGACGGAGCATCCCCGGGAACCGGTTCCCGTCCCCGAGCGCGCGAAGGAGCCGTCCCGTCGCGCGCGCGTCGGCGAGGGGGTCGGCGACGCCGTCGGCCCACCCGAGCTCCCGCCGGCCTTGCGCCGCGAGGAGGGCGAGGCCGGCGCACCAGCGGGCGCGGGCGGCGAGGCCGGCGTAGTCGATCGCGTCGGCCGTGTCCTGCGCCGTGTGGTACCGGCTCGACCGCCCCGTCGAGAGGAAGAGGAAGGGGCGCCCGAACGGCCGGAGCGCGTGGTAGTCGCTGACGGAGAACCTCCGGCCGGGGAGGTAGGGGTAGGTCTCGATCAGCGGGAGGCCGAGGCGCAGGGGCTCCACGCCGGGCTCCGCTCCGGCCCCGAGGGCGAGGGCCGCGAGCCCGGGGCTCGCCTCGGCCCCGAAGACGAAGAGGAGGCTTCCGAGCCCCGCCGCCGCCAGCGAGGGATCGGCGATCCCTCCCATCAGGTCGAGGACGATCGCGCAGCGGAGCCGCTCGATCGGGAAGGGGGGATGGCGCCAGAACCAGGAGGAGCCCATCCGGTCCGTCCGGATGGCGGGGGGCTCCTCCGCGTCGGGGAAGAGGAACGCGATGTGGTTCCGCAGCGCGGGGCGAGCCCGCCCCATCGCGTCGGCGATCGAAAGGAGGATCGCGACGCTGCTCGCGTTGTCGTCGGCGCCGGGCCGGATCCTCCCGCGGACGACGCCGAGGTGGTCGTAGTGCGCGAGGAGGGCGATCCATCCCGCGCCCGGGTCCCGGGAACGCCAGAGCGCCCCGACGTTCGTCCCGTGCCGGATCGCCTCCCCCCGACCGGCGAAGGTCGGCTGCTCGAAGGACCCTCCGAAGAGCGGCGCGAGACCCGCCCCGCCGAGGCGCGCGAGGAGGTGCTCCCGCGCGAGCGCGCTCCCCCGCGTGCCGCGCTTCCGTCCCTCGAGGCCGGGGGAGGCGAGGCGGCGGACGTCCGCCTCGAGCGTCGAGGGGTCGAGCGTCAATCGGGCGTCTCCCTCCGGCGCGGCCCGGCTCGGCGGGGAGGTTCGCAGCGTGTCCACGAAGCGAAGCCTCAAGGGGAGCCCTCTTGGGACGAGGAGGAGCCGCGGCCCGGGGTCCGGCGATCCACGGGGGGGATTACACTCGGGCCGGGGATGACCGTCGCCCTCCTCCTCCTCGCCAGTCTCGCTCCGCAGTCCCCCCCGGGGATGCCGACCTTCGCGGAGATGGTCGAGCGCGTGCGGAAGGAGGGGGACCTCGTCCCCGACGACCTCCTCCACCAGATCGCGGTCTTCCAGGACGAGGCCGCCTTCGCCGCCCTCGGGGAGTTCCACGGGCTCCTCGCCACCGCCGCGAAGCGCCGCCAGGTCGTGCACGAGTACCGCCACTTCGCGAAGACCCCGCTCGCGGAGCGCGCGATCGCCCGCCTCGGGGAGGTCGGCCTCGCGACGAAGGACGAGGCGGAGGGACGGGAGGCGGTCGCGGCCCTCGCGACCTACGAGAAGGCGGGGGCCGAGGCGCTCCGCTCGATCGCCAAGGGGGCGGGCGCGCCCCCCGTCCGGCTCGAGGCGATCGCGAAGCTCGTCCCGCACCGGAAGGAGGAGGACTTCCCCCTCTTTCTCGAGCTGGCGGGATCGGATCGGGCGCTTCCGGCCTCGCGCGCCGCGGGGGTCCGGGCCCTCGGGTCCGACGAGCGCGGGATCGAGACGGTGCGGAAGGCCCTCTCGGATCCCTCCGCGACGGTCCGCGGGGCGGCGCTCGAGGCGATCGCCAAGCGGCGGGAGCCCGCGGCCATCGCCCTCGCCCGGGGGTTCGCGGCCGACCCCAAGATGAAGGACTGGTCCCCCTGCATCGGGGCGATCGCCGTCCTGCGCGAGGAGAAGGGGAGGGGGGACGCCGAGCTCGTCTTCGCGATCGGCTCGCGGACCGAGGCCGGGATCCGCGCCGTGGCGCGCAAGGCGCTGCGGGAGTTCGAGGCCCGCGAGGTCGTCCCCGCGGCGGCCGCCGCCCTGGGTGGGAAGGACCGCGGCGCGGCGATCTTCGCGCTCGAGGTCCTCGAGAAGTTCCCCCACCCCGACGCGGGGCGTGCGCTGCGCCGGGCCCTCGAGTCCTCCGACCCCGCGGTGGTCTCCGCGGCGGCCACGGCGCTCGGCGCCCGCGGCGAGGCCGAGGCGGTTCCCGACCTGCGGAAGGAGACCGCGAACGCCGACCCCGCCGCCCGGGCCGCCGTGATCGGGGCGCTCACGGATCTCCTCCCGCAGGACGCGGACTGGAGGCGGCGCCTGGGGCAGTTCGCGGAGGATCGGGATCGGGAGGTGCGGGTCGCCGCCGCCCTCGCCCTCGGCCGGCACGGGGGCGCGGAGGGGCTGGCGGCGCTCGAGCGCCTGCTCGCCGACCGGGAGCCCTCCGTCCGCGTCGCGGCGACCCAGGGTCTCGCCGCGGGACGGCTCAAGGCCGCGATTCCGATGCTCGTCGGGAGATTGAAGAGGGAGAGGGGGCGCCTCCGCGAGGACCTCGCGGAGGCCCTGCGCCGGATCACGGGGGAGCCCTTCGGTCGCGAGCCGGGCGACTGGGAGCGGTGGTGGGCGGGGGAAGGGGAGCGGTTCGCGGTCCCCCCCCTCGCCGACGTCGAGGCGAGGGCCGCCGCCCTCGCGAAGGCGCGCGCGGAGGCGAAGACGGCGACCTTCTACGGGGTCGAGTTCCTCTCGGAGCGCGCGGTCTTCGTCCTCGACGCCTCGGGGAGCATGGCGGAGCGCACGGGAACGGCCGCGCCCGGGGGGAAGGCGGAGTCGCGCTACGAGGTCGCCCTCCGGGAGCTGCGGCGAGCCCTCGAGGGGCGGCGGAACGAGGAGGGGATCCGCTTCAACCTGGTCCTCTTCGCCGGGAACGCCGACGCCTGGCACGAGAAGATGCAGCCCCTCGACGCGCGGAGCCTCGACCTGGCGCTGGGATTCGCCTCCCGCCGCGTCCCCTCCGGCGGGACGAACGTGCACGACGCCCTGGCGCGGGCCTTCGAGGATCCCGAGGTCGACACGATCTACCTCCTCTCGGACGGCGAGCCGAGCGCGGGTCCCGTGAAGGACCCCTCCCTCCTGCGGACGGAGGTGCGCGGGTGGAACCGCTTCCGCCGGGTCGTGGTCCACGGGATCTCGATCGGGACCTCGAGCGCCCTCCTCGAGGGGCTCGCGGCGGACTCGGGAGGGAAGTCCGTGAAGCGCTGAGCGCCCGGCGCCGGCGGGCGGGAGAGGCTAGACTACGGCTCCCGCCCGAGCCCCCCGGCCTTCCACGGACGCCCCCGCCATGGACCGAGCGCGCCTCTTCGTCCCTTCCCTCCTCCTCCTCGCATCCGGCGTCGCGTGCAGCGGAGGAGGAGGAGGCGGCGGTGGCGGAGGAGGGCCGAACCTCCCCCCGCCGACGGTGACCGTCTTCCTGTCCGATTCACCGGCGGACGACCTCCTCTCGCTCGTGACCCCGATCGAGGCGCTCGTCCTGTGGCGACAGGGAGGGGGGGACTCGGGGAATCTCCTCGAAACGACGGTGCCGGTCGACCTCGTCGCACTCCGCGACACGAACCTCCCGATCGCGCAGGCGACGGTCCCCCCGGGGATCTACAACGCCGCCTCCCTCACCCTCCCGTTCGGCGGGATCGCCGCCCGAGCGGAGGCGGGGTTTCCCGTGACCGTCAACTCGTTTGGTGGCCCCGTGTCGAATTTCTTCGAGCCGATCTCGATCGCGAATGGTCAGGAGGTGGCGCTCCAGCTCGAACTCGATCTCACCCGGCAACTCACGTCGTCGGGCGGGGGGCTCTTCCTGGTTCCGAGGACCCTCGGTTTCGCGCTCCCGGCGGGCGCCCGCGTCGCCGAGTTCGACGCGGTCGTCACCGCGGAGACCGCCTCCCAGGGGATCTTCCGGGCCGACCTCGTCCCGCAGGACTCGGGGACGGCGCTCGGATCGATCCAGGTCGAGGTCGAGGGGACCGACCTCCTCGTCGGGGCGGACGGGCAGCTCCTCCCGTCGACCGGGGCCTTCTTCTCCGCGCTGTCGGTCGGGAGCCGCGTGGCCGTGCGCGGGACCTGGCAGGCCGCCGGGTTCGTCGACGCGACCTCGGCGAGGATCGAGACGGGCTCCGGCGTGACGGTCGAGATCACCGGCCCGATCCTCGCCGTCGACCCGTTCAACACGATCCTCGCCCTGCAGGTCGGGTCGATCGAGAGCGGCGCGGCGATCGCGGATCCCGTGCTCGACTCCTTCGGCAATCCGGCCGCGATCCTCCTCGACTTCGACGCCTCCACCACGTTCTTCTTGGAGGACCCCCCCGCGACCGCGAGCTCCCTCGACCTCCGGGTGGGGCAGCGGGTGCGCGCGCGCTTCGTCACCTTCGCGGGCTTCCCGCTGCGGGTCGACTCGGTGTCGATCGAGCGCCTCGAGGCCGACTTCGAGGGGACGATCACCGACACCGCGGGCCTCCCCTCCTCCCTCGTCGTGACGCTCGACGCCGACGATCCCCACGTCCTCGGGCTCCTCGTCTCCGGGCCCCTGCAGGTCGACCTCTCGGCGGTCGGGACGCCGACGCTCCTCCTCCGCGGCTCCCCGCCGCTGAACCTCGGCACCTCCTCCGCCGACTCCGATCTCCTCGTCGGGCAGCGCGTGACGATCCGCGGGGTCTCCGTCCCGGCGGGGATCGCCGCCACGGGCCTCGAGGTGCACCCCGGTCGCGTCGCGACAGGGACGGTGACCTTCGTGAACGCGGGAGCGGAGACGTTCGACTGCATGTTCGCGGGGCCGGACCCGACCGACCCCTTCGGCGGGACGACGGCCAGCCCCTCGACCGTCCAGGTCCAGACCTCCTCTCCCGCCTTCCTCCTGCTCGGGACCAACGACACCCCGATCACGATGGCCGGGATGGCGAGCGCGTTCCTGAATCCGCCGCCCGGCCAGTCGCTCCGCGCGGATTTCCAGGGAGTCGGAAGCCAGACGGCGGGCACGCTCCGGGCCTTCGACGTCCGGCTGCGATACCAGTAGCCTGCCGTCGCGCGCCCGGGTCCCAAGCGCGCGGACCCTCCCGGATGGCCGACCCCGCCGACCCCAGGAACGGAGAAGACGCCGCCGCCCCCTCGCCGGGAGGGGGCGGCGAGGGGTTCGCCCGGTCGATCCTCCCCTTCTTCGTCACGCCGCTCGTCGTCGTCGGCCCGCTCGTCGTCCTCTCGGCGGCCTTCCTCCTCCTCTTCGTCGCCCGCGAGCGGACTCCCGCCGAGAACCTCGCCCGCGTCCTGGACGGAGGGGCGAACGAGCGCTGGCAGGCCGCCTTCGAGCTGCAGCGCCAGCTCCAGGATCCGGAGGCGGCGCAGGAGACCGGTCCCGCGTTCCTCGACCGGCTCCTCGACGCCTACGGGAGGGCGGGGGAGGACGACCCGCGGGTCCGGGAGTTCCTCGGCGCGGCGCTCGGGAACCTCCGGGACGCGCGGGCGGTGCCGGCGCTCCTCCAGGTCCTCGAGGAGCCGGGCGCGGACGCGTCGGGTCGGATCCGGCTCGCGGCGCTGCGGGGGCTGGCGGCGATCGGCGAGCCCTCCTCGACCCCGGCCGTCGCGAAGGTCCTGCGCGAGGATCCGGATCGGGGCCTGCGGATGGGCGCGGCGAACGCCCTCGGCAGCCTCCGCGGGGAGGAGGCGGCGGCCGCGCTCGTCTCCGCCCTGCGCGACGGCGAGGTCCAGGTGCGGTGGAACGCCGCCCTCTCCCTCGCCGCGATCGGGAGGCGGGAGGGGATCCCCCAGCTCCTCGAGATGCTCGACCGGGGGACCCTGTCGTTCTTCACCGGCCCGCGGGCCGAGGATCTCCGGGAGGAGGCGATCGTCTCCGCGGTCCGCGCCCTGGCGAGCCTCGGGGCCGTCGAGGCCCTCCCCGGCATCGAGGTCCTCGCCCGCTCCGACCGCAACCCCCGGGTCCAGGACGCCGCGCTCCGGGCGCGGCGGGAGCTCTCCCCGAGGTGACGCGCCATCCCCTTGAATCCGGAACCCGTCCCCCTACGCTGGCCGCCCCGTCCCGCGCTCGGGGAAGGGCGGCCCCGCGAAACGGGAGCGCGCCCGGGCGTCGTTCGGACTCCCGGCCGCGCCGACCGCCCTGCACGGCGAGAAGGATCCCCGGGCGTCGAACGGGCCCTCCCCGGCGCGCGCCGGGTCGCAGGGACGCGGTGACGCGTAGGCACGCAGAGGTCCGTCGATGAGCGAGACTCCCTCCCCCGCTCCGGCTCCCGAGAAGGCTCCCGCCGAAGGAGCG
>JAKEFM010000132.1 GCA_022616055.1 Planctomycetota bacterium
CAGGGCGGCCTTCCAGACCGTGCTGGGCATCGGCAGCCACATCAGGGGTCCGACCTACAAGGAATTGACGGCTCCTGAGCTGAATGGATAAGCATCTTCCGAAAAAGGGCGCGCATCCACTCCGCCTGGGGAAGGCTCGGCTCGACGAGCTGGTGGAGGAGGCGACCGTCGACTGCTACGGCGAGGCCGAGCAGTCCTCGGGTCTCTTGACGAAGCTCGAGGATCACCTCGCGCTCCCCTTCGAGACGGAGGTCCTCGGGGCGAAGGTCACGGTGGAGCGTCTCGACGCGACCGAGCGCGGAGAGATCGTCGCCATCTGCGCGCGCGGTCGAGGACGCCAGGCCGTCCCGCTCCTCGACCTCCCCCTCCCTTCGCCGCCCCCCGCGGGGGTCGAGTGGGTCCAGGCGTACCGGCACTGGTTGCGCGGGGGGTAGACTCGGCCGCGCCACGCGGGGACCACCCCTTCGGGGAGTCCAGGGTCCCCTCCTGTCGGCGCCGGGGGCGTTGCCCGATCTCTTGGCCGCGACGACGAGGTGCCGCGAGAGTTCCTTCGAACCGCCGTCCCGACCGGCGAGACCCGTGCGCCGCCAGCCCCGTGGAACAGGTGAACCCGTCCGTGGCGCCCGCTCCTCCCACCTTCGAACCCACGGGGAACTCCGCTGTCTCCACCGTCGTCGGCGGTTCTCTCCGACGCTCGGGTTCTCTCGGACTGCGCCCTCCTCCCCAACGGCGGTTCGGCACGCGTCAGCCGCCTCCCCGTCCGTCGCGGGCTGAGGCGACCGCCGCGGGTCAGTCCCGCACGTCCTCGAGGCGCACGCCCCTCCCGCGCCGGATCGCCTCTCGCGCGCGGGCGACCCGCGCGAGCCGCTCCTCGACGAGGGCGAGGTTCCCGCGGGCTAGGCCGTCCTCCGGGGCCATTTCCACGGCGCGTCGCAGGACCTCCCGCGCCTCCCCGAGGTCGCCCGCCTCGAGGAGGGACCAGCCGAGGTCGTTCAGGCAGCGGGCGTTCCCGGGCGCCAGATTCACCGCCTTCCGGGAGGCCTCGATCGCCTCCTCGAAGCGACGCAGGTGCCCCGCGCAGCAGGAGAGCCCCGACCAGAGGGCGGCGACCTCGGGGAACTTCCCCGCGGCGCACCGGTAGAGGGCGAGCCCATCGGCGTACTCCTTGCGATCGATCAGAAACTCCCCGGCCTCGTCGAGGATCTCGGCGAGGTCCTCCGTCGACGGCGGGAGCTCGAGGAGGCGCTCGAAGTGGGCCCGGCCGAGATCCCTGCGCTCCCGCTGGTATTCGATCGAGCCCATCGTCAGGAGCCCCGGGGCGTAGGTCGGGAGCGCCTCGAGGCAGCGCTCGGCCGCGTCGATCGAGCCCGCGACGTCCCCGATCGCCTGCCGGAAAACGCTCTGCCCGTACGCCGCTTCGGCCTCGAAGAGGCGCAGGCCTTCCCCGGCGGCCTGCGCCGCGGCGCGCTCCTTCCTCCCCTTCTTCTCCCGCCGCTCGCACTCGCGGCAGATGCAGCGGGCGTGCCCCGTCCCGCTGAAGGCCTCGTTCGGCCGGCGCCGCCCGCACTTGTGGCAGAACCTGCCGCGGACCCGGGGTTTCGCCATCTCGGTTCCTCCCCGCCCGGCAGGCGCCGGCCGGGCGCGAGGGTCGGGATCGTAACGAGGAACGAAGGGAGCGCGCCTCGCGGATCCTCCAGGGCGGGCCGCCCGCGCCCGGCCCGCCCTCACGAACGGAGGAGGTCGACGCCCCTCCGAGGCGGATCCAGGCCGTCCCCCTTCCGGGGAGCGTCCCCCGACTCGTCTTCCTCCTCCTTCGTCCAGGCGCGCTCGATCCGATCCTCCCACTCGGGCAGCCGCCTCGCCGCGAACTCCGCGGGGGAGCGCGCCTCCCGTCCCGCCTTCCCCCACGCCTGCTTCCAGGTCCACACCGCGTCGTCCACCCCCACGTCGGGGAACTCGTCCGTCAGCGCGAGGACATCCGCGCTCACGTCTGTCCGGAGCCGGTAGAGGCCGAGGAGCATCCCCTCGAAGACCCGGCGGGCGTCCTCGTAGAGACCCACCGCCACCCGCCGCTCGATCGCGGCGAGGAACGGGACGATCTCCACCTGGAGGAGGTCACGGCAGAGATCGGAGAGCGAGTCGTAGAGGAGGAGGTTGTTCTGGTCCATCCACGAGTAGAGGTCGTCCCTCTCGAGGGAACGGAGGGCGCGGACGAGCTCGGCGGCGACTCTTTCGCCGGACACTCGCCCCAGGGACGCGCGAGCGAGACGGGCGGCCTCCGCCCGCCTCTCGGGATGGGCGCGGAGGAGGTCCTCGAGCACGTCGAGGGTTCGGTTCGCGTCGAGGGAGTCGAGGACTTCCCCCTCCTCGCGCCCGAGGCGGCGCTTGCCCGCGAGCCGCCCTCTCCCCCTCTCCCCCGCCGCCTCCGGGGCCCCTGCGTGGAACCGGAGGGCGCCGCGTCCGAGGCCGAGGGCCTCCTCCCGGAGCTCGGCGTTCGCTTCGACGAGTCCGCGCAGGATCTCCCTCGTCGCGTCCTCCTCGGAGCGGTCGAGGAGGTTCGCGCTCGTCCGCCTCCCGGCCATCTTCGGACGGCCCACGGCAACCGCCTCCTCGTCCACGTCGTCCGCGCGGGCGCTCCGGGCTCGCGGGGAGGTCCCGGCCCCCCGGTTCGCCACGCCCGGACAAGGCGCCAGCATCCTACCCCCGGTCCGTGGACGGGCCCCTCGCGATCGCCCTCGCCCCGGGAGCGGGCCCCCGCTAGCTCAGGTTCCGCTTCGCGGCGGGCGGCGCGGCCGGGCGGGCCGAGGTCGACCCCTCCACCCTCTTCCCCGCGCGAGGGACGGTCGGAGGGCAGCGACGCCAGGAAGACACGTTCCATCGCGCCCGTGGATCGAACCCCGCGACGGCCGGCGCGTGGCCCCGTTGTCGGGCGCCGGACGGAGGGAGTATCTTCCGCGACATGGACGAGGTCCGGGATCCCGCGGGCGCCGACCGCCACGCGGAGGCGGAACTGGAGCGGATCGTCCGGGTCGTCGTGGAGAGGTTCGACCCCGAGCGGGTGGTCCTCTTCGGCTCGCGCGCGGAGGGGCGGGCGGCGCCGGACTCCGACGCGGACCTGCTCGTCGTCATGAGGACCGCCCTCCCCTTCTACGAACGAGCCGCCGCCATCCGGGACGCGATCTGGCCTCACGACCTCGGGCTGGACCTCCTCGTCTACACCCCCGAGGAGGTGGTCCCCCTCGAGTCCGACCCCCTCTCCTTCGTCGGCGGGATCCTGAGAACCGGGAAAGTCCTCCACCGAAGGCGTGCCGCCTGAGCGCCCCTCCGACCGGTGGCGGCGCCTCGCGGCGGCCGACCTGCGCGCCGCCGAGGTGCTCCTCCACGCGAGCCCCCCACCGGTCCCCTATCACCTCGTCTGTTTCCTCGCGCAGCAGGGAGCCGAGAAGTCGCTCGAGGGATGGCTCGTCTCGCGCGGCGCCGCCGCGCCTCGCACGCACGACCTCGAGAAGATCCTCCGGCGCGCGATGACGATCGAGCCGTCCTTCGAGGACCTCCGCGCCATCGCGGCTCGCCTGACGGATTTCGCGGTGACGCCGCGGTATCCCGGAGAGGCGCCCGACCCCGGGCCCGCCGAGGCGTCGCTCGCCCTCGAGCGAGCGCGTGCGGTCCGCGGTTTCCTGGACCGACTGGGGCCGGCCCCTCCCGAGCAGGCGCTCCCCCTCGCCTGAGGGACCGGGCGCGGGGACGCGGACCCTCGGATGGGAACGCACCCCTCCGCGCGCTCAGGCATCGCGGGGCCGGCGCTTCGCTCGATTGGACGCCCGCTCGTGGGGGTTCCCAAGGGCTCCGGCTTACAATCGGCCCGCAGACCTTCCGGCCGAGCCTCGGGCGATGGATGAGCGTATCGCGGGCAGGGTCGCGCGCTGGGGTGCGCGCGGTTACGGATTCATCGACGCGCCCGGGCTCGAACGGCCGGCGTGGTTCCACCTGAAGTTCATCGAGGACGGGCGTTACGAGCCCCGCGAAGGGGATCTCGTCACCTTCCTGGCGAGGCGCCTCCTCGACGGACGTGTCCAGGCGCTGGGGGTCCGCCCGGCCTCCGCCGAGCCGGCGCTCGAGACCCCCGCCCCGCCCCGCCTGACGTCTCCGCTCCTCTCTCCTCGACTGCGAGACCGGCTGCTTGCGGAGGTGACCTCGCCTCCCGCGGCCCAGCCTGTCCCCGCACCTGTTCACCCCACCCCCCCGCGCCTTCCTCCAGGCCTGCGGGGAAGGATCGAGGCCGCGCGGCGCGAGAGAGAGGACGATTCGGGCCGGGAGGCGGATCTCGCGGAGCGGCGGGAGCGGGCGGCCGTCGAGGCGGACCGGCGGCGCGAGGAACTCGCTCGCCAGCTCGAGGCCGCCACTCGAGAGGCGGGGGAGGCGCGTCGAGCCGCACGAGAGGCGCGCCAGAGAGCCGACCGGTTCCTCGAAGAGGCGCCGGCCGCGGAGGCGGAGATCGCCGCCGGATACCTGCGGGAGGCCCACGTGCGCGTGGTCTTCTCGATCGGGGAAGGGAGGAGGGGGTCGGAGGCGCTGGCGGCCGCGAGGACGGCGGCCGTCGCTCTCGCCGGCGAGGAGGCGGTCGCGCGCTACGAGGAGGCGAGGAGGCGCCTGCGCCGCGCGGTGGACCCCGAGGAGCGGGAGGCATTCGGGCTCCTGGAGCGCGAGCGCCGCGCCGCCGCCCCCCCCTACGCACGGGCGCTCGAAGCCGCGGAGGGGCGCGGAAAGATCGAGGTCCCGGTCGTCGCGTTCTCGCCCGCCGGCTCGGAAGGAGCTGCGGTCCTCGTCCTCTGCGTCCAGGCGTCCGAGCTCGAGCAGGACCCGGCATGGAGACTCGCTTGCGCCTTCTGGGGGGCCGTTCGGGGAGCCTACGGCGATGGCGCCGCCCCGGGAGATGTGGTCGGCCTCCTCGCCCTCCGGGTCGACCGGTTCCGCGGGGAAGCTGAGGAACGGGAGTTCCTCGCCTACGCTCTCGACGAGGCGATCGCGACGCGCCCATCGCTCGCGCGGTGGGGCCTCGCGTTCGCGCTCGAGGTGGCGCCCGTCGAAGCGCCGGACTTCGCGCCCACGGGCGGAGAAGAGGCGGACAGGACCGATCCGCGCCCGCTTCCGCCCGCCACGGGCGGATCCCTCCGGGAGATCGCCTTGAGGCTCGGCCTCGCCCTGCACGACACGTTCGAAGCGGCTCACGGCAGGGGCCTCGCCGGTCCCGACGACTTCCTCGACGCCGGTTCCGAGGAGACGCTCCGAGCGCTCTTCGGCCTCGAACGGCAGCCCGCCGCCTCCCCGGTGCCGCCGGCCACCGACCAGCCTGCGACGCCCCGGACGGAGGCATCGGCACCGGGCGTCCCGGAACGGATCCTGGGGAAGCTCCTCCGCGACCACCGCATCGGCGGGAGGCACAC
>JAKEFM010000133.1 GCA_022616055.1 Planctomycetota bacterium
CGTAGAGGAGCCGGTGATCGTCCCAGGAGCTGTGCGTGAACTGCGGGCCCCCCGTCACGTCACCGACGGCGTACACGCCGGGCGCGCTCGTCCGGTAGCGGTCGTCGACGACGATCGCCTCGCGCTTGTCGAGGGCGATCCCGGCCCTCTCGCAGCCGAGATCGTCGGTGTTCGGGCGCCGTCCGATCGCGACGAGGAGGTGGGAGCCCGCGACCTTCCGGCCAGTGGCGAGCGCGAGGACGATCGACTTTCCCTTCCGCGCGACGGAGCGCCCCTCGGCGCCGAGGAGGAGCCGGATCCCTTCCTTCCGGAACACCTCCTCGAGCGCGGCCGAGACGTCGGGGTCCTCCCGGTCGAGGAGGTGGCTTCCGCGCTGGACGATCGTCACCCTCGAGCCGAACCGGCGGAACATCTGGCCGAACTCGCAGGCGATGTACCCCCCTCCGAGGACGACGAGGTGGGAGGGGAGCGTCCCGAGCTCCATCAGGCGGGCGTTGTCGAGCCACGGGACGCCGTCGAGGCCCGGGAGGCCCGGGACGAGCGGCCGGGCTCCCGTGTTCACGACGACGGTCTCGGCCGCGTGGCGCTCGCCGTTCACCTCGATCTCCCTCTCGCCGACGAACCGCGCGTGGCCGTGCGCGAGACGGAGGCGCTTCCCCGCCCCGTCGATCTCCTCCTGCACGCCCGCGCGCCACTGGCGGACGATCGCGCGCTTGCGGGCGATCACCTTCGCGAAGTCGACGCGCACGGCGCCGGTCCGGACGCCGAGGCGGCCGGCGCGCCGCGCGACGTGCGCCGCCCGCGCGCTGGCGACCATCGTCTTCGTCGGCGTGCACCCGACGTTTACGCAGGTGCCGCCGAGGTGCTTGCGCTCGGCGAGGAGGACGCGCTTGCCGGCGGCGACGAGCCGCGTCGCGAGCGGCACCCCCGCCTGGCCGCTCCCGATGACGATCACGTCGTGGCGCGTCGGGGAGGTCATCGGGCCCTCCCCGGCAGGCGCTCGAGAGAGCGGCCGCCGACCTCGGGTGTCTGTTCCATGACGGCCGGGGAGTCTAGCGCGGCGCCCAAGGGCCGGAGTCGGCGGGCGGACGATCGACGGGGCGCCGTGAGACTCGTAGGCCGCTTCCGACGCCTGGAGGGGAAGAGTTCCCTCCTCGTCGGCAGGGAGGCGCCCATGGACCGCAACCTTCTCCGCGTCGCTTCCTCCTTCCCCCTCCTCCTCGCCCTCAGCCCGGTCCTCCCCGCCCAGGCTCCGCCGCCGAACCTGCTCCACCTGCAGGCGCGCCTCGCGGACGCCTCGGGGACGCCGCTCGCGGGCCCCGTCTCGTTGACGGTCCGGGTCTACGGCGCCGCCGCCGGGGGCGTCGCGCTCTGGAGCGAGGTCCAGGCGGCGACCGCGCTGAACGGGGTCGTCAACCTGCTCCTCGGCTCCGTGACCCCGATGCCGGCGAGCCTCTTCGACGGGACGGACCGCTGGCTGGCGCTCCAGGTCGGGGCGGACCCCGAAATGACCCCGCGCCGGCAGGTTGCCGCGGTCCCCTTCGCGCGACGGGCCGCCGCCGTCGCGGCCCTCGACGCGGGGACGGCGATCCCGGCCGGGCTGATCCAGTCCATTCACGTCCTCGACCTCACGATCGGGACGGCCGACCTGGCGGACTTCGCCGTGACCGGGATCAAGGTCGCGGCGGGCTCGATCGACGGCTCGAAGATCCTCGACGGCTCGGTCGGGTCGGCCGACCTCGCCGCGGCGTCCGTGACGGCCACCCAGATCGCGGCGGGCGCGGTGGGGGCGAGCGCCCTGTCAACCGGGTCGGTGGGGTCCTCCGCCCTCCAGTCGGGAGCGGTCGGGCCGACGGCCATCGCGGCCGGTGCGGTCGGCTCGGGGGCGCTCCAGGCCGGCGCCGTCGGCTCGGCAGCCCTCGCGACGGGAGCGGTGGGGGCGAGCGCCCTGTCAACCGGGTCGGTGGGGTCGTCCGCGCTCCAGGCGGGAGCGGTGGGGAGCTCGGCGATCGCCGCGGACGCGGTCGACTCCTCGAAGATCCTCGACGGTTCGATCACCTCCTCCGACGTCGGTCCCAACCACATCACGAGCTCGAACATCCTCGACGCGACCCTCGGTTCCGCCGACCTTGCGAACCCGATCCTCGCCGCCGGCACCGGGACGCCGGTCCTGAGCGCCGAGGCGACGGCGGCCGCCGGGATCGCGCTCCAGGGTCGCTCGACGGCGACGTCGCTCATCGGCTACGGGGTGCGGGGGGAGAGCTCCTCGACCGGAGGACGCGGGGTCTACGGCCTTGTGGATGCGGCGACCGGGACGACGACCGGCGTCTACGGCCAAGCGACCTCGACCAGCGGCCGCGGGGTGTACGGCCTCGCCGACGCGGCGACGGGAGCCACCATCGGAGTCTTCGGCCAGTCCGCGGCCGACACCGGGCGCGGCGTCCGGGGCCTCGCGACGCACACGACCGGGGCGAACTACGGCGTCCAGGGTGAGAGCGATTCGACGAGCGGCGTCGGGGTCCGAGGCTTCGCGGACGCCTCGAGCGGGACGACCTACGGCGTCTACGGAGAAAGCGATTCGCCGAGTGGCTACGGCGTCTATGGCCTCGCCGACGCGACGTCGGGCACGACCTACGGCGTCTACGGGAAGAGCACGTCGCCGGACGGTCTCGGCGTCCGAGGCGCCGTCATCGCGGCGGGCGGGAGTGTCGGGGGCGGCACCGGCGTGGAGGGCTCGACGAACGTCGAAGACGGAGCCGGCGTGCGGGGCGTGGGGGACTCCTCGTCGGGGGCCACGTACGGCGTGCACGGCGTCACCGGGTCGCCTTCCGGACGGGGCGTCTACGGCGCGGCGGTGGATTCGACGGGGTCATCCTACGGCGTGTACGGGGAGAGCCTGTCGCCCTCCGGATTCGGCGTGTACGGCGAGGGGATCACGTTCGGCGCGCGGGGTCATGCAACCAGCACGAACAACTCGGGATCCGGGGTCTGGGGCTCGAACGACGCCTCTTTCTCCGGGGCGAAAGGGGTCTACGGCCAGGCTCTCGGGAGTTCGGGCATCCTCTACGGGGTCCGGGGGTACACCGCCGCCCCGGCCGGATACGGCGTGTACTCGGCCGGGGACTTCGGGGGGAGCGGGGCGAAGTACTTCGTCCAGCCCCACCCGACCGATCCCTCGAAGGAGATCCGGTTCGTGTGCCTCGAAGGGAACGAGTCGGGCACCTACTTCCGCGGCTCCAGCCGGCTCGTGAACGGGAAGGGCACGATCGAGGTGCCGGAGGAGTTCCGGCTGGTCACGGAGGCGGCGGGGCTCACGGTGCAGGTGACCCCCGTGGGCGCCGACGCCCGGCTCTGGGTCGAGGCGAAGGGCCTCGACCGCATCCTCGTCCGCGGCAACGTCGACGTCGCGTTCGACTACCTCGTGAACGGCGTCCGCCGCGGGTTCGCGGGCCACCAGCCGATCCGGGAGAACTACGAGTGGGTGCCCGAGCTCAGGGGAGTCCCCTACGGCACCCAGTTCCCCGAGGCGCTGCGCCAGCTCCTCGTCGAGAACGGGACCCTGAACGCCGACTTCACGCCGAACGAGGAGACCGCGCTGCGCCTCGGCTGGGCGCTCCGGGATCCGGACGTCCAGACTCGCGGGGGCGACCGTGCGCAGGCTTCGCCGGCGGTCGCGCCGGGAGGCGAGGGGCGATGAACCGCGCGGTCGCCCTCTCCGTGGCCCTCGCCGCCCTGGGCTCCCCCGCGCGGGGACAGCTCGCGGGAAGCCCGGGCTACCAGCTCCTCGACCTCGCGTTCGCGGCGGGGGGAGGAGGGTCCTGCTCGTCCGGGTTCGCGTCCCAGCTCGCGCTCCCCTCCCCAGCGGGAGGCCCGATGTTGTCCGCCGGCTACGACGGCGAGCTCGGCTTCCTCGCGGGGAACGACCCCCAGCCGTCGAACGCGCCCGTGATCTTCGGCGTCGCCCCCGGCTTCGGGCCGACGTCGGGAGGAACCCCCGTCGCGATCGCGGGGCTCAACTTCGACAAGTTGGGGGTCGGCCCTTCCGTGACGGTCACGATCGCCGGCGCGCCGGCGACGGGGGTGAGCGTCGTCAGCGACACGCAGATCACCTGCCTCGCGCCGCCCGGGCCCTCGGGCCCGAGCGCGCTCACGGTGACGAGCCCCTTCGGCTCGGACACTCTCCCTCAGGGGTTCGTCCACACGCCGGCGCTCCTCGCCTCGCCGACGGTCCTCCCGGGGGGAGCGGTCCTCTTCACGAACTTCGGTCCCGTGGGCGGGGGCTACCAGACCTGGTTCTCGATCTTCACGACGTCGATCCCGCTCCCGCCGTTCGGGACGCTCCTCATCGGGCCGTCCTTCCTGGTCCAGCTCTTCGGAGGCGCGTACCCCGCGCCGAGCGGGATCGCGCTCGTCCCCGTCGGCGTCCCGAACGACCCGGCCCTCTCGGGCCTGCAGCTCCACTTCCAGACGGCGGCGATCACAGCCTTCGCGCCCCTCACGATCGTCCTGACGAACCGGAGCACGACGACCGTCCTCTGATTCCCGCCCGGTCCTTCCTCCCCGCCCGGGGCCGCCCGGGGGGGGGATGGCCCGGGCGGCTCGCCGCTAGGATGCGCGCACGACCGATCTCACGCCCCTGGAGGCAGGCATGGTCCCGCTCGCCGAACTCTGGCTCCCGATCCTGCTCTCGGCCGTCTTCGTCTTCGTCGCGAGCTCCGTCATCCACATGGCGACCCCGATGCACAAGGGGGACGTCGTCAAGCTCCCCGGCGAGGAGAAGCTCCTCGAGGCGATGCGAGCTCAGGGCGTCCGGCCGGGAGCGTACATGTTCCCCTGCGCCGCCTCGATGAAGGACTCCTGCTCGCCGGAGATGGTGGCGAAGCAGAACCTGGGCCCGGTCGGCTTCCTGACCGTGATCCCGAACGGGCCCATCAACCTGGGGAAGAACCTCGCGCAGTGGTTCGTCTTCTGCCTCGCCGTGGGCCTTCTCGTCGCCTACGCCGCGGGGCACTCCCTCGCCCGCGGCAGCGAGTACCTGTCCGTCTTCCGACTGACGGGGACGGCGGCCTTCCTCGGGTACGGCCTGACCAACGTCTGCGACTCGATCTGGAAGGGATCGCCCTGGAAGAGCACGGGGAAGTTCCTCTTCGACGGGATCGTCTACGCGCTCGTCACCGCCGGGACGTTCGGCTGGCTCTGGCCCGACGCCGTCCGGACCTGACCGGCGAGCACCTTCGAAGTCTGGAGGGGGTCTCGGCGGTCGAACCCGGGCTTCGCCGGCGGGGAGGCCGGATCACGAGGGAGGTCGCGATCCGGATCCCCGTCCTCGAAAAGGTCCCCGAGGCGGATCTCCCCGTTCCCCGCCGGTCCCGTGCAATCGCTCCGTCTCCCTGCCACTCGAGGGCGTCCGCCAGGCGACCTGCGGGAGGGGGATCTTCAGGCTCATTCGCTCCAGGCCGCGGGGCTCCCCCCCTGGCAGGACGCCGAAAAGCCCCCGCTGAACCCGGGGAGGTCGCGCGCCTGGGCAAGGAACTCGACGCTTTCCGCGAGAGGGTCGAGGCGATCCGCGAGGGGGGAATGGGGAAATCTCCTCGTCGATGTAACCCCTTCGCGTCTCGTCCGTCATCAGGCGTGGCAACGCGGTGGTCGGCCGCCCAGGTGGAGCCGGTGGCCCCCGTCGACGGCGCACGGGTCCTTGACGGGCACGGCGGGAGCGGCTAGTTGGATCTCGTTCGATTTACTGCCCGCTCGACATGCCGGAAGGCCTCGGGCGGGTTATTTCATTTCGGGGGGAAGGGGAGATGGACGAGGGGGGAGGAGCGAGGAACCCTGATCGGGGTGGTCGCGTTCAGCCTCTCCAAGCTCGCGTCCCCGCTCGTCACCTTCGGCGTCTCGATCTGGATCGATCAGAACCCTCCCCCCTTCCATCTCGCCCTCGTCGGCTCCGACGCCGTGGGGGCGGCCGAGGTCCCGATCCCCATCCCGCCGAGCGCGCTCCTTGCGGGGCAGTCGGCGTTCGCCCAGTTCTTCTGGCCGGATCCATGCGCGGCCAGCGGGATCTCAGCCTCGAACGCCCCGGCGATCGTGGTGCAGCCCTGATGGGGGGCAGGCTCTCCATCTCGTCCTCCCTGAGTCAGGCGCCCCTCCGAGCCCCCGCGATCGCTACCCGATGTCGATCCTTCTCCCGTCGGAGAACGCCAGCCCGAGACCGTTCGCCGCCGGATCGGACACGATCCACTGGCTGTAGGCCGTGCCCGTCAGCCCGGCCGGGATGGGGAAGGCGGCGCTCGCCTCCCCGGAGGCTCCCGTGACCCCGAGGAAGGGGATGTCGAGGCTGACCCGGAGGGAGCACCCCGGCGCCCCGAACCCGGCGAGCGGGAGAGGGAGCGCGAAGGGACCCCACGCCGTGTCGCTGATCCCGATCACGAGGAAGGCGGCCGTCGAGGGGAGGGCGTTCGCGAGGGTGATCGCGAAGGAGGCGTTCCCGCCCGTCGGGAGCGAATTCACGTAGTTGCAGGGGACGAGCCCGTTCGAACCGGCGCAACCCTCGCCGTCCTCCAGGTAGTTCGCGGCGGAGGTGACGTAGGAGAGGCGGAAGAGGGACACGCTCGGAACCGGGGGCGGCATCGTGACGAGGTCGTCGAGGAAGAGGGTCGCGTCGCAGCGCAGCTCGTCGTAGTGGGCGCAGCCATCCCCCAGGCCGATCGCGTTCGTGTTCAGGTTGATCGCGAGACCGTCGTGGCGGGGAATCGCCCCGGGGGTGCCGTTGCAGACACCCGGCGAGAGGATCTGGTTCACGTTTGTGCCCGAGGGGGTGCGCCGCAGGACGTCCCCTCGGACGCCCGCGAGGACGATGTTCCCGGAAACGGGATCCCACGCAGCCTGCGCAGATCCGAAGTTCTGGGAGGGCGTGGAGGGAACGAGGGAGTCCGGAAGCGCCCCGCGAAAGGTGATCGTCGGCGGGACCGTCGTCGTGTCGACCTCCCAGTGCTTGGCGTTCGGACCCGTCGTCGTGGTGTCGGCGGTGAACACGTGGAGGCTCGTCCCGACCGCCGTCATGCCGTTTCCGAGGCCTTGCGCCCCTGCCGCCGTGAGGTCCGCGTAGAGGGAGGGGGCCCCTCCATTGGTCGGGAGGGAGTAGACGTAGGCGCCTAGCCCTCCCGCCCCTCCCGTGGGGTTCCCGACGACGTAGATCCCGCTCGGCAGGATGGCGATCTGGGCGACGTACACGATCTGGGAGAACGTCCCCGCGTTCAGCTGCGTCGCGCTCCAGCCGCTTCCGGACGACCAGGTGACCCGGTAGAGGTTCCGCGACGAGGGAGCCGCGGAGCCGGTCCCCAGCAGGAAGGAGGTCGGCGACTCGAAGGCCGGGGCAGAGTACGAGTAGGAACTCCCGGCTCCCGTCGGAAGTCCTGCAATCGAGATCGGCGTGGCCGTTCCGGCGAAGGGGTCGACGACCTGGACGCTGTTCGCCGTGGGGTTGACGGTGGGCCCGCTGGAGGTCACCGCCAGGAAGGTTCCGGGGGGCAGCTGCGCGGACGCCAGGGGGGACGAGGAGGAAAACGCCAACGCGGCCCCGAACGCGACGCGAGAAGTGCGCCACATACATCACCTCCCGGGGAGGCAGGCGCCTTCCCCGTGCTTGCCAAGACCACGCGGAACCTACGCGTCCGCGACCGGCCCGGCAAGCGGTCCCCGGGGCGCTCGCGGCGATTCCCCGGTTCGAGCCGCGAGGGGAGATGGCGGCGGGCGTCGGCCTGCGGCGGACCTGGACCTCGAGACGATCGCGCACCGGCTGCAGGACGGGAGGAACGAGGCGACGCAGGGCCCGGTGGCCGCGGCGGGGTGCCCCGGCGCTCGCCCCGAGCCTCGACGAGGCGCCGCCACCGGTCGGCATCGCGCTCAGGCGGCATGCCTTCGGTGAAGGACTCTTCCCGTTCGCAGGATGCCGCCGACGAAGGAGAGGGGGTCGGACTCGAGCGGGGCGACCTCCTCCGGCGTGAAAACGAGGAGGTCGAGACCCAGGTCGTGCGGCCAGATCGCGTCCCGGATGGCGGGGGCCCGATCGTAGAAGGAAAGCGAGGTTGGCATGACGACGAGCAGGTCCGCGTCGGAATCCGGTGCCGCCCGCCCCTCCGCGCGCGAGCCGAACAGGACGACCTTCTCGGGATCGAACCTCTCGACGATGAGGCGGACGATGCGTTC
>JAKEFM010000134.1 GCA_022616055.1 Planctomycetota bacterium
CCGAACATGAGCCCCGCGACGCGCCTCGGAGAGTTCGTCCTCCCGGCCGCCCTCCTCCTCGCCCCGCAGGTCGCCCGGGCCCAATCCGCTCCCGGCGTCTCCCCCGCCCCCCTCGGCGAAGTCGCGGCCCTGCCGCCGCTCGGGGACTTCGATCCGTCGACCTTCCTCTTCGTGGACGAGCCCGGCGACGGGGCGATCTGGGCGAGAGGGGGGTCCTACAAGGCGTCGTTCTCGGCCGAGGGGTTCACCTACATCCCGTTCCTGGGCGACACGGCCCCGCGGAACTACCTCCTCCGCCTCACCCCCGAGTTCGTCGGGGTGGGCGGGGCGAACTTGGTGGGGGAAGCACAGCCTCTCCCGCGGCGGGTCGGGGAGACCCGCGTCGTCTACGACCACGGAGCGTTCGAGGAGGTCTACGAGCTGCGGCCGGACGGCGTGGAGCAGCTCTTCGTCCTCCGTTCGCCCGCCGGGGAGGGGGACCTCCTCGTGCGGCTGCGGGTGGAGACCGACCTCGCCTTCGCGGGGGTCGAGGAGGGGGCCCATCACTTCGCCGCCGCCGGCCTCGGCGGCGCGAAGTACGGGGAGGCGCTCACGGTGGACGCGGAGGCCCTCGCGCGTCCGGCGACGGTCGCGTTCGAGGGGGGCCTCCTCGAGGTTCGCGTCCCGTCCTCGACCGTGGCGACGGCGAGCTATCCGCTCACGATCGACCCCGTGATTTCGACCTTCGGCGTCGACCTCGGCACGGTCCACAGCGACTTCAACCCAGACGTCTGCTTCTCCCTCGACGCGGGGAAGTACGTCTTCACCTACGAGGATACCTTCAGCGATCCGGACCACGACGTCTGGTCGAGGACCCGGACCCTGGGGGGCGCGCTCGGCCCGTTCGTGGCCCAGGACATCACGACCGCCGACTGGAGGAGGCCGAGGAACGCGGACAACAACGCCGCGGACCGCGTCCTCGTCGTGGCGGCGGTCCCCGGGTTCCTCGGGCAGCGGGACATCCGGGGTCGGATGTTCAATCCGGTGACGGAGACGAACGCCTCGGCGCAGTTCGACATCGAGGCGAGTCCCTTCCTCGACGACTTCAACCCCGACGTCGGGGGAGATCCGCTCCCCGTGGGCTCCACCTACTTCTGCGTCGTCTGGGAGCGGGTGGTCCTCGCCGGCACGGACCACGACATCTACTCCCGCACGGTCCATCCGACGAGCCTCGCCCTCGGAACCGGAATCGCGGTGGATCAGACCCTCGGGTCGTTCGACCAGACCCCCGCGATCTCCCAGGGGAACGGCTCCGAGGGGATCTGGTACGTCGCCTACGATCGGGAGGGGAGCATCTTGACCGGGTTCGGGTACGAGATCCGGGGGCGTCGGTTGGAGTGGACGGGGCTCCCGATCGGGAGCTCCTTCACGGTCGAGGCCAGCTCGTTCGGCAGCGGTGACGATCCGGACGTCGCTCGGAACGGGAGCGAGGCCCTGTTCGTCTGGGAGCAAAACCAGGCTGGGTTGTACGACATCTTCGGCCGTCGCTTCGTCGGGGGATCCCCCGCCGGGCCGGCGGAGAGCCTGAGCGACGACGAGCCCGGGGTGCCCTCCGGCACCTATCAGCACCGGCATCCGGCGGTGAGCGCGGACGGGTGCCGGTTTGTGTACGCCTATGCGGAGTCGGACAGCTTCGGCGCGCCGAACTACGACGTCCGCCTCGCCGCCGTCCGGGGCGCCGGAACCTCCTTCGTCTGGGACGAGGGTCACGTGCTCGTCGCGAACGCCGCCACGACGGCGCAGGAGGATCACCCCGCGATCACCTCGCGATGGACGGCGGGCGGGAGCGGGCCCGAGCACGCCCTCGCCTTCGACGACAACAACAACGGCGCGACGGGCGGCTTCGACGTCCATGGGGCCCTGTACGAAGCCCACAGCGGCTCGCTCTCGCAGGCGACCGCCCCGACCTCCTGCGGCGCACCCGCGCCGACGCTCGCGGCGACCGGGACCTCCGCGCTGAACGGGACCCTGTCCATCCAGACGACGGCCGCGCAGGGAGGCTCCCTCGTCCTCCTGGTTGGACTCCCCGCCTCGACGCCCCTGTGCGGGGGGACGGGTCCCTGCGTGATCGGCGTGTCGTTTCCCCCCGTCGCGCTCCTCCCCGGCGGCTCCCTCTCGGGCCCGATCCCGTGCAACCCCGCCCTCGCCGGAGCGGTGATCGCCTTCCAGGGCGCGGAGCTCGGCCTCGGGCTCTCCGGAGGGTGCGCCGTCTCGGGAATCGGGGTCCTCCTGTCCGACACGCTGCAGGTGACCTTCACCTACTGACCTCCGGGCCCGACTCGCGCACGGCCCGCGAGGGGGGGGGGATTCCCGGGTCCCCTCGCCGCGTCCATCCAGGGACCCGAGACGGCCTCGAGGGACCGGACCCCTTTCCTCGCAGGCGGGGGAGGGGTATCCGTGGGGAGCGATGCCGTCGGCGCGTGTCCTCCTTCTCCTGCTCGCGCTCGGCCTGCCGGCCGCCGCCTTCGCCGGGAATCCCGCGCAGGGAGGGCCGGCGGACCCGGCGAGAAAGCGGATCCTCCGCGCGGCGGGGATGGTCGACGTGCGCGGCGGGCGACTCGTCGCTGACGCCGCCGTTCTCGTCGAGGGGGACAAAGTCGCGGCGGCGGGCCCGGCGACCGACGTCGCGGTCCCGCCGGGCGCCGAGGTGACCGACCTCGGGGCGGCGGTCCTCCTCCCCGGCCTGATCGACGCCCACGTGCACCTCGCGTGGGGCGCCTCCCAGCCAGGCGGCCCCCTCCAGGGAACGCAGGAGGCGCGCGCGACTCTCCTTGCCGGCTTCACGACCGTGCGAAACCTCGGCTCGACCTCCCGCGCGGACGTCGCGCTCAAGCGCGCGATCGACGCCCGCGAGATCCCCGGGCCCCGCATGCAGGTTGCCGTGGCCGGAATCGGCCCGGAAGGGAAGGTCTGCGACCGGGTCTTCGGGGGAGAGGGGAGGGCCGCCGATCCCGAGGAGGCTGCCGCCCGGGTTCGCGAGTTCCTCGCGGCTGGCGCCGACGTGATCAAGGTCTGCGCGGGGGGCGGCGTCGCGCCGTCCGAGGCGGACCGCGAGGCGTGCGAATGCTCGGAGGCGCTGATCCGGAGCGTAGTCGAGGTGGCCCACGCCGCCGGCCGGAAGGTGGCGGCCCACGCGCAGGGCCCGGCGGCGGTCGCGAACGCGCTGAGGGCCGGCGTCGACTCGATCGAGCATGGCGGGCTCCTCGACGCCGCGACGGTCGAGTCGATGAAGGGGAGGGCCTTCCTGGTGCCGACGCTCTACCGGCTCGACTGGCTCCTCGGGGAGGCCGAAAGGAAGGGCGCCCCCGAGGCTCGCCTCCAGGCTCTCCGAACGGGGCGCGCGCTCGCCCGCGAGAGCGTCGGCCTCGCGATCCGGGGTGGGGTCCGGATCGACTTCGGGACCGACGCGACGGTCTTCCCCCATGGGGAGAACGCGAGGGAGTTCGCGGTCCTCGTCGAGGTCGGCCTCGCCCCCCTCGAGGCGATCCGCGCGGCGACGTCGAACGCCGCCGCGTTGATGGGGTGGGAAGACCGCGTGGGGAGCCTCGAGCCCGGCCGATTCGCCGACGTGATCGCGGTCCGGGGGAATCCCCTCGAGGACATCCGCGCGCTCGAGCACGTCCTCTTCGTGATGAAGGGGGGAGAGGTCCTCCTCGACGAGACTCGGACGCCCGGTCCGGCTTCGGTGCCGCGCTGAACGCGGCCGGGGTCCCGGGAGCCGCCTCCGGGGAGGAGCGGCTACTGGATGTCGATCCGCAGCCCGTTCGAGAGGGCGATCGTGAACGCCACGACGTCGAAGAACTGCGCGTAGGCGGTCGCGCCGATCAGCGCCGGATCCTGCGGGAGGAGGATCGTCAGCAGGGCCCCCGAGCCGGGGTTCGGGAAGAGCTTGTCGACGATGTCGAGGCTCGTCAGGAGCGTGCAGCCCGGGAACCCGAAGGGAGTCAGGTCGAGCGCGGGATTCGACACCCCCAGGGTCATGTAGTGGGGGATCATCAGGACGGGACCGAAGAACTGGATCGTGCAGCTCGACGGCCCCGGCACGACGGAGACCGTGAGGGAGGGATTCGGGAGAGGGAAGACGGGGGGGGAGCACCCCGGGCCGGTCTGGGTCACCACGAAGGTGAGCGGCCCGCAGGCCTGCGCCGCCGCCGTCGCGGGGAGGAGCAGGGGGAGGAAGAGGAGGAGCGGGTTCTTCATGGCAGCCTCTCCGAGGAGGGAGACACTCCGCCCGTCCTAGCCGATCGTGACCGCCAGGCCGTTCGTCGTGCGAAAGGTCCCCGCGGAGAGCGCGCCCCCCTCCGCGTAGATCGTCTGGCCGACGAGGGCGGGATCGGCCGGGATGGAGCCCGGGAAGAGGGCGAGCCCCTCCGGGCCCGTCATCGGCCCGGGGAGGATCACGTCGAGGGAGACGAGGATCGAGCACCCGAGGCCGATCGGGATCGGGAGCGGCACCCCCATCCAGCTGGTGTTGCTCGCGCCGAGGGCGAGGGCGGAGGGCGCGTTCGCCGGGCCGTTCGCGAGGCGGAAGGTGACGGTCGTCCCGATCACCGGGCAGTCCTCGAGCGTCAGGGTCGCGGGACCGCCGCAGGCGGCGCCGTTCCCGCATCCGGCGCCGAAGCTCGAGATCGAGCCCGCCGTGCAGGGGTCGATCGTGAGGGAAAAGTTGCACGACCCGCCCGGGACGGCGTTCACGACGACCGTGTAGAGGCCGGGGGTCACCTGCTGATCGCAGTTCCCCTTCTGGTCCCAGGTCTGGGAGAGCTGGGTCCCGGGAGGCACGGGGGTGAGCACCGTCAGGCAGAACGGGGCGAAGACGGGCGACGCTCCGAGGGCCGAGAAGATCGCGGTGATGACGCAGGAGCTCGACAGCGACGCCGCATTCCCCGAGTTGTTCGCCACCGTCACCGTCACGGGCGCGCCGTACGGGGCGGGGTTCGGGGAGAGCGTCACCGTCAGGTTGCCGCACGTCCCCTGCGCGTTCGCCGCGGGGGCGAGCAGGAGACCGAGGGCGGTGGCGGCCAGGTGAGCAGCGTGGGTGCGCATGGGAACCTCCGGGAGTCGCCCGGATTCTAGCGAGGCCTCTCCCTTTTGCCGGGCCCCGGGCCCGCGGTCCCTCCGCCCGCGCTCCGGAAGCCGGTGCCGAGCCGGGTCGGAACGCAGGAGCGGATGCGGCAGCGCGCCCCGCGTTCTCGTCGAGCCGAGCCCGGCGCCCGACCTAGCCGATCGTGACCGACAGACCGTTCGTCGTTCGGACCGCCCCCGGCGGGGCGATCGCGCCCCCCTGCGCGTACACCGTCTGTCCGACGAGGGCGGGATCGGCCGGGATGGAGGCCGAGAAGAGGGCGAGCCCCAGGGAGTCGGTGAACGTCGGGGGGAGGAACACGTCGAGGGAGACGAGGATCGAGCAACCGAGACCTATCGGGATGGGGAGCGGGACTCCCATCCAGCTCGTGTTGCTCGCGCCGAGGGCGAGGGCGGAGGGCGCGTTCGCCGGGCCGTTCGAGAGGCGGAAGGTGACCGGCGAGGCGACCAGGGGACACTCTCCGAGAGTGAGGGTGGAGGTGCCCAGGCAGCCGAACAGGCCCGTCCCGCAGCCGGACCCGAAGCTCGCGATCCCCCCGGCCTGGCAGGGATCGATCGTGAAGGGGACGGCGCAGCTTGCGCTGGCCGGGACGACGGCCACGACCACGACGTATGTGGCGGGGTCCACCTGCTGCCCGCAAAACCCCTTCTGGTCCCAGGTCTCCGAGACCTGCCCTCCGGGTGGAACGGGAGTCAGGACCGGCAGGCAGGGCTGGAAGTAGACGGGCGCATTGCCGAGGATCGGATAGATCCCGGTGATGACGCACGACGTCGCGAGGGACTCGGTCGCGAGAGTGTTGTTGGTGACCGTGACCGTCACCGGTGCCCCGTGCGGGGCGGGGTTAGGGGAGATCGTCACCGTCAGGTTGCCGCACGGGACCTGCGCGGGTGCCGAGCAGGCGAGGAAGGCGATGACGGCCGCGGACAGGCAGGGGAGTGTCGTGCTCATGGGAACCTCTGGGCCTCGACGGAATCCTATGACGATTCCCTGCACCCGTAACCATGCCCCTTGACCCACACGCACTTCCGCAGGGGCGGCGGTGAGTCGGACTCCGGAAGACGCTCTCGACCCTCCCGCGATGGGGGGCTGCCGCTCCGTCGGCCCGAGCCGGTCGAGGGGACGGGAGGAGCCGGGGCGACCCGATTCACGCGACCGCCCCGGCAGAACGAACCCTTCGCCTCGCGACTAGGGGCAGAACACGTGGACCTGGACGTTCCCTCCCGCGAGCACTCCCGACGCGGAGTAGCCGTTGCTCAGGGAGATGGCGAACGTGTCCACCCCGGTGCCGGGCTCGGCGTTGTCGCGGACGTCGACGGAGTAGGTGAACCCGCTGACCCCGTTGATGGCCGCACCCCCTTCGAAGTGGCGGCAGTCCGCGGTCGCCCCCTGTCCGTACGTCGAGATGCTCAGCACCTTGACGTGGAAATCGGCGTCGTGGTCGGTGTACTCGAAGCCGACGAAAATCAGATCGTCCTTGACCCCGGCGAAGCCCCCGAAGGTGCCGATGCTCGACCCGACGGGAATGCTCCCGCCGCCGGTCACCAGGTCGTCGCACGCGAGTCCCGCAAGGGCGTCGGGCGGGCCGTCGAGTCCGGTGGGCGCGACCGAGAGGACGGCGCCGCTCCCCTTCACCCAGGACAGGAAAGCCTCGCTCGAGGGGATCGAGGAGGAGACCGGTCCGGCGTCGAGGTCGCCCTCGAGGAGCCGGAGGAAGTCGACGCCGAAGACCGGAGAGGGGACCCCCGGCTCGATCGCGCGAGTCGACGCCTGCCCGGCCAGGAGCAGGCAAGCGAGCGTGGCGGTCCGGACGATGCTCGTTTCGAATCTCACGTATCACCTCCGATTCGGACACGAATCAACGGGAGGCGAAGCCTCCGGCAGACGGCCCCTTCTTGGAAGTTCAGATTTCGCCGGAACCCGTCGGGGCGCACGTGAAGGAGGGGAGATCGAGAGAGGAGAGTCTCCCCCTCGACGATCCCCGACTCCTCCCCGTCGGTCCCCCGCCTGCGGAGCCGCCGGTGCTCAGGAAGAGACGGACCAGGTGAACCCCGCCCACCGCGTCGATCGCGGCCTCCCTCTCGGAGGGGCAGCGGCCCGAATCCGCCACCTCGGAGTGCACCTTGCGTCCAGAACCGGAGCGACGGCGGCCAGACGACGAGGCCGGTCCGGACGAGCGGGATTCCTACCGCGACTTCCGCGGGCGCACCGACGCGTCCGCGCGGAACTCGGTGTCGGCGTCGGCTCCCGCTCCCCCCGGTTTCCCGTCCCTCCCCTTCGATTCGATCGTGAAGGTCCCTCCGTTCACGTCGGGGCGATAGGCGTACGGGCGGCCCCACGGGTCGACGGGGATCTCCGTCCGGTCCGCGAGGAAGGTCACTCCGTTCTCGTCCGGGGTGACGAGCGGCTCGAGGCCCCCGGGGAGACGGCCGTTCTTGATCTGGTGGGACTGCACGGCCTGGGCGATGTTCCTGATCTCCGCCTTCACGATGCGCATCCTGGCGCTCGTCCGCGGAGGGGCGGGAGCGGGGGGGCGGAGACAAGTCCGATGTCCGCCGCCTCCCCTTCCCCTCCCGGTCGGCCGTCGCTCCCGTAGGACTGGACCTCGAAGTTCCATCGACCGCGATCGAACTCCGAATAGTCGTACTCGTAGGGCGTTCCCCATGGGTCGACGGGCATCCCCTTCCTCGACAGGAAGGCCTTCCCTTTCTCGTCGGGGAGCACGAGGAGGTGCAGGCAGTCGGGGAGCTCCCCGCACTCCTTCCGGTATCCCTCGATCGCGGCGACGATCTCCGAGACCTCCCGCTTGGCGACCTCCCGCCTGCGGTCGGTCGTCTGGATGGGGGAGAAGGCCGGCAGCGCCGCCAGGCCCGCGAGGGCGAGGGCGAGGCGCTTCTCCCGGGAGAGTGCCCCCCCGTTCCGCGCTGTCGCATGGATTCGGGATTCGACCCTCGCCGTTCCCTCGAGGGCGTTCGGACCGAGACGTCGAACGAGTTTCACCTTCATGGCGTGCGTGGACGGTGTCGGAGGGCTCCGCATTCCGTCCAGCCAGCCACTCCTACGGCGGGCACCGTCGCGGACGCTCCGGGCCACGCCGGTGGCTCGATCCGCTCATGGAAGGATGGTGACGCGGAGGCCGTTCGAGACCGCGACGCAGGATCCGCAGAACCCGGTGCCGAAGCCGAACGCCTGGGCGCAGAGGATGGCGCCGACGAGGCTCGGATCGTTGGGGATCGGGAGGGGCCACTCCGGTCCGGGCGCCGGCGCGAGGAGGAGGAAGGGGCGGACGTAATCGATGAAGGCGAGGCACCCGAGGCTGGCGGGCGAGCAGAAGGGGGTGCCCGCCGGGAAGGGGGTCGGAGTCCCCGCGCAGGTTCCGACGGCGAGGAACGGAGCGCAGAAGAGGTTGGACCCGACCACCTTGAACCCGGCGTTCCCGATGAAGGGGATGGTGAAGTAGCAGCTGACGATCGGCGCCGGGACCGGCAGCAGCGTGAAGCCGAAGCAGCCCGTCAGCCCGGGAGTGCCGAGGCTCACGCACTGGGCCGGCGCGGAGCCGGCGAGCGAACCGAAGGTCGCGAGAGCGGCGGCGAGCGTGAAAAGGCGTGCGCGCATGGACGCATCCCCCGGGGACCGACCTCGAGACGTGAGTGCTCGAAGCTACCGAGCTCTCCTTGAGCCGGCTATCCGGGGTTCCTCCCCAGTCGCACCTACCGAGCGAGTGGCCCGAGGTCGGGGAGCAGTTCACTGGGCCGGCGTGCGCCCGGTGAACTCACGCGTAGATCGAAGTTCACCGGGTGAACTCGCGCGCAGATCGGAGTTCACCAGTGGGCTCGCGCAGGGATCGGTGGGGGGGCCGGCCGCGGGATCGACCGAAACCCCTGCGGAGAAAGGTGGTGCCGAGGCGGGGAGTCGAACCCCGACGCCCTTTCGGGCACTAGACCCTGAATCTAGCGCGTCTGCCAGTTCCGCCACCCCGGCACAGGGCGGGAACTCTAGCGATCTCGGGGATCTGCGTCGATTCCGGACCGGCCACAGCCCGATCCTCGAGCGCCCTGTTGACGGCTTTGTGAATCCGCCAAATTCTGGCGGTCACCGGCGCCGGGAATACGGGAGAGGATCCGCCGCCCAGCTCGGAGGCGGCGGCGGCACGGGAA